>NZ_JBHFNU010000099.1:0-49056 GCF_041929145.1 Aerosakkonema sp. BLCC-F183 | reverse complement strand
GTGGTACAACTTTAAGCTTCTACCAAACAGTCGTACCTGTGTCATTAGTACACTTGTACGACTGTTTTTTATCTTTTTACTTTTATTTATAGGAGTTTAGACTAACCGCGCTTTAGGGCGCGGTTAGTCTAAACTCCAGTTGTTGAAGCCAATGTTGAATTTGCTGACGATCGTCAGGATGAACCATTTGTAAAAAGGCTGCTTGAGTGGGTGCAGCGCCGTTGGGATCTAAGCCAAAAATGCGGAAGGTTTCATCAGACCAAATTCTTTCTTTCGTTCTTAAATCAAGTTGCCAACTGCCCAGATGGGCGATGCGTTGGGCTTCGGCGAGATTAGTTTGACTTTGGCGCAGTTTTTCTTCTGCTTGCTTGCGTGCTGTGATATCCATTACTGTACCGAAGTAGCCCTTAACCGCACCTGTTTCATCCCGCACTGCGATCGCTTGTCCAGAAACCCAGACTTCTACTCCGGTTTGTTTACGAAAGCGATATTCTAGGTTGAAAAGTCGTTTTTCTGCGGTTGCTTGCACCCACTCGGCAAAAATCTGCTCTCGGTCATCCGGGTGTAGTGCTTGCACCCAACCTTCTCCCAACGCTTCTGAGAGGGAAAGTCCGGTCATTTCCGTCCAGCGTGGATTCACATAGACGCATTTTCCCTCAGCATCGGTCTGAAAAATACCCACTGGGGCATGAGAAACGAGGACGCGGTAGCGTTCTTCACTTTCTTTGAGGGCGAGTTCCGCTTCTTTGCGATCGCGCAGCGCCGCTTGCTGTTCGCTAATATCGCGCACAATTTTAGAAGCACCCACAATGCGACCCGTTCGATCTCGAATCGGAGAAACCGTTAAAGCTACATTGATTAAGGAACCATCCCGACGCTGCCTGATTGTTTCATAAGTCGGTACGGATTGACCTTGGCGAATTTTATCTAAAATATTTTCAGCTTCAAAGCGCAAGTTTACAGGGATAATTTGGGAAATCTGAGAACCAATAATTTCTGACGCGGTGTAACCAAACAGTTTTTCTGCGGCAGCATTCCAACTGGTGACGATCCCATCAAGCGTTTTACTAATAATGGCATCTTCAGATGAATTGACGAGTGCAGCTAATTGTGAAAGTGCGACTTCATCTCGTTTACGTTGGGTTACATCTCGCAAAATTGTCGTAAAAATTGTTTCACCATCGAGAGTGAGTTTAGAAATAGAGGCTTCTGCGGGAAATTCCTCACCATTTTTTCGCCTTCCCCAAATTTCTCCTCGCTCTCCCATCCGCCTAGCGCTACCTTTATAATCAGCAAAAGAAGCAACATAGTTATCATGGGCTGTAGCAAATCGTTCCGGTAACAGTCGAGCTAAGGGTTGCCCGATCATCTCCTGTGCAGTGTAGCCAAAGGTTTTTTCTGCTCCTTGATTAAAGATAATAATCCGTTGTTGGGAATCAACGGAAATAATCGCATCCTTGGCAATATCGAGAATACCGAAAAACCGAGCTTGAGCAACTTTGAGGGCATTTTCTGTGCGTTGGCGATCGCTGATATCCAGAATAATAGCTAGAAAAACTTGTTTGCCCAGATATTCACTTAGTTGTAAATGTACCTCTACTGGGTATTGACTTCCATTGGCGCGAATGTGAACGGTTTGAAAAGTAATTTTATCTTGTTGTTTACTAACTAGGGGATGAATAATTTCTTGAAACTGCTCTAGTGTTATTGCTTTAACATCGACCGGAGTTTTTTGCCGCATTTCTTCCCGACTATAACCTAAGTTATTCAGCGCTCCTTGATTGACATAATCAAATTTCAATGTTTCTGCATCAAAAACATAAATTTCATTAAAACTAGAATCTAATAAATAGGATAAGCGAGTGTATTTAGCTTGAATTTGTTTATATTCGGTTATATCTTCAACAATATAAGAAAAACGGGGACGACCGCTTTCGGCAATACCAATGTAGCTAACAATTGCCAGCAACCAATAACTTTTTTCTAGAGTGATGTGTTGGTATTCAAACCGGACAGGTTTTCCCAGTTTTCGACTTTGTTGATAATGGGTTATCCATTGTTGTAAAGCAGGTTCTGCAACACCTAGATCGCGGGCTTTTTTATTGGCTAAAGCTTCTGGCGTTGTGCCGAAAAAATTAGCTGTAAATTGATTATCAAAAAGGTGCAAAATATCATTATCTAAAAGTTCGACAACTCCCATCATCATGGGAGAAGAGTCATAAAAACTGCGTAAAATTTCCTGACGTTCTAGCACTTTTGCTTCAACAGAGGCACGTTCGATGAGTTCTTGCTGAAGTTGGTTGGTGCGAGATTGGACTTGAAGTTCTAATTCTACTTGAGTTTGTTGGGCTTGTTTTAATAAATTAGATTGTTGAATAGCGATGGCTAAATTTATGCACAATCGCTCTAAAAATAGAATTTCATCAGTTAGCCAAATTCGAGGTTCTGTGCAATGATGAACGGCGAGTAAACCCCATAATGTTCGATCGACTAAGATAGGGATAACTAAATTTGCCCGAACTTTAAAATTTTCGAGAAACTGAATATAACACGTGCTTAAATTGGCGTTATAAATATCAGCGATCGCTTTACTTTGCTGTTCTTGATAAGCAGTTAACCAACTTGGCTCAAAACATTCATCCCGCACAACTTCATGTAAAATAGACCATTGAGGCTGTTCTACAGATTCAACTACAACTTTTCCACTCCAATCTGTCTCAAAGCGGTAGATGATAACTCGATTAGTTTGCAGATGTTTACGAACTTCTTCTACTGTTGTTTGGAGTATGGTTTCTAAGTCTAAGGATGAGCGAATTTTCAAGGCAATATCGAAGAGTAATTTTTCGCGATCGGCTTGACTCACTAAAAGAGTTGCTTGCTTGTCTAGTTGTTGTTTTAATTCTTGATTGGCTCGCTCCAAAAGTTGAGCATTATCAGCTTTTAGAGTTTGTACTTGCAATTGTAGAGCATTAATAACTTGCTGAACTTCTGCCAGATTTATTGCTTGTAAAATCCTCGTTTGTGTCAAGATTCCCACCAGTTCTCCTTGCGGGTTAACAACTCCTAAATGGCGAATCCGCCGAGTCTGCATTTCTTGATGTGCTGACCCTAGAGAATCTTTTTGTTTTACTGTAAACAGAGGTGTAATTACTCTTTCCGCCCGCAGTTCATCCAGTCGCATTTGTAAAGCTGCCAACTGAACAAGATCTTGTTCGGTAATAATGCCCAAGGGATAAATGGCGTTGGTGCGAGTTTTTTTAACAATAACAATGCTGCTTACTTGTTGGCGAGTCATGCGTTGAGCAAGTTTGGCAATAGAGATTTTGGGACTGGCATAAATCACTTGCCGACTCATGATTTCTTCGACAAAACGCAGCTTCAACAGGTCAGCAGTTTGAAGTATATCTCCAATAGTGGCAGGGGTAACAATTGCGATCGGTTGGTATTGCTCATTCACAACAGGTAAATGCTGAAACTTTTGTTGGTGCATTACCTGAATTAATAATAATGGATTTTCCAGATCGGCGACTTTACAAGCGATCGGATGATGAGTCATCACTTGTGCAACTGTTAGTTTTTTTAATTGCCTCTTTTGTGCAATCATCCTCACAATGTCGCGTGCAGTTATAATGCCAATTAATCGCTCATTATCTTCGACAATTAATATACAACTGTTGCCACAGTAAATCGGAGTGTTTAAATTAGTCGAATTATCTGATGTAGTAAAGCGATGATTAATTTGACTGAGTTGGGCGAGCCCTTCTAGCAGCAGAGTTTTCCTGTCAACCTTAACAAACTGCTGCTCGGCATCAAAGATCGATCTCAAGGATGAAGGCTGGTAAATGCTAACCATAAACTCATAACTGAGCGATTTTATTATCTTATCACTATTTTTCATATCTTTGGAAACATTGACTATCTGATTAAAACATCTCCCCAATGACAAATTTTACCTGACATATTTCTGCTCCCTTTTTGTTGCCAGCAACCTATAACTGTAATTTCGATCTCCCAAAAATATTTAATTAAACAATGTATGGAGCAAGAATTTAAATTTTATTAATTTATATTAAGGCCAAAGATTACAAGGTCTTTATTGTTTTTCAAATAAAATTCAAACGCTGAAATTTAACACAGGGATTCTATAGGTTATTTCTCAACTGGTCTAACTCAAGTCGTTGAGCGACGCCAAAAAAACCTGACCTAACACCCAGAATAAGCCAAATTACTCAGTACTGCGTCTTCCGGGTTTATGCTGGAAAATGTTTGTATATGTTACAGAAAAGTGGGATGCTGGGTTAGCAATCAGCTTTCAGCAATCAGCAGAGAGCATTCGGCGTCGGAAAAGCTGATGGCTGAGGGCTTGTCATTATTGGTTGAAAGTAGGGGCGGGGTGACCCCGCCCCTACAGCAGATGTATTCTATCAAGTCGCTTTCCCGCTATGAGCGCGGGATTGACATCTACCAAGGTAGGGATTTGTCATCATCCTTTGACTTTTGGCCAATTTTCTAGAAAACGGTAACATAAGATACAGAAATTTACAAAACTTTTCCTAATTTGTGTCGGGGATCACACCAAATTGAGCTTACAGAGCGTTACTCTAATAAACAGTGATTCACAAAGGAGTCACATTATTTAACCCCGTTTGACATAACTCTTTAGGAGGCCGACTATATGCAACTCAGTTATCGCGGTGCCATCTACCAAAACGATCTACCTACCGTCGAAATGACTGAAGGCGAAATTGGCGGCAAATACCGGGGTCAAGCTTGGAACTACCGCTATGCCAGACATATTCCCGTACCGCAACCAACGCCTCAGTTAAAGTATCGCGGCGCTAGCTACTGTAAAGATCCTCGCGCCAACGCAGAAGCTTGCTTTGCCGCACCATCAGCAGAAGAAACTCCTGCTAGAGTTGTGCCAAGTTGTGGTAGAGGCCACAAAGTTATAGATGACTTGGAAGAAATTCACCTCGCTAATATTCGTCGCCGTCTAGAGTATCGCCTGGAAGTAGCGAAAAACCGGGGCGATCGCGATTTGCTACGGATGCTGGAAGCAGAATGTCATCAGCTAGTCGGAAATTGCGGCTAGTTTCTTAGATCGAATTAAATAAGTTTCCCCATAAAAGTGATGGGGTCTGAGGGATAAAAAGCGATCGCACAATTCGATCGCTTTTTTGTTGTTAGATCCCACATTCCGCACTGTCATATACACTCTTGCGAGTGGGGAATGTCGGTTAGATCGATATCGTGCTTTTTCTTAGCCCCCTCCCTCCCCGTAGACGGGGAGGGGGTTTGGGGGTGGGGTCTTACGAATACGCCTCCATCGGCAAACAAGCACAGACAAAATTGCGATCGCCAAACGCATTATCGATCCGTCCCACCACCGGCCAGAATTTATGTTCGCGAGTCCAAGGTGCGGGATAAGCAGCTTGAGTGCGAGAATAGGGATGATTCCATTCGTCAGCAATTAAAACTTCTGCCGTGTGCGGTGCATTTTTCAGCACATTATCGTGAGGGTCTGCCTTCCCGCTTTCGATTTCCGCAACTTCCTGGCGAATAGTAATCATCGCATCGCAAAAACGATCCAGTTCTTCCTTCGATTCGCTTTCCGTCGGTTCCACCATCACCGTACCCGCCACAGGCCATGATACAGTAGGGGCATGGAAACCGTAATCCATCAAACGTTTGGCGATATCCTCTACTTCGATACTGGCGGATTTTTTGAGCGATCGCAAATCCAAAATGCACTCGTGCGCCACAAAACCAGCTTCTCCCTTATACAAAACTGGATAGTAAGATTCCAAGCGACGCGCAATATAATTAGCATTGAGAATTGCCACCTTAGTTGCTTCCGTCAAACCATCGCCACCCATCATCGCAATATACATCCAAGAAATCACCAGGATGCTAGCGCTACCCCAAGGCGCAGCGGAAACAGCACCGATGTTTTCTTTACCCCCCAATTCCACAACCGAGTGACCGGGTAAGAAAGGTACTAAATGCTGGGCAACGCCGATCGGCCCCATTCCTGGCCCACCGCCACCGTGAGGAATGCAGAAAGTTTTGTGCAAATTCAAATGACAAACATCCGCGCCAATATCACCCGGACTGCACAATCCCACTTGGGCGTTCATATTCGCCCCATCCATATAAACTTGTCCGCCGTTGGCGTGAACGATTTCGCAGATTTCCTTAATTTCCGACTCAAAAACACCGTGAGTTGATGGATATGTCACCATCAAAGCAGCAAGTTCTTTGCTATATTTTTCGGCTTTATTTTTGAGGTCGTTTACATCAATATTTCCCTGTTTGTCGCAAACAACGGCAACTACTTTAAAACCGCACATTACCGCACTGGCCGGATTTGTTCCGTGGGCAGATTCGGGAATCAAACAAATATGGCGATGACTTTCGCCCCGACTTTCGTGATACTGACGAATTACCAGCAAACCTGCATATTCGCCTTGCGACCCTGCATTCGGTTGCAGAGAAATTCCGGCAAATCCAGTTATTTCCGCTAACCATTCTTCCAGTTGTTGGAACAAAACTTGATAACCTCGCGTTTGCGATGATGGTGCAAACGGATGAATGTTGCCAAATTCCGGCCAAGTTACCGGAATCATTTCTGCTGTTGCATTCAGCTTCATCGTACAAGAACCCAAGGGAATCATCGATGTAGTTAGCGATAAATCTTTGGATTCCAATCGATGCAAATAACGCAGAAGTTCTGTTTCAGAATGGTAACTATTAAAGACGGGATGAGTGAGATAGTTGCTAGTGCGGACAAGGGAAGTCTGAACTTTAAACTCAGAATGGTAAAAAGTTGAAAACGTAAAGGGCAGTTGTTGCGTACCTGCAAAAATCTGCCAGATGTCGATTATGTCTTCGACTGTAGTGGTTTCATCTAGGGAAATTCCTACAGTATGTTCATCCAATACACGCAAGTTAATGCGCCTGTTTTTTGCAGCTTCTAGAATTTCTTCTAATCCCCGTTCTCCCAATTCCACCCGTAGGGTATCAAAGAACTGTTTTGAACCAATTCCGTATCCTAATTCCTGCAACCCTTCTGCCAGAATTACGGCGAGCTTGTGAATATTTTCAGCAATTTTTTTAATTCCTGTCGGCCCGTGATAAACTGCATACATAGAAGCGATTACAGCCAGCAAAACTTGAGCGGTACAGATATTGCTTGTTGCTTTTTCCCGGCGGATATGCTGTTCGCGAGTTTGCAAAGCCAAACGCAATGCTGTTTTCCCTTGGGCATCTTTGGAAACGCCAACAATTCGTCCGGGAACTTGTCGTTTGTACTCTTCTTTTGTGGCGAAATAAGCTGCGTGGGGGCCACCAAATCCCAGCGGAACTCCAAAGCGTTGGGTGCTACCAACGGCGATATCTGCACCAAATTCTCCGGGTGGTTTTAGGAGAGTCAAACTCAAGATATCTGCGGCTACTGTTACTAATGCACCGGCTGCATGAGCTTTTTCTATAAAAGCACTATAATCGCAGACTGTGCCATCGCTGGCAGGGTATTGCAAAATTGCGCCAAAAATTGCTTGTTCAAATGGAAATGTTTGATGCTCTCCGATAATAATCTCAATGTCTAGGGGTTTGGCGCGGGTTTGCAAAACTTCAATTGTTTGCGGATGGCAATCTTGAGAAACAAAGAAAGCTTTTGCCTTATTTTTAGATAAACCATAACTCATGGTCATGGCTTCTGCGGCTGCTGTTGCTTCATCTAATAAAGAAGCGTTGGCTATTTCTAAGCCGGTCAAGTCAATTACCATTGTCTGGAAATTCAGCAGCGCTTCGAGTCGTCCTTGGGCGATTTCGGCTTGATAGGGGGTGTAGGCGGTGTACCAACCGGGATTTTCGAGGATATTGCGTTGAATGACGGGTGGGGTAATGCAATTGTAATAGCCCATACCGATGAGCGATCGAAACACCTGGTTTTTCGAGGCTATTTCTTTTAATTCAGCTAAGGCTGCGTACTCGCTGCGGGCTGCTGGTAATTGTAGCGCTTGTTTCAGCCGGATTGCTTGCGGTACGGCGCGATCGATCAGAGCATCTAGGGTCGGCAGTCCCAATAACTTGAGCATTTGCTCGATTTTAGCGGGAGTCGGCCCTATATGCCGCCACAGAAAAGAACTTGACTCTATTTTGTTTTCTGCTAATTGCTGCTGACTGCCAGATTGCGTATAAGTGGTATAAGTCACCACAATTTCCTCTCTAGAATTGACTCCTTATTACTTTGTAACAAGAATTCAAAAATTTAAGGATATAGGAAAGGTAGGAAAAGTAGGGTGAGCAATGTCTAGTAAAATCAGTGTTAACAAATCGCTTCCGCGATCGTGGGCATTGCCCACCCTACTTTACTTAAAATCCCTAATCGCCATCTACCAGTGCGCGATAGTCATCAGCAGTCATAGCATCGTCTACTTCACCTGGGTCATTGACGCGAACCTTAATTAACCAACCTTCCCCGTAGGGGTCATCCCCCAGAACTTCCGGGTCATCTAACAAGGGGTCGTTGCGTTCCACAACAGTACCCGTGACTGGGGAGTTTAACATTTCAACTGCTTTGACCGACTCAACATTTCCGAAAGGTTCTCCCTTTGTCACCGCTTCGCCGATATCTGGGAATTCCACAAATACTATATCGCCCAGTTCTTTGATGGCAAAGGCGGTGATACCGATCGTCGCAATCTCGCCATCCAGTCGCACATACTCGTGGCTGTCGAGGTACTTCAGGTCATCGGGATATTCTAGAGACATTTCACTTCCTCACTATGCAAGTAAAACATTCAGTTTTAGGTAGCTTCGCAAGCAGATTCAGTATTTGCACGCAGGCAAAAATTGGCAGATGCTGGTTATTAATACGGGTTTATCGATTTCTTTCTGCTCAAAGCTGACTCGAACAGCTTTTTAGTGTACTACTTTTCTCGGTTGCGATCGCTCTTACTCAAGTTCTATTACCGCACACGAAGGGGGATTTAGGGAAGGTGGCGTCACCGTGGGTGCAGCAGCAGTGAGGGTAACTTGGCCATCTGGGGCGATCGTCCATCCAGAAGCTTCCACAATTTGGGTCGTGGGTAATGGGTAGTGGGTAGTGAGTGAAGAATTTTCCCCAGTACCGAATACCGGCTTTTCTAACCAAAAAGTGTTACTGCTGAGGTAGTCGTAGGGATTTGTTGGCAGTCCGCCAGTCCCCACGATCGCAAATTGATTCCCCCGGCGGGAGGAACAGCTAGAGGCAATGCGATCGGAGGTATCGACAACTTGCACTGGCAACTCCAGCAAACCAGCACTGGGGTTGACATCCGGCGTGTTGATAGCTACAGTCCCTTGTAGTTGGGGTGCATCTTGTTGGGAAATGGCGGTGATATCGCTGGTAGGCAATTGGCTGGGATCGAGATTGTCAGAGTTTAATAGAGTTTGCAGTTCTGTGCGCGATCGCGCATTCGTTCCAAATATACCTTTTGCTGTAATCGTAATCCGACCTCCCCGACCTGACAAAGCATTGGCAGTAATATCGCTATTTTCTAAAGCGGCGAGAGTGTTTGTATTAATATCGATATTGCCACCATCTGCATTGCCAGCATTAGTACTAATTTGACTTTGCCGACGCAATTGCAAAGAGCCTGTTTGCAGGATAATATTTCCCCCAGCACCAGAAAGTGTAGAAGCATTGATCGCTCCTCCATTTGACAACCGAATTGCATCAGCAACTACCGTCAAAGTACCAGCTTTCCCAGAACCTAAACTGCTGACATTAATCAATCCCCCATCAGAGACAATTAATTCAGGTGTTACTAAAGTAACAGAGCCTCCATCGCCTGTGGCTTCTGGATTTCGTCTTGGATTTAGGTTGCCCCCAATACTGCCAGAGGAGGCTTCTACTATGCTGCGACGCTGACCTATTGCACCATCTATTTCTATGCTTCGATCGGCATTAATTGTTAAGTCTCCAGATCTCCCAGTATTCAAAGCTGCCGTCGAAATTACTCCCCCATCTTTGACAATTAACCGTCCGGTACTAATGCTGAGATTGCCACCAGATGCAGATGTATATGTTCCACTGTTCAAGAAACTGCTATTCTTCTGTATAGCATTAGCTAAAAGCCCAGAAATACCGCTCACTTCCACTTCTTGTGTTGCTCGCACCGTCAAAGAACCGCCACTTCCCGCATTTGACCGCCCAGGGATCGGACTGTCACTAAGAGAAGTTATTCCCGCGCCATCTCGGATAATCAGCCGTTGGGTGTCGATCGTAATATCTCCAGCATTTCCTGTAGCAAAAGTGTTACTGGCGATCGCAGTTTGCACAAAAATCCCATCTGGAGCTCTGAGTAATTCCACAGAGTCGGAAGCTTTTATGCTAATATTTCCTGCGTTCCCACTTCCGAAAGTTGTGGTAGTGATGTATGAAGCATCTCGAACAATCAGGTGCTGGGTATCGATCGCTATTTCCCCGCCGGCTCCCACGCTCCTCAACGCAATCGTATTTACTATACCAGAACCAACTAATT
Organism: Aerosakkonema sp. BLCC-F183; assembly: GCF_041929145.1. Taxonomy (NCBI): domain Bacteria; kingdom Bacillati; phylum Cyanobacteriota; class Cyanophyceae; order Aerosakkonematales; family Aerosakkonemataceae; genus Aerosakkonema; species Aerosakkonema sp. BLCC-F183. The sequence goes on along the minus strand of NZ_JBHFNU010000099.1, from coordinate 38,527 downwards.
CGACAGAATTGGCGGCGCGGATATTGATATTACCCCCCTTGCCGCTACCAAATACAGAACTGTCGATCGCTGCTCCATTTTGAAGTAACAATGCTGGGGTTTCAATGGTGATGTTCCCCGCTGTACCTTCTCCTTGAGTTCCGGCAAAAAAGCCAGTTACTCGGTCAGTTGGGCGACGTGAGCCAGAGAAGCCACCGATGATAACAATCTGTTCAAATTTATGAAATCCCACGCCAGTTAGTTCTACTTTTTCAGTAGAGCTGACGTTAATATCTCCTCCTGTTCCCTCCCCCAGAGTTGTTGTGGAAAGGAATGAGTCATCTGTCAGACTTAACTGAGTCGCTTGGATATCGATACCGCCACTATCAATATTGCCCAAAGTTTCGTCAAGTAGGGTTGAACCTTCCTGTAAGGTGACTTTTCCACCTCGTATTTGAATACTGCCAACACCAATACCAGAAGCGTTAACTGTAGCACCTCCGGAAAGTTGGATATCTCCAAAGTTGTTTATATTTTCATATCCCAATGTTAAGTTTGGTGAGAGGAAAACAAAGCTATCTTTGACGCTGCCTAATTCAATTCGTCCTGAACTGGCAGTCAAAAAACCTCCTTCTAGTTGAATGTCGCCGCCAACTAAACTTAAACTTCTCTCAGGTTGCACTTGCAATCCCACTCTGGAACGATTTATAATTTGCCCTGGATTGGCTCCCAATTCTAAGCCTATTGGTATGCTGAGGGTGAGTAGCGGTGCAGCTTGGGGATTGGTGGCGCTAAATTCTATCCCGTCAGCGAAGCGATAACTTGAAGCAGTAGTTGCTAGGAATGAACCACCGATATTTAATTGGGCATTTTGGCCAAAAATAATGCCGTTCGGATTGAGCAAAAATAAGTTAGCAGCACCGTTGGCTTTAATTAAGCCGTCAATATTTGAAACATTGCCACCCGTCACGCGAGTAAAAATGTTTTGAATATCCAAAGCGTTGTTAAAGTAAGCCGTAGTGCCAGTTGGCACGGAAAATTCTTGGAAACTGTGGAATAGATTGCTACCCGTTGTGGTTCCGCCTTCTATTAAACTGGTACTACCTTGGGGGATGACGATCGAACTACTAGGCAATGTACGATCTGGAATAATTTGTGCTGTTGTAGGATAGCAAATCAATAAGCCAATCCAGGTAGTTCCTATGATAGGCCAAAATCGCAAAGGTAACAATGTCATCGGCAATTACCTATTTGGGTAGCTTTTTATGGCGATATCGCTGTTGATTACAGTCAGATTTCGGGCTTGCATCTTTGATTTTCGAGCTATTTTTTACCACATCTAAAGGAGCGTCGCTTCCAGGTTTCTTCTGAGGATTACAATTTGAGTAATTTTGTTTAATTTTGTTTCATAGGGAAATCGCGATCGCTGCTATTCAAAGGTATGCACAATTAAATTCTTTTGTCAAGGTATAGTACCGACAGGCAAAAACCTTCAGTAGACCTCTCCAGAAAAGAATCTCTCTCGGCAGGCAGGATGCCTACCCCACAAGAATTTTTGGAGATGTCTAGTGAAAATCAGCCCCATCCCAAACACGCTTACTCCTTTCCCGCTCAAAGCTTATCTATAAAAGACAATAATTGATGATTATCATAATTTTTTCTAAATCTATAGTTATTGCATCATAGTCAACCACGGTTTAGTATTACTACGATGGCTAGATTTTGTGTGTGAGGAATGCAGGTGAATTACTATCTACAAGGTATCAGAAAAATTTTTTTTCCTTTCCTAGCGCTTAGTGTTGTTCCACTCAACTCTCTTCCTGCTTTGGCTCAATTAGCTTCATCGGAAGCTCCACTCAGTCAAGTTACATCGGTTTCGCAACTATCAGATGTGAACCCGACCGATTGGGCATTTCAGGCACTACAGTCTTTGGTGGAACGCTATGGTTGCATTGAGGGCTATCCTGACAGAACTTTTCGCGGCAATCGTGCCCTTACCCGTTATGAATTTGCAGCGGGTTTAAATGCCTGTTTAAACAGGATAACTGAGTTGGTGGCAGCGACAAAACCAGATTCGATCGATAAAGAAGACTTAGCTACAATCGAAAAATTGCAGCAGGATTTTTCTGATGAACTAACAAAACTCCGAGGGCGAGTTGATGTCCTGGAAACTCGTACCGCTAAGTTAGAAAGACAACAATTCTCAACTACAACTAAGTTGAGTGGAGAAGCAATTTTTAGCGTAGCGAGTGCCTATTCTGCTTACCCAGGCGGAAATAATTCATTTATCAATAATACCAATGATGGGACGGGGGCAATACCCCAGGCAGGCAAAGATGCAAATATCGTTTTTAACAATCGCGTTCGACTCAACCTATTAACCAGTTTTTCGGGCAAAGATTTACTGATTACAGGACTTCAGGCTTACAATTTTGGTGGGGGACCAAGTGCGGCATTTCCTTCTTTTACAAGTGGTGGTAGCCTTGCTGGAACACTAGGTTATGGCGATGTAATTTTTGGAAATGCTAGTAATGTACGCTTATCTTACGAACCGCAATTCCCAACAGTTAATCCTTCCACTCTTGAAACTACTGGTGGCAACAACAGCGTCAATCTTTATAAATTGCTCTACATTTTTCCTGTGGCAAACAAGTTAACACTATTTGCAGGAACTAATGCAGAAGTAACTGATGCTTTCCCCTCTATTCTGCCTTTTGCGGGAGAAGGACAAGGATCTATTTCTCGCTTCAGCAATCTTCCAGCAGCGCAACGGGTATCTGGAGGTACTTCACAAACTGGATTAGCATCAGCCGCAGGATTTATCTGGAATATTTCCAACAAATTAGACTTGCGAGGATTATATGGCTCGGTGCAAGCAAATCTTCCCACTAATGAAGGATTTCCCGGTACTCCTCTAGGAGCGGGTCTTTTTAATGGCAGTTACGTGGCGGCAACTCAACTAACAGTTAAACCATCCAAAAATCTCGATATTGGTTTGAATTACGCTCATAGTTATCACCAAATCAATATTTTGGGAACGGGACTGAGTTCGTCTGATATTGGCTCGATTTTGTTTGCACCCAATGCAAATGAATTAGCGCGGGCAAATGGGTCAGGTTTGGTAGCAATTGCTAATCAAGGAATTCAACTTGATACTTTCGGTAGTTCTGTTGCGTTTAAGTTGAATCCATCTGTTACTCTCGCTGGTTCATTTACCTACATTTTTAGTAATCTCACTGATGTTGATGCCTCGACTAATTTTATGAGTTGGTTAGTTGGGGTTCATTTCAAGGATTTATTTACCAAGGGAGGAACGGCGGGGATTATTTTTGGTAGTCCTCTCTCTCGCGATTCAGCTGGCGGCAGAGCATATAATCCTGAAACGGCTACCCCTTATCAGGTGGAGGGATATGTCAATTTTAAAGTCTCGGATCGTATTAGTATCACTCCCGGTTTGTTTGTGATTTTTAATCCCGAAGGCTTTAAGACTAACCCAACAACTTATGTGCCTGTTGTTCGGACTACCTTTAGTTTCTAGAAAGATTTGTTTTCAGCAAATCCTTCGATGAGCTTCAAAAACCGGGTTGATCGCAAATGTCTAAACTTCAAAAACTAGATTTTTTGTTGAGAAACTCGGTTATTCTATATCTTTATTAAATAAATTGGCTGTGGCGGATTTATGGGTAAAAATGTTCTTTAATGTTACAGTTGAGTGAGATGGTGGGTTACGGCACGGGAACTAAATTATCGATCGAAACTACTAAAATTATTGCCCGTGCCTAACCCACCCTACGATTAGATAAGTTCCTACGATCGCCACAAAAACGGCAGAGCCAATAAATTTAAAAATGGATAAGCAAAAGCTCAAACATTTACTAATAGGTGACTTTTCCCTAAAACGACTGATACGTTCTATCATTTTTGTTTATGTTTCTCTTTGTATATACGGCTACTTTTTCACGGATTGGATGATTTTTAAACCGCCACCATCCACCTATCAAGACACTAAGGACATTTTGAAGCTGATTGCTGCTGATGGCGTGCAAATATCGGCTATTTACCTACCCAATTCTAAAGCTACTTACACTATCTTATACAGTCACGGCAATGCGGAAGATTTGGGGGATATGTTGCCTATATTGAGAGAATTAAGGGAATTGGGATTTTCTGTATTTGCTTACGATTATCGCGGTTACGGTACGAGTCAGGGTACGCCTTCTGAAAGCAATGCTTATAAAGATGTCGATACGGCTTACGATTATTTGACAAGAAAGCTGAATATCCCAACTCAAAACATTATAGTTTACGGACGCTCTGTAGGTGGTGGGCCTTCGGTGGATTTGGCTTCGCGCAAATCAGTTGGGGGTTTGATTTTGGAAAGTGCTTTCACGAAGGCGTTTCTTGTGGTGACGCGCATCCCTATTGTACCTTTCGATAAGTTTGCCAATATTGATAAAATTAAAATGGTACGCTGTCCGGTTTTAATAATACATGGAACGAGCGATTCAGTAATTCCTTTCTCGCACGGAGAACAGCTTTTTGCTACTGCTAATCAACCAAAGCGTTTTTTATGGATAGAGGGTGCGGATCATAACGAAGATCTTATCTCGCTTGGGGGCGATCGCTACACTAAAACTCTGCACGAGTTTGCTCAACTGGTTCGTCAATCTCAAGTATCACCAAATCGGCAATAACGCTTTCTAAACCAGCGACTACCCGCGCCAATTTCTCGAAATCAATTTTATCTGGTGTATCTTGTGCGGTATGATAATAAGGATAGCGATAGGGAGCGGTATCTGTGACCATGATTCCCGGATAGCCTTGTTGCCAGAAAGACCACTGATCTGACCAACCGACACCGGGAATTTGCGCGGGGAGAGCTGCGCCTTCGGAGGGAAATTGGACATGGCGACGAAAGGATGCGATCGCTTTTCTCACCAAGTCTCCAGATTTAATATTACCGATAAATGCAATAAAGTTTCCAGAGGAAGGATATACCAAATTTAGAGGAAATGGATATTTCTGAGTTCCCGCTTTATCGGAATAGTAACCCATTGTTTCTAAGCTGAGCATAGCAACAATTTTCTCGCCTGCTTTTTGACTGCGTTTGGCATAAACTAAGCTTCCCATATCCGGAGTTTGGAAAAAAGGCGGTTCCTCATTCACAAATTCCACAAAACGGAGAGTGCGGTCAGTTTTTTTACCTGCAAATGCACGCGCCAATTCCAACACAGCCGCCGCACCAGTACCGTTATCGTTTGCACCGGGACTACCTTGCATAGAGTCATAGTGAGCGCCGATGACAACTATTTCATCTGGTGTTTTTGTGCCGGTAATTTCTACTTCAATGTTATCGTACTTGCGGTTAGCTAACTGGTATTGCTGACGTTCTACTTTGTAACCGACATTAGCTAAATTTGATTCTAAAAAGTTAGCCACCTCTACCAAATTATTGTAAGATGAAAAGTTATGTTCTTGCAGTTCGCGAACTAGCTTTTGCACGTCCTGACGCAAGGCTTTTTCTAATTTGATTTCCTGCCAATTTAGAGATTGCAGTTGTCCGCGATAACTAATTCCCGGCATCCGAATCATGGCGAACCACACCCAACCGACGATCGCACTGAGGATGAGAGCGAGAATTGTAAGCCTGCGTAATGCTGAGCGATTCAATAAATTAATTTTTAACATATTTTGCCTAACTATGATTCAGATATTTTAGCTGTCAAAGGGTTTGTTTGCGGTTGAGTTTTGTTTGAGCTAATGCAAATTTCAATTAAAAATTCTGTCCCTTGACGCGCTTCCGATCGCATTGCCTGAGAAATTGCTGGCAAGGTGGCATTTTTACTTTCTAACAAACTCTTAGCATAGCTTGCGATCGCTGTTTAACGGTACTTGTGATGCAGTCGCCATTTTACCTACTGATTTTTTGTTAATAAATTTTAAGATTTTAGAAAAATAAGCATAATTTATTTGCGATCGCCTACTCGCCAACTCAGATGAGCTAGAAACCGGTTTTCTGGCCAATTCCAGCCAATCACCTCGAATTTTTGTGAAGAAACCCGGTTTCTTTTCTTGAGGTTTTGCCAAATTAACCGTTCCGAGAAGCAGAACGATAGAAAGGCTTTTTCACCACAGCAGCTGGATAAGTCTTACCGCGAATTTCTACTTGCAGTGGCTGACCGACTTGAGCTAATTCTGTGGGAACATAGGCAAGCGCGATCGCACTTGACAGTGTAGGCGACCAACTGCCACTCGTCACCTCACCCACCTTTTCCCCATTGTGCAATACTGGATAACCGTGACGTGCAATGTTGCGTCCTTCCATTTGCAAACCAACCAAACGACGCTGCACTCCAACTGCTTTCTGTTGTTCCAAAACAGAACGACCGATAAAATCTCCTTTCGTATCCAGATGAACCAGCCAACCTAACCCAGCTTCCAAAGGCGTGGTATTATCATCGATATCCTGACCGTAAAGTGCCATCGCCGCTTCCAAACGCAGGGTATCCCTAGCACCCAAACCGCAGGGAACCACACCCGCCGCTACCAAACTGCGCCACAGTTGTACCCCTACTTCTGGGTCAACCATCACCTCAAATCCATCTTCGCCAGTATAACCAGTCCGAGCCATAAAAGCGGGTTTATCCAATACTGTTGCTTCCAAATGACCGAAAGCTTTGATGGGAGTAAGATTTTCCTTGACAAATGGTTGAAGGTATGCCGCAGCTTGCGGCCCCTGCACGGCGATCAAAACTTTATCTTTGGAGAGATCTTGTAAAGTAACGTTAGCCGATTCCAAGTTTGCCAATAACCAAGCTTTATCTCTTGCTTTACTGGCAGCATTGACAATAATTACACCCCACTGCTCGCCAGAATCATCCGACCCTTGGTAATAGAAAATAATATCATCTAAAATACCGCCGTGGGTGTTCGGCAGGACAGTATATTGAGCTTGACCGGGTTGCAAGCGACTTAAATCGGAAGGTACTAAATATTGAAATTTCTGAATCAGTTCTCTGCCTCGGACGGTAAACTTGCCCATGTGGGAGATATCGAAGATACCCGCAGTTGTTCGCACCGCCTGATGTTCTTGCGTAATGCCAGTATATTGCACAGGCATTTCCCATCCGGCAAAGGGAGTGAGCCGCGCTTTCAATTCTACCGCCAGTTCAAATAGGGGAGTGCGGCACAAAGCTATGGGTGTTTCGGATTGATTGCTCATTTTCGATTCCGTGGGAGATGGGAGTGCGGGGGGTGCGGGGGGAGTGCGTGACTTTTGATTTTACTTTTGGATAAACTCAGTTGCGATCGCATCCGTTTTCGCTGCCATGATAAAATCATTTTTGTGCAGACCGCCAATCGAATGCGTCCACCAACTTACTGTTACTTTACCCCACTCCGTCAGTAAAGCTGGGTGATGTCCTTCTTTTTCCGCTGCATCGCCCACGCTATTAGTGAAAGCGATCGCTGTTTTAAAATCGGCAAACTTGTAAACTCGTTGCAGACGCGCTTCCCCTTCTTCCTCAACGATATTCCAATCGGGTATTTGCGGCTTTATTTGTGCAATTTCCGCTTCGCTGATGGCAGATTCACCACCAATACAAGGTACACATCCTTGTTGGGCTAGTTGTTCCATAAATTCCTCCGCACTTACAGTAGTGTTACTGAGCATAGAGGCTCTGCCTCTCGGTGCAAAATTTTAGTTTCTGTAGTTTACCACAATTTGCGATCGCACTAATACTAAATCCGCTGTGATTACCCCCGTTATTGTTGGTCGAAGCGGGGAAAGCGAGATTTGGAGAAGAAAATTGAGGCGGAAAAAGGAGGTAACAGACCCGGATTTATCTAAAGTATAGTGGCCAATGCACAGCATCGTCGCCCAGCATAAGTAGGCGAATTTTTTTTCAGCAATCGTACCGCAATTGATATAATTTTTTTAATTGTGATTGCCTTTGGTGCATCAAACTCATAGGCCGATCGCTCGTGGCTTCTTTGTTCGCCAAACCTGAGTATAGCTGGTGACTTCTCCAGTAATTTTTGTAAAGCCCATATTGACAATGAAGAAATCTTTCATAAAAATTCTGTTAGTAGAAGAAGATTCATTGCTGAGCGCTACACTGGCAAAGGTGTTGGAGGCAAATGGTTATGCGATCGATGTGGCGAGCGATGGACAAACTGGGCTAAACCTGGCAACTGCACTTGAGTATGACGTGATTGTGCTGGACGCCCAGGTGCCAAAACTAGATGGAATTAGCTTATGTCGGCAACTTCGATCGCAAAACTACCCCAAACCGATCCTGTTGCTAACGGCAAACGATTCCGATGCGGATGTGGTGGCAGGGTTTGATGCAGGAGCCGATAGTTATATCAGCAAACCCTGCGCTACGGAAGTATTATTGGCAAGCATACGGACATTATTGCGACGCAGTAACGCATTCCCCCCAGGAAGTATGGGGAAGGATTCATCCACTACCTTAACTTGGGGAAATCTTTGTTTGGATCTCGATTCCGGTCGAGTCACCTTTGGCGAACAAGTCATTTCGCTGACAGCAACAGAATATAATCTGCTGGGATTATTTATGCGAAACCCCGATCGCATCTTCAGCCGCAGTGTGATTCTGGATCGTCTGTGGGGATTTGATGATGGGCCTACCGATCGCGCCATTATTACTCATATTAAAGATTTACGAAAGAAACTCAAAGCAGGCGGTTTAGCCGAAGAAATGATCGAAACAGTTTATGGGATGGGATATCGACTCAAGCCTTATCCCCAACCGGCATCGTCAAGTGTAGATAATTCTGGCACAGATAACACCCGAAAACATAAATCTTCTGTGGGAGATCGCTCTGCGATCGACAAAGTATTAGAACGGTTTCAGGGAGTATTTAAGCAACAAATTGCTGTATTGGCACAGGCAAAAACTGCATTATTAGCAGGAAATTTAGCAGCCCAATTACAGCAAACAGCAAAGCAGGAAGCCCATAAATTGTCAGGCTCTCTGGCTTCTTTCGGTTATCCCGAAGGATCGAAACTGGCGCGATCGGCTGAACATTTGCTCATGAACGATCGCCCGTTCGCGCCGGCAGAAATCACTCGATTGTCTGAAGTGGTGACAGCATTACAGGAGGAATTAGCTAAGCCACCTATCACATCTACGGCTACACCGATTCCTACTGTTTGCCGCTATCGGGTGTTAGCGATCGATGATGATACGGCTTTGACTGAGCGATTAAAAGCGGAATCGGAAGATTGGGGATTGCAGATGGAAATTGCCCCCAATCTAGCAGCCGCACGATCGCGCCTTGCTCTGTCCGTCCTCGATGTCGTTTTATTGGATTTAAGTTTCCCAGAAACAGAGGAAGATGGTTTGATGCTGCTGCAAGAACTAAAAGAGCGATCGCCTCACCTTCCTGTGATTGTATTTACCGCACGAGATAGCCTTGCCGATCGCTTAGCGGTATCGCGATTAGGCGCTAAACAATTTCTACATAAACCTGCCACGAGCGAACAAATTTTTCGAGCCATCGCCCGCGTTTTACCTAAAAATCAAGCTTTACAACCCAAAGTGTTAATTGTTGACGATGACCCAACAATGCTAACTTACTTATCCGCATTGCTAACGCCTTGGGGTTTGGAAACGATCGCTTTAAGCGAACCTCAACGATTTTGGCAGATGCTGCTGAAAACTTCTCCCCATTTAATCATACTGGATCTCCAGATGCCACAAGTCAGCGGGCTGGAGTTGTGCCAGGTGGTGCGACAGGATGTGCAGCAGGGTGATTTACCGATTTTAGTTGTGACTGCTCACACCGATGCAGACTCTCTCAGTCAAGCTTTTGCTGCCGGAGCCGATGATTTCATCACTAAACCCGTATTGGGGCCAGAACTCGTGACACGGGTACTCAGTCGAATTGAGCGCACTCGCTGGCGCTAGAAATTAGGAAGTCAAATAGTATTTAGTTGGCTTAACAACATACTTTATGTATAATGTTCGAGACTTTTAATTCAGCCAACATCCTTTGTTCGTAGGCAGTTAAATTTCTCTTGACAAAAACTATTACATCAGCTTGGAAATTTAAATAATTTCTGATAATTTTTACAACTTCCACCCCATTCATATCTGAAAAATCAAAATCTAAAACAATCAGTTCCGGAGAATTAAGTAACATTTCCATTAGCATTGATTTAAGTGAATTGGCTTTGGATATATTACTAAATTCTATGTTTTCCAACCCATGTTGCATAAGGTCGGAAATAGTTATACTATTGTGAACAAACAAGACTTTTCTGGGCGACATTTTTATCTCACCGAATTTTCGACATATTAAACCTAAAGCCAAAAAGTAAAAAACTGGTAAAGAAAATCAAATTTATTAGCCAAATGGCTAAGGAGAGAGGGTAGCCATGAGATCTAATCGGCAATTTTTAGCCTACGGAGTTGCCATTGGCTCAACGGCGATCGCACTTCTGGTGTCTATGTGGCTGGAACTACTGCTCGCACCCATCATCAGTCCGCTGTTCTATATTGCCATCATAGTCACTGCTTGGTACGGCGGCTTTCGATCGGGAAGTGTTGCGGTTGTCCTTTCGATGCTGGCGATCGACTATTTCTTTGTCCCCGTCGATCAACTTTGGCCCGCTCAACCGGGGGATATATTGCGGTTAGGCATTTTTCTCCTCGTTGGGACAGTCATTAATTTACTCACCAGCCATCTTCAGGAGAGCAAAAAAAAGATTGAGCGGCTCAATCAGCAATTAATTCAGCAAAATGCCGAGATTTTAGAGGATAGCGCTACACAACTGGGGTTAGCTTTGTCGGCGGCGCGGATGGGGATGTGGGACTGGAATTTAGTCACGGGAGAAATCAAATGGTCGCCGGAACACGCACTGTTATTGGGATTAGAACCTGGGACTTTTGATGGCAAATACGAAACCTTTGATGCGCGTGTCCATCCTGAAGATCGGCAAGACTTAAATAAGGCGATAGAGCAAGTTTTGCAAACAAAAAGCATCTATCAGCATGAATTTCGCGTCATTTGGCCAGATGGCAGCCTTCACTGGGTTGAGGGACGAGGACAAAGGTTTGATGACGAAGCAGGTCAAGCCGTGCGAATGATCGGCACAGTTGCGAACGTTGACGATCGCAAGCGAACAGAAACCTTACTGCATCAGCAAGTCGAGCAACAACGCTTGTTGATGGAAATGACCCAGCGCATCCGCCAATCGCTCAATTTGCAAGCAATTCTTCAAACTACAGTAGAGCAAATGCGAGAGTTTTTGCAATGCGATCGGACGATCGTATTTCAGTTTGCTCCAGGGTGGAGCGGTCAAGTAGTGGTTGAGTCGGTCAAAGCCGGCTGCATGGCACTTTTACCCCTGCAAATCCACGATCCTTGCATTGGCGAACAATATGTCGAACCCTTCAAAAAAGGCTTAATCACGGTCAAATCGGATATCTATAATTCCGGTCTGAATCCCTGTCACATTGAATTCTTGGCCAATCTCCAAGTTAAAGCTAATTTGGTTGCTCCGATTCTGGTGGGAGATGAATTATGGGGATTGCTGGCTGCTCATCACTGTACTGCTCCCCACCAATGGCAAGATTATGAAATCGAATCGATCCGACAAATAGCAATTCAAGCTGGAATTGCCATCCAACAAGCCGATTTATTTGAGCAGTTACAAACTGAACTAAGGGAACGCAAACAGGTAGAAATTTCTCTCCAAGAAACTCAAATTCAACTTCAGCGACAACTAGCTGAAATTGAAGCCATTTACCAATCGGCTCCCATTGGTTTGAGCGTTTTGGACACCGACCTCCGCTTCGTGCGAATCAACCAGCGACTGGCAGAAATGAACGGGTTTTCTGTGGAAGCACATATCGGTCGCACAGTGGCCGAACTATTACCGAATCTAGCCGATACTGCCGAACAACTGTTGCGTTCCATCTTCGCAACGGGGCAACCCATTTTGAATGTGGAAATCTGCGGGGAAACTCCATCTCAACCAGGGGTGCAGCGAGTTTGGTTAGAGAACTTTTTCCCCTTAAAAGATGGCGATCGCATCATTGGTATCAGTACCGTTTGCGAAGAAATTACCGAGCGCAAACAAGCAGAAATCGCCCTAAAAGAAAGGGAAAAAACCCTAAACTTATTTTTTAAATATGTTCCGGCTGGTGTGGCCATATTTGACCGCAACTTGCATTATTTGATAGCCAGCCAGCGCTGGGTTTACGATTACAAAGTAGAATCGGTGGAATCAATTATTGGCCGCTCGCATTACGAAGTATTTCCCGAAATTCCCGACCGATGGAGACAGATTCATCAACGCTGTTTAGCAGGGGCGAGCGAACAATGCGAAGAAGATTTTTTGGAACGGCAAGATGGTCAGAAGCTGTGGATTCGTTGGGAAATAATTCCCTGGTATAAGGGAAATGAGGAGATTGGCGGCATCATTATTTTTTCAGAAGAAATTACTAAGCGCAAACAAGCACAAATTGCCTTACAAAAACTCAATGCCGAACTCGAACAACGAGTAATAGAACGAACAAAAGAACTAACCGAAGTAAACGCTCGCCTGTTAGTTACTTTACTAGAAAAAGAGCAAGCTTATCAATTATTAAAAGAACAAGCGCAACTTTTAGACCTCGCCCACGATAGTATTATCACCTGGGATTTAAACTCGGTTATCACTTTTTGGAATCAGGGAGCCGAGTCTATGTATGGCTGGACAAAAGCGGAGGCATTTGGTCAAGAAATGCACAGTTTGTTAAAAACCCAATTTCTTCAGCCCTTGACAGAAATTGAAGCCGAACTGTTGGCAAAAGGTTACTGGGAAGGAGAACTTATTCATTTGACTAAGGACGATCGACCTATTACTGTATCCAGCCGTTGGGTTGTGCAAAAAGATGATGCGTTTAAAGTAATTAAGATACTGGAAATTAACAATGATATTAGCGATCGCAAACAGGCGGAAAAAGCATTATTACAGAAATCTAGAAAAGAACAGTTGCTCTGGTGCGTTACTCAAGCGATTCGCCAATCTTTAGAACTCAATATCATTCTGAATACTGCTGTTACGGAAGTAAGGGAAATCTTACAAACAGACCGTGCTGTTGTTTACCGCTTTAACCTTGATTGGAGTGGCGATTTTGTGATAGAATCAGTTGGTAAAAATTGGCTAAAACTGGTAGGAAGCGAGGGGCAAAAAGTTTGGACAGATACCTATCTGCAAGAAACTCAAGGAGGCCGTTTCCGCTATAACGAAAACTTTATTGTGAATGATATTTACAGGGCTGGACTGCAACCCTGTCATATCCAATTATTGGAACAATTTCAAGCCAAAAGTTATGCAATTTTTCCAATTTTTGCGGAAAAAACTCTTTGGGGCTTATTAGCTGTCTACCAAAATGCAACATCTCGCGAATGGCAATCCTGGGAAGTAGAATTACTCCAACAAATTGCCAGCCAATTGTCGATCGCCATTCAGCAATCCCAACTCTACGGACAACTTCAGACCGAACTGCAAGAACGCCAACAAGCAGAAGCCACAATCCGAGAAGCCGAACGACGCTGGCGATCGCTATTGGATAACGTGCAGTCGATCGTCGTCGGATTCGATCGAGCGGGAAATGTCAACTACGCCAATCCTTTCTTCTTCAGCCTCACACGGTACACTAGCCAAGAAGTTTTAGGAAAGAATTGGTTTGAAAACTTTTTACCTAGCTCTATTAAACTATCAATTCAAAGCGTTTTCTCGGAATTACTGAACGGCTACTCCCATCTCTATTATCGAAATGCCATATTGACCAAATCTGGTGAAGAAAAATTGATTGCTTGGCACAATACTGTCCTGCAAGATTCAGAAGGAAATATTATCGGAACCATTAGCATTGGCGAAGATATCACGGAACGACAAAGACTTGAAAAAATTAAAGACGAATTTATTGGTATTGTCAGCCACGAACTCCGCACGCCTTTAACCGCAATTCAAATGTCACTGGGACTATTAGAAAGTGGGATTTACGATAAAAAACCAGAAAAATTTCGACGCCTGATCGAAATTGCCCTACTCGATACCAATCGTTTAGTCAACCTGGTTAATGATATTTTAGATTTGGAGCGGCTAGAGTCCGGCAGCGCAGTTCTAGAGAAAACTGTTTGCCAAGCTACAGATTTGATCCAGCAAGCAGTTAACGGGATACAACAGATCGCCGATCGACAACAAATCTCTCTCTCTTTTACCCCCACCGATGCAGAAGTATGGGCAGCCGCAGATGCGATCGTTCAAACCTTGACAAATTTGCTCACTAATGCGATAAAATTCTCGCCTGCCCATTCCACAGTTCGCATCAATATCGAACATCAGACCGAGTTTGTGTTATTTCGAGTCAGCGATCGGGGACGGGGTATCCCGGCGGATAAACTAGAATTAATTTTTGGGCGATTTCAGCAGGTAGATGCCTCCGATTCCCGCGAAAAAGGAGGAACTGGTTTAGGATTGGCAATCTGCCGCAGTATTATCGAACGGCATGGTGGAAAAATATGGGCTGAAAGTATCTTAGGTGAAGGCAGCACTTTTTTCTTTACCCTACCCCTACCTAGTATCCAATTGTAAAATCAATGTAAAATCCAAAATCTAAAATCCAAAATGGAATGACAGACAGACAGATTCTCGTAGTTGATGATGAAGAACACCTCCGCGAACTGGTGCGGACGTGTTTGGAAGACCTAGCCGGATGGGAAACACTGGGGGCAGCATCGGGAGAAGAATGTTTTGAGATCCTCAAAACAGAACGACCTAATGCCATTTTGCTAGATATATCAATGCCGGGAATGGATGGATTTGCTGTGTACGATCGCCTTCAATCCGATCCGGCAAACTCATCTATCCCAGTCATTCTGCTGACAGCCAAAGTGTTGCCCAGCGATCGCGCCAGATTCGATCGCATGGGAGTAGCTGGAGTAATTGCCAAACCGATCCGACCCACCATCCTGACGGAAGAAGTGGCAGAGCTTTTAGGATGGGAGTATAACTTTAATAGTTTGTAGATAGAACAAAATCTTTATTAATTCCTTACCTTTTCGAGCTAGCCTCTTTTTATGTAACTCCAGGCTACTTACTTCCCATAGGAAAAATTTTCCTGCTGACCTATATGAATACTTTATCAGTAGTTAAAATGACCGCCAACAGAATTTTACTGATTCACAAAGAACCCAATATACGGGAGATAGTCCAGGCTTGCTTGACTGATTTAGGCGGTTGGAACGTGCGATCTGTTAGTTCAACTTTAGAAGGCTTGCGACAGGCAAGTCTAGATCGGCCAGATGCTATTATTTTGGAATTTTGCCTAAATGAAATAGACGGTTTGCTATTTGTCAAGCACCTCAAAAAACAACCTGAAACAGAGAGAATTCCTGTGGTGCTATTAGCGCTCAGATCGAAATGGGTTGATTTCCAACAAATTTGGTTCCAACGATATCAACTGCAAGTAGTGATTTTGAACCCGATCGATCCACTCATGCTTACCGTTCAAATTGCCAATGCCTTGGGATGGAAGATAAATTGTGAGATCGATCGCAAGGACAATCTATACTGCTGAAACAGTGTTTGCCATACGCTTTTAACATTATCGCATATTTTGAGCGATTGCAGTACCATCAAAAATCAAGGCTCGATCTCGCGCTCTCTGCCGTTAATTTATTACGAAATATTTAGATTTTGTTCTATACATTAACAAAGTTATATTTTTTACCAAATCTTTATTTTCTAGCTCTACAGTAAGTTTATTCGTGGTGCAACTGAGCTTAACGCTTCTCGATCGACACTATGTTTCTCGCAATACTGCTCGGTTAAGCATTTTTGTGACATAGAGGCCCAAAGCATTTGGCCATAAAATTTATGATTTTGGCCGATCGATTGTCCCTCAAATGCGAGAGCCCCTCATCTTATTCAAGCAGAATTGATATTTCTCGTGTCATCAAAGTTGCTTTTTTAATAAACGAGGTTTTTATGACAGACTGTCCCTGCTGCTCGCATCAAATGCTGCGTCACATTCGCCACCAAGATGTCTATTGGTTTTGTCGTCACTGCTGGCAAGAAATGCCTGTTTATGAACTTCACAGAAAGAGTTTATCGACATCTGGGAATTTGGTTACAATAGCAAGTATAAAGAAACAACTTTCTTCGTTAGGGGGTAAGTTAAATGTTTAATTTGCGCTGTGCCAAAGTGTAAGCATTCAGCTATCAGCCGTCAGCCAAGGCGACTGAGAACGCTTAATTTCCCGTATCTTTTGTTAAACTGCTCACGGTTAATTCCTCCCCAAGTTATACGCTGATACCTGATGGCTGAATGCTGACGCCAAAGTTTAACAAGCTTTATACTGTCCATAGCTTAGATCGTTTTTTGTCAATTTATTATAATCGATCGATACTGTACTTTTTAAGTTATCAAATCTGATATTTGGAACATTTAATTTACTATGTAAAGCAATAAATATAAAATATTGATATACTATAAATACACGATGCTTTATGGAGATCGCTCGGATTAAACTAATGAGAACCCTATGCCAAACACTTATTAAAAGACTGCTACCTCTCCTGTTTGGTATGCTGGCTTCTGTTGTCGTTTTACTTGTATGGCAACAACTAAACGTCAAAGAACAACTTCATATTGAGCAGCTAATTCAACAAGAAGCCAATGCGATCGAGTCAGAACTGAGCAAAGAATTATCAATACGGATGCTGGCACTTCGGCAAATGGCAAATCGCTGGCAAGTGAGTGGCGGTAGATCGCAAGCTCTTTGGCAAGCCGATGCTGATGCTTATATAAAATATTTTTATGATTGTCAAGCGATCGAATGGGTCGATTCATCATTTAAAGTGCGGTGGGTGTTACCGCTAGCGGGAAATGAAGCAGCAAAAAACTTAGATTTGAGTCGGGAACTTCGTCGCAAAATCACTTTGCAGGTAGCTCGCGATTTGCGCGAACCTATCTTAACGCGCCATATTTCACTAGCTCAAGGTGGAAAAGGATTTTTGGCAATATTTCCTTTATTTGTAGAAAAACGTTTTGATGGGTTTATTCTCGGAGTATTTCGTTTTCAAAATTTGTTTAAAAGTATTCTGAAAGTGCCTATTGGCTATAACATTGCCATTTACGATAGCGCAGATTTAATTTATAGCGAAGGGATTGCATCTCAATCTTTACTTCGGAAAACAGTTGTAGTTAGAGCATATAATGCAGACTGGCGGATAGAAGTTTCTCCCAGTCAAACATTAATAGCAAAGGTGAAATCTCCTTTGCCAAATGTCGTGTTAATAGGCGGCTTACTTTTAGTTTGGCTATGTGCCTTAGTAGTGCATCTTATACAAATTAGCGAACGCCAAGTCTATCAATTTAAAAAAGCCAATCTTAAGTTGCAAAGGGAAATTCACCAGCGACAACAAGCAGAGTTAGAAATTCAACAAACTCGCAATTTCTTACAAGCGCTCTTAGATCATCTACCAGTTGCGATTTTTGTCAAGGATGGACATCCTGAAAACTTTGGTGTATTTCAGTTTTGGAATAAAACTAGCGAACAGTTATTTGGAATTTCAGCCGCACAAGCGCTCGGCAAAAGTGACTGCGACTTTTTTCCCATCGAACAAGCAAACTTTTTCCTACAAAAGGATAAAGAAGTCTTTGCCAAGGGCACTGTCCAAGATATTCGCGAAGAAGTCATCGATAGTCACAATCTCGGTAAACGTTGGCTGCATACCGTGAAGATTCCCATTTATGACGATCGGAATCAACCCGATTATCTGCTTGGTTTTTCAGAAGATATCACCGATCGCAAACAAGCAGAAGCAGAACTGCGAGAAATGAGTCAGGTGATGGAAAATGCCCTTTCCGGCATTTCCAAACTGGATCGGCAAGGACATTACCTTTACGTCAATAAAGCTTATGCTGACATGACAGGCTATCAGCCAGAAGAAATGATCGGGATGCCCTGGCAAAATACTGTACATCTG
Source organism: Aerosakkonema sp. BLCC-F183 (assembly GCF_041929145.1). Taxonomy (NCBI): domain Bacteria; kingdom Bacillati; phylum Cyanobacteriota; class Cyanophyceae; order Aerosakkonematales; family Aerosakkonemataceae; genus Aerosakkonema; species Aerosakkonema sp. BLCC-F183. The sequence goes on along the minus strand of NZ_JBHFNU010000099.1, from coordinate 20,532 downwards.
GATGAATTGGAAAAACTGGTTGCCGCCTATTGCCAGATGATGCAAGACGGCAGAGTTGAAGTTGAAACCAAAGGGATTCGCAAAGACGGTTCGATTTTTGACAAACAATTGGTGATAGTAGCAACTTACGACGATCGGCACCAATTCCTGGGTCATTACTGCTTCATGAAAGATATTAGCGATCGCAAGCAAAAAGAACTGGCGCTGCGACAGGCAATGGAAGCCGCAGAAGCAGCAAATTTGGCGAAAAGTATCTTCCTCGCCAATATGAGCCATGAATTACGCACTCCCCTCAACGTGATTCTAGGATTTGCCCAGGTAATGACTCGCGACCCCTCTCTAACTCCCAGCCAGCAAGAAGACCTGCAAACAATTCGTCGCAGTGGCGATCACCTCTTGAATTTGATTAACGATGTGTTGGATCTCTCCAAAATCGAATCCGGACACAGCACAATTGAAGAGAGCGAATTTGACTTAATTTTGCTGCTGCATTCCCTCCGCAATATGTTGGCAGAACGAGCAAGTTCTAAAGGACTTGACCTTTATTTCGAGATTGCGCCTGAAGTTCCCCAATTTATTCTTGCCGACGCGCAAAAACTGCGCCAAATTTCGCTCAATCTTCTGAGTAATGCGATCAAATTTACCAAACGGGGAAGTATTACTTTGTACGTCAAAACTCTGCCTTCCGATCCAGATACAGCAACTACAACTCGGCATCTTCTCCAGTTTACCGTCACTGACACTGGTGTAGGGATTGCGGCTGAAGAACTTGATACCATCTTTGATGCGTTCGTGCAAGCCCAAGCCGGAAAGCGATCGGCCAGCGGTACTGGGCTAGGTCTGAGCATTAGCCGCAAACTCTTGCAACTGATGGGCGGTGAAATTTCTGTCAGCAGCACTTTAGGGCAGGGAAGTACATTTACCTTTACCCTTCCCGTCACCGCAACTAGCGGAGTCAATATTATACCCGAACACAACGATCGCCTCGTAATTGGGTTAGCTCCCGGTCAACCGCATTATCGCATTTTGGTAGTTGACGATCGCACCGAAAATCGTTTGCCGATGGTCAGATTGCTGACACAATTGGGATTGCAGGTAAAAGAAGCGACCAACGGACAGGAAGCAGTAGAACTATGGCAAGAATGGCAACCTGACCTAACTTGGATGGACATTCGGATGCCCGTGCTAGATGGATACGAAGCCACCAAGCAAATTCGGGCAATGGAAGGTGGGCAGAACAGTATTATTATTGCCCTCACCGCCCAGGCTTCCCAGAGCGATCGTACCCTCGCCCTCACAGCTGGCTGCAACGACTACATCAGCAAACCCTTCCGAGAACAAACCCTTTTTCTCAAGATGGCGGAATACCTGGGCTTAGAGTATGTCTATCGGGAAGAGGAAAAAGATCGCTATTCCTCTTCCCTATCCTCTCTTTCCTCTCCCGCAGTTTCCCTCGATCCAAAGCTTTTGGCGGCATTGCCAGAAGAATGGCTGACTCAATTAGAAGATGCTGCGCTATGTGGAGATGATGCTGAGATCGCTAAACTCGTAGATCTACTATCCCCAGAACTCGCTCAACTCAGTACTGGTCTAATGGAACTCGCTAACCAATATCAATTTGAGCAAATTGTCAAGCTGATTCAAGACAATTTGCCAAGCGTCATTCCTCGTAAGTATTTCTAGATGCCAAACATTGCAATGTTAACAAAACCGCGAAATTCCCCATCCCTCTTAGTGGTGGGTATGGATAGCGGGGAAAACTTAGGGGTAATTCATTAAACTCACCTCGGTACAGCAACTTGATTCAATAACGAAGCAATCACGGCATCAATTTGCAACCCATCTAGCTGAGATTCCGGCCTTAAAATCAGACGATGGCGCAATAGCGGCGGCGCTACAGTTTTAATATCATCGGGCGTGACAAAATCCTTGCCATTTAGCCAAGCATGAGCTTTACTTGTTTGCAACCAAGCTACAGCCGATCGCGGCGACGCACCCAATGCTAAATCGGGATGTTGGCGACTGCGCTGCACCAATCCTAATAAATAATCTATTATTTTATCATCAAGATTAATTGTGCTGACTTTCTGACGAGCTAATAAAATATCCTCTACCGTTGCTACAGATTTTAAACGAGCTAAATCCAGGCGTCGCGATTGAAAACCAGCCTGACGGTTTAGCAACATTTGCTTTTCCGCCGCCGCGTCCGGATAATCGACAACCAGCTTGAATAAAAACCGATCTAATTGTGCTTCTGGTAGAGGATAAGTGCCTTCAAATTCGAGGGGATTTTGAGTGGCGATCGTCCAAAACAATTCCGGTAACGGCAAACTTTCGCCATCCATCGTTACCTGTCCTTCCTCCATCGCTTCCAGCAACGCCGATTGAGTTTTGGGCGGTGTCCGGTTAATTTCGTCTGCCAGCAATATCTGCGTAAATACAGGCCCTTTTTTGAGGGTAAACTTGCGAGTATTCAAATCGAAAATATTGGTGCCGATAATATCAGCAGGCAAAATATCCGGAGTTAGTTGAATCCGCCTAAAATCTGCCTGCACCAGTTGAGCCAACACTTTAACCAATAGCGTTTTCCCTGTTCCCGGAACGCCCTCTAAAATTACGTGACCGCCCGCAAGTAAGGCTACTAACAGTTGCTGTACGAGTGTATTTTGACCGACGACTATTTGATTGAGAGCTTGAGCGAGGCGATTGATGACAGCAAATAGTTCATTATTCATTGTTTCTTGTTTGGTGTTCAGTTGTCAGTTGTCAGTTGTCAGTGGTTATTAGTTATTTTTTTGACTTTTGACTTTTGACTTTTGACTTTTGACTTTTGACTTTTGACTTTCGACTTTTATCACAATTGATTAACCCTTTGCCATTTTCCTAACCAGCTTAGCAACTCTTGCTCGCTAATTCGACGTTTTGTAGATTGTAATTCCAGCACTTGTTGCAGTTCGGCAGCGGGACGCCCTGTTTGTTGTACCCAGGCGTTAATCAGAGTTTCGCGATCGATCGGTGTCGTCCCCAATCCCAAAGCTTTTTGCAACTGAATTTGTTCTTCTTTGCCGATCGCCTCCACGACAAACTCGCTACTATTAGCTTTTTGCAAAACGCCAGCTAGGGCTTGAATGTAAGCTTCGCTGTTATCTACTGTTGGCGATGCCAGGGTAACGGGTTGTCCCAGCCGGCGGTTGTTAGCCAGCACCAGTACTAGGAGGATAACACCTGCTTGCACAAAAATACTCACCAAAGGCGTTTTTGCTAAATAAGTTATCCAACTGTCTTTGCCTTCTGCAACGATCGCTTCTTTATCTTTGTAACCGTGGATATATTCATCGACAAAGATCGATTTACTACCTTCACTCACCAGTTGTGCTAAAAATTTATAGTTACCGGGTTCGTTCTGATAGGCATTGGCGGCAAGATGGGGTGTGGTAGCGTAAATTACCTTTCCTTTACCTAACTTTTGTTCCCAAACGATCGCACCGAAGCGATCGGCTAACCTGATTTCTTCTTTTGCTTGGAATTGCCGCCGCCGACGTGTCTCAATTTTTACTTTACCGGTCTGACTTTCTGGCACGGTGCTAAAATTTGCCTCTGTCACCGGTTGGCGCACTCCCAACATAACTAACTTATTACCAGCTTCCACCCATTCTCGCTCCCGATAATAAAGCGAATCATAATCTAGCTGGTTGTGAACCCGCAGTAGAGTCATCGAATTTGGGATTTTAGATTGTGATGCTTGACTTTTAACTCCCGGTAAATCTGGCTTCTGCCAACGTTCGATCGGCGTTCCCCGTTTTGCCATGAAGGCGTACCAAGCACCGTAGCCATCGGGAGCGCGGCTGTAAGTAGAACCGCTACTGAGCTTGGTAGCAAGCGGAGCCGCCATTAGGGTGAGGAGAATAATTACCGCTACAGTCAGCGCCGCCAGCCATAAATAGCGTTGTGTGAGTTTCATTTTTCATCTATTTTTCGATAAGCCTGCTGACATAGCTCAAAGGTTTCTGGGGAAATATCCGCGTTGCCAAAACAAAGTTCTTCGTGAGTAGTAAGTAAAATTTGATACGACTCTTGTTTGGGCAGAGTCTCGGTTAATTGCCGATATTCACCATCTGTGCGACTGGGGTCGTTGAGGATGATCCGAGAGTCGTGCAGTGTCTGCAACATGGCCATGTAAAGGCATCGCAGGGCTTCGCCGTAGTTACCTTGTTGGTAAAATTGCTGCGATCGCTTCACCCAATCAGCTGTTGCGATCTCTTTTGCAGGCGTTGATTGATTTGCCGAGTTCCCCATCTCAAAGCTGAGAGAACGCAGGTAAGGACGCAAGACAAGCCATAGCTGCCAAAGTAACCAGGTAGCGATCGCCGCCACTACGATCCAAGATACCACTTTGAATATCGGCCATAGTAGGTCGCCTAACCAGTCTGGCGTCGATATATTCGGTATTCTGGGCGTTTGGGATAATTTCCATTCCAGCCACTCCCAAAGCTGCTGCTGCAACTGCTGCACCTGCCAACCGAAATTTGTTTTCTCAAATCCATCAGCGGACACGCTTGCATCTCCGACAGGTTTAACTAACTAATGCTGATTATCGGCGATCTCAAGCTTTCTGGGAAAAATTAGAGGACGGCTGGGCATGGTAAAAGTTGAAATATAACATTGTAGCTTTCAGATGACGATTTACTTTTACAAGGTAAGCGAACCTTACGGCTGTTTTTCTAATTTCTCTCCCCACGGCATTCATTTAGACGGCGAATATTGGCCGACAGTGGAGCATTATTATCAAGCCCATAAATTTTGGGGTACACAAGATGCACATTCGATCGAAATAATTCACAAGGCCCCCACTCCGGAAATGGCCGCTTCTCTGGGACGCGATCCTACCCGCAAAGTCCGTCCCGACTGGGAGCAAGTTAAGTGCGCCATTATGCGGTCAGCGGTACTTACCAAGTTTATTACCCATGAGGACATCCAAACTATTCTCCTTTCCACAGGCGATAAAGTAATTGTGGAAAACTCGCCCACCGACTACTATTGGGGCTGCGGGAGCGATCGCACTGGCCAAAACCATTTAGGTCAAGTTCTAATGAGCGTTCGCCAAGAAATTCGCGAACGCCTTTGTCAAAATAGAGGTTAGGCCCTATTGGGTCGAATAAAAGAGATTTTCTTTTTTGTTTTCCCATCTAAGTAAATCCATTGACCGACCTTAAAATAGATATTTTTTACCTAAGTTAGTTGACAAGTTAAAAATAATCAGGTATGAATATTATTTTTAAATAAAAGTCGGATAAAAAGGAGCGCATAGCTTCTACAAAATCAAGTCCGATATGTAATCGTTGGAGAAAAAAGCCCCTTAAGCTGGCAAACTCGTGGCTATTAAATGAAAGTAGATGCGGAGATTTTCCAGCCATTAAGTACAATCGTGTCAATCGCTGGCTAGTGGTCGCCAATATCTTTTTTGGCGATCCCCTGTCGTCTTTCGCAAAAACTGTTGCCTGCTTGGCAACCTTTCCGCCACTCCTCGACTGTCAATAATAATGAATTTATGCAAAGAAATAATGATTTTTGTGAAATTCTGGACATATAATTTAAGAATATTTAATATTTGAGTAAGGACAAATTCTTAGGGCTTGGGTAAACACAGCAGGCTTCTAGGAAAAATCCTGGGTTTAGTAGGGGCGCGTTTAAATAAATATTTAGTAGTTGGTGCAGAGAGGTTTGGGAAAACCCGCCCCCACCTTAAAATCGGTTTTCTGGCCCTAGAGTGCATAAGTCCTGACTGGATAATTTGATAAATTTTTTGGATATAAGCAATGACTTTTACAAAGAAGACACCGCAAATACCGCCAGCCATAGATCGGGAAGTATTGCTGCGTCGGATGACTAACCGCATCCGTCAATCATTAGAGTTACAGGAAATTTTGAGAGCAACTGTTGCCGAAATACGAGCTTTCTTGGGTACAGATCGGGTCATGGTCTATCGCTTCCACCCAGATAGCAGCGGCGAAGTGATTGCGGAATCGATCGACGAAGACCGCCTCCCTTCTCTACTAGGTTTGAATTTTCCAGCCGATGACATTCCACTAGAAGCCCGCGAACAATTCATCAAAGCTAGGCAACGCTCGATCGTGGATGTCGCTTCCCAGCAAATCGGTTTAAGTCCCCTCGACTGCTCTCAAACAGGCGAGCCTCTAGAAAAAGAGGATATTCGCTACCGACCTGTAGACCCGTGCCATATTGAATATCTGACAGCAATGGGAGTGTTGTCTTCCTTAGTAGTGCCGATTCTCTATTACGATGTCAGAACCCACCAGGCACAGCCCCATTTATGGGGGCTACTCGTGTCTCACCACTCCTCGCCAAAACCTATTTCGGAACTAGAGTTAGATGCTGTCCAACAAGTAGCCGATCAAGTTTCGATCGCGATCGGCCAATCTAACCTACTCAGCCTTGCCCGTCAACAAGCGCAACGAGAAGCCACAATCAACCGAGTTGCGACCCTGCTGCACGCCCAACCAACTATTCAACTGCAAACAGCTTTAGAGGAAACCGTTGCTGTCTTTCAGGGTGCTGGAGGCAGAATTTACATCCCCACATCAGAGTTTCATCCTGAAATGGAAAGTTTAGCGCACGACCAGGTATATACCTGCGGCACTCAACCCAACCAAACAGTTGACTTGTGCGGCGGCAACATGATTGAGCCGTCACAAAAACAGGGAGAATCACCGATATCCTGTGCCCGATGCCCCACAGCAGCTCCCCGATTTATCGAACAGTACCCCTGCTGGTCTTCCGCTGTAATTGGCTATCCAGAAGTTGGGAAAACAACAACTCGCGTGCGTGCGATCGCCGATATTTATCAAGACCCTCACGATCGAATACTCGCGACCGCATTTCAATCAACCAAAATTCGCGGATTATTAATAATTCCCTTGGAGTATAGGCAAAGATTTCTCGGTTATCTAACAATATTTCGCGATGAAATTGACACAGAAACTTTATGGGCTGGACAGTTCGACCCCGATCGGCGACAATACTATCCCCGTCGCTCCTTCCAGGCATGGAGAGAGTTAAAAAAAGGCCAACCTCGCAACTGGACTGCCCAAGAAATTGAACTTGCCGAAGCGCTGGGGCATCACTTTGCAATGGCAGTGCAGCAATATCAGCTTTACCAACAAGTATTTCATCTCAATGCCGACCTAGAACGCCAAGTCCAAAACCGCACGGCCCAACTACAAAAATCTTTGGATTCTGCCAGAATACTCGGCCATGTACTAGACCAAATTCGCAGTACTTTAGACTCAAAAACAATACTGCAAACCATTGTTAGAGAAGTGCAAAACTTGCTCAATACAGACCGAGCGGTGATTTACCAGTTCACCAAAGAATGGCAGGGTCAGGTAGTAGTTGAAGCCGTAAAGGGTGAGTCACTTTCTGTTTTGGGCTTTCACGGGCCAGAAGAATGCTTTGCAGAAAATGTCGCCCAACTTTACAAACAAGGTCAAATACGAGCGATTGACGATGTGTGCAAAACTAATTTAAGTCCCTGTCATGTAGAGTTTTTGCAGACAATTCATGTGCGAGCCAACATTACCGTACCAATTCGGATGGGCGAAAAACTTTGGGGTTTACTGATTGTCCACCAGTGTAACTCTCCCAGAGTTTGGCAAAATTACGAACTGGATCTGTTACAGAGGTTAGCCGATCAAGCGGCGATCGCCATTCACCAAGCAGAACTTTATCAACAAACCTGGATTGCTGCAATGCAAGAGCAAGCAAAAGCTCAACAGCTGGAGAAAGCTCTCGATGAATTGCAACAAACCCAAGCCCAATTGATTCAAACCGAAAAAATGTCCAGTTTGGGACAGCTAGTTGCGGGTGTAGCCCACGAAATAAACAACCCGGTCAACTTTATCTATGGCAACCTCATTCACGCCAGTCAATACACTCAAGATCTACTGGATTTGCTGAAAATCTACCAAGAGTACTACCCCGATCCTCACCCAGCCATTCAAGATAAAGCCGACGAGATCGAGCTAGAGTTCCTCACAAACGATCTACCAAAACTCCTAGCTTCAATGAAAGTAGGTGCCGATCGCATCCGTCAGCTAGTGTTATCCTTGCGTAACTTCTCTCGGCTCGATCAAGCCGAAAGAAAACCTGTGGATATACATGAAGGCATCGAAAGTACTCTGTTAATTTTGCAACATCGGCTCAAACCCAAAAACGGTCATCCCGGCATTGAAACGATCAAACACTACGGCCATTTGCCAACTGTAGAGTGTTACGCCAGCCAACTAAATCAAGTCTTTATGAACCTGCTTTCCAATGCCATTGATGCCCTCGAACATCGCGATCGCTTCCGCACCCCATCCCAAATGGAAGCAGAACCCAGCCAAATTACTATCCAGACACAATTTATACCCAAACATACAGACGATCGACCTTGGGTGAGAATTAAGATTGCTGACAACGGCCCAGGTATGACAGCAGATGTCATCTCCCGCATTTACGATCCATTTTTCACTACCAAAGAACCGGGCAAGGGAACTGGTTTGGGGTTGGCCATCAGTTATCAGATTCTCGTGGAAAAGCACGAGGGAGTACTAAAATGTATGTCCGAACCTGGAAACGGTACAGAGTTTTGCATTGAAATTCCCATCAGCCGCTCGCAAATTAGCAATTAAATTAAAAATAACAAAACATTGCTAAGCCTTTGCGGACAACAATATCAGTTTAAAGTGGCTTTAACTATGTTATAGTCCCAGTTATCTCAATCTAAAACCTAAAATCTAAAATTGTATAAGCGTGCATCACGGTCGGCCATCCCATTGCCACAAAGAAATTAACTTTTGAACTTGATTGCCAAACATAAAGTGTCTCAAATACCCAAAAAACAAAATCCACCTGAACTACTGCGGTTTTTAGAACATTCAAATGACATTTTCGTAGAATATGACCGGAGTTTACGTTATGTCTGGATCAATCAGACAGGCGCAAAACTACTGGGCTTGACGCTTGAAGAAGCCATCGGTAAAACTAATCGGGAATTGATTGGCTCTGCCGCAGAGCGGCTCGAAATAGTCTTGCAAGAGGTATTTAAAAAAAACGAAAAAGTGCAGGTAGATTGGGAAATTAATCTCCCATCGGGGACACGAATTTATAACTCAATTTATACCCCAATTACAGATTCCTCTGGAGCAGTGACATCCGTAATTGGGGTTGGCCGCGATGTCACGGAACTGAGATCCTTGCAGCAGACATCAGAACAAATGCTAGCTGCTGCCTACAATCAAGTCGAGCAACGCAAAGTATTAGCTGAGGTGATTGCCAGAATTCGCCAACCCCTGGATCTCGATCGCATCTTTACAGCCACGGCCAAAGAAGTTAGACAGCTGCTGAAAGCCGATCGTGTAGCGGTGTATCAATTTTATCCCGACAGCGGCTACAACGATGGCGAATTTGTCTCGGAAGATCGGGCAGCGGGTTTGTCTTCTGCCTTAGAAGCTAGGGTTCGCGACAGCTGCTTTGGGGAGCGGTATGCAGTGCATTACGAGCAAGGACAAATTCAAGCAGTTGCCGATATTTATAACACTGGACTGAGCGACTGTCACATCCATATTTTGTCACAATTTCAAGTAAAATCCAACTTAGTTATTCCCTTACTGAAAGCTAAAAAGTTATGGGGATTGCTCTGCATTCATCAATGTACAAAACCGCGTCATTGGGAAGCAACAGAGATAGAATTTGTCACTCAAATTGCCGATCATTTGGGAGTAGCTCTAGAGCAAATCGAGTTACTCGCTCAAACACGAGCCTCAGCAGCACAACTCGCCCAAGCACTCCAGGATTTGCAAAGAACACAAGCTCAACTAATTCAAACCGAAAAAATGTCCAGTTTGGGGCATTTAGTAGCTGGTGTAGCGCATGAAATCAACAACCCAGTCAACTTTATCTACGGCAATCTCACACACGCGAGCGACTACACCAACGACCTACTCGACCTGCTGCACCTCTACCAGAGGTACTGCACCCATCCCCATTCGGAAATTCAAGAGCGCCGCGAAGAAATCGATCTGGAATTCATCGCCAATGATTTGCCGAAGCTCCTCAACAGCATGAAAGTCGGTGCTGACCGCATCCGCCAACTTGTGTTATCGTTGCGTAACTTTTCTCGCCTCGACCAGTCTCAAATCAAGCTAGTAGATATTCACGAAGGGCTGGAGAGCGCTTTGTTAATTTTGCAACATCGTCTCAAAGGCAAAATAGGCCATCTTGCTATCCAAACGATCAAAAACTATGGCAAGTTGCCTCTGGTAGAGTGCTATCCCAGTCAGCTAAACCAGGCGTTTATGAATATTCTATGCAATGCGATCGACGTTTTAGAGAACCAACCCGATCCCAGGAGCATTACTATTCGCACTTCGGTAGGCCAAGGGGGTACAGAAGGAGGAGAATGGGGGACTGGGGGTGTGTGGCACAACTATCAATGCCCAATGCCTCTGCCTCAATTTGTGACAATCCAGATTGCTGACAATGGGCCAGGGATATCAGAAGCGGTCAAAGCCCACATCTTCGACCCTTTTTTTACTACAAAAGAACCCGGTAAAGGAACGGGGCTGGGGCTGGCCATCAGTTACCAAATTGTTGTAGAAAAGCACGCTGGTGTTTTGCACTGCATTTCTCAACCAGGACAGGGAGCAGAATTTTTAATTGCTATTCCCGTGCGGCAGCCAGGTAATTCCCAAGCAAAAAATTAAAAGTCAAAAGAAAGTATTTTTTCTTTTGACTTTTGACTTTTGTCTTTTATGACTGAATCCGCGCTATGTAATCAGCACTCAGGACTTGGTATGACTTGGTATCACCTGGGATCACTTTGAAGGTTGGCGTTTCCATTGCGCGATCGCCTGCTGCGCTTTTGCATAGGCTGGTGTATTTTTTGGCACTAAAGATGCTGTAGCAATAGCAGCTTTAGTATCTCCTCCAGACGCACGTTGATTAGCCAAATTGAGAATACTTTGACTCCATAAAGCGATAGACTTCTGCGCTTCGGTATACGCTGGCTGACCGGCTGGGATTTTGCGAGCCATCACGATCGCCTTGTTATAAGAAGAAGCTTCTCCCGGCTTAACCAATCCCTTGGCGCTTTGCAACGTCTTTGTGTAAGCCTGCTGCTGTTTAGCGACACCACTCCACTGTTTGATTGACTTTTGTGCTTGGGCGTAAATCGGCTGTGGGTCTTTAGGTATCAGGTTAGCTGCGGCAATCGCCCCACTGTAATCCCCTCGTTGGGCACGTCCTTGCGCCGTATCCAGAATGATTTGACTCCAGCGCTCGATCGAATCCTGCGCTTCATCGTGGTAAGGTTGACCGGATTTAATTAAACTGGCTGTAGCGATCGCCTGACTGTACTGCGAAACTTGATTCTTTTGAAGAAAGGTTTTCGCCTTATTCAACCTTTCCTGATTGATCTGTTCTACCGACTTAGGTTTAGCAGGTGCCTTCTGCCCGGACTTGGATGACAAAGCATCAGAGGGTGCAGTACCTTGACGACCCGCTGTTTGCTGACGTAAAGGACGCCCAAACAGACTCATCAATAAAAGCACTAACAGCAGTAAGCCGCCTCCCCAAAGCAGCATTTGTCGCCAGAATGTTCCTTCTTCGTCATTATCATCTTCTTCTGCCAGGATTGCATTTCTGGAATTACCGGCATGACCGTTTTTTGCCTGCGTAGTCGAGGTCGAGCTCGAAACAGCTGCTGCCTCATCTTGCAAATCAGAACGGGGTTCGATATCGTCCAAATTTCCGTTGAATGGGTTTTCCATACTCGGTGTGCTTGCTACTGTTTGCATATTGTGCTGTGCAGCCACAAAACTGGGGCTCACAGTTCCAGCCACTCCCGCTTCCGCAGTTGTACTATTGCGTTCTTCTGCTTCAGCATAGTAGCCGCTGGCCACAGGGACTCTCAGATCCGGCAAAATCACCTGATGGCTTTTTGTGGCAGGATGTACCACCACCACAGGTTCTTGTCGGGGACGCCAATGGAGTTCGCATAATTCAGGAAGGCGTTCGCTCAGGTAACGCTTCAGAGTCGCGATACTCGTATCGCCTCCTTCCGTCCGTAGCCCTTCCAAGAGAGCGGCTGTAAACAAGCCATGCTGTAAATCGGAAGCTTCGTGAGAAAATTGGGTTGGTTGACAGGAAAGGATTGTGGGTATTTCCAGTGCGCGAGCTAATTCCACGGTTTGAGTGCCTACCTGGGCACCAGCTTGGCTTCCTCCAGCTCGGTTTATATCAAGCAAAACCAGTTGCATTGAGGCTTTTGCATCCTTGAGGCTCTCGTATATCCATCGTATGGGGATGCCTGTGCCTGCAATATCGGCTGGGTTGCCATCAATAGGCATCAGGTATTCCTCTCCGTTGGATTTGAGGCCGTAGCCGCTAAAAAAGAACCAAACTTGGTCTCCTTCTTGCAACCCCTCTTGGCACAGCCAGTACATCCACAACTTAATATTTTCACTCCTTGGATAAGTGGAATGGCCCGCGATGTACGGTGATGTATCGGAGAACAGCAGACAGCGCTCCGGCATAAAACCACCCCGACCCACAAGGAAATTCCAGATTGCTTGTGCATCTGCTTGGGCATAACCTAGAGGTTGCAGGTATTGATATTGGTTTATACCGATTGCCATTAGCCAGTGATTGCTCATACAAGATGTCCCTCATGTCAACGACACTAATAGATTGTTATTAAGGATCTGAATATCAGAAATTTCAAGGTAAGAGCTTTACAATGCGAATTGCTTCTTTGAGTTTAGCGGCCTTATTGGGATTGACTGGAACTTTTTTGGCTTTGGAAGGGGCGATCGCACCGCCAATAGCTCAAGCTTATACCTCTCGCGTTAATATTACTCTCGATCGACAACCAAATGAATCCTATGCCACCTTAGTTCGCAGAGCCGAGGCCGTAGCTAGAGCTGCTGCTCAGCGTAGCTTCGACAATGACATTTTAGTCACAGAAGCTGCCATTATTATCACTGGCCAACATCTTGGTTTGTCCGCACCGATTTTGACTTTGCAGGTCAGTCGCGATAACTGGAAAAACCATCCGGATACCATGCGCTGGGCTACCTACTATCCCAAATCTAAGCAGCTGCTGAGGATTGATGACCCTACTCCCGTGGCAGTTGCCTCTCCAGCACAGCAAAGGCCAGAACCTACTCTGGGCACGGGTATTATTCAAAGTACCCTGAGATGGTCTACCACGGATGACCTGGATTTAGAAATCACCGATCCCAGCGGTCAAAGGGTTTTCTTCCAAAATAAGAGAGTGGCGTCGGGAGGTCAACTTGACGTTGATAGCAATGCAGGTTGTCAAAATACCATTACAAATCCCGTCGAAAATATTTTTTGGCCTGCATCAGGAGCTCCTCCGGGTAATTACACTGTCAAAGTCAACCTTTACCAACGCTGCGGAACGCAAACAGGGCCAGTGCCATTCAGGTTGAGGTTACTGGTACAAGGTAATACGCGGGAATTGACAGGAAATGTCGATGATTCCAATCAAACTGTTAGTTTTCCTTTCTCTATAGCTCCCCCTGGCTCGACAACACCCGGACAATTGCCAAACGGCCCCTCAAATGGTAGCGGTACGGGCCCTCAACAGTCTGCACCCGCTACAACACCTGGGCGCACTCCAGCCAACCGCACCAATAATCAACCCACCAATCGCAGCAATAGCGGTACGCAGCGGTCTAATCCAGCCAATAATTCCGGACGTTCTTCTACTAATCGCAGCAGTAGCGCTACACAAAGACTTAATCCAGCCAATAATTCCGGACGTTCTTCTCCCAATCGCAGCAGTAACGCGACACAAAGATCTAATACCGCTAATAATTCCAGACGTTCTGCGACCAACACTACAGCTAGTTTCCTTTCTAGTTTGGAAAGAGGTATTGTTGGGGAAATGAACCGCGCTAGGACGAATCCCTCCGCCTATGGTGCGATATTGCAGAGCCAGAGACGGTATTACAAAGGCAATCGACTGGAATTGCCAGGACAAATTCCGATTATTACCAAGGAAGGCGTTAGGGTAGTTGATGAAACGATTAACTTTTTGAAATCGACCCGTCCGGTGTCAGCACTTAACGCCTCCAGAGGTATGTCCTTGGGGGCTAGGGATCATGTGCGAGACCAAGGGCCAAAGGGTCGGAGAGGTCATATCGGCACTGACGGTACAAACCCGACTGCTAGAGTTAATCGCCACGGCTCTTGCCAAGCATATTGTGCTGGCGAGAATATCAGTTACGGGCTAGATACGCCGCAGAAAGTTGTGATGCAGTTAATTATCGATGATGGAGTTCCCGATCGCGGTCACAGAATCAATATGTTTAACCCCGCTTTCCGCATCACTGGTGTTGCCTGTGGCCCGCACAAAGTATACAGAACTATGTGCGTGATTACTTATGCCGGAGGTTATACAGAGAAGTAATAAAATTGAGCGGGGGAGAAAATGTCGGTATATGGACTTTTCTATAGACATTCCAAAATAATCGACATTACAGATCTTTTCATGTGACCGGCTCCGGGTCGGTAAATCAGTCTATGGGCAAGGCACTTTGTATTCCATGATGTAGATTATAGGCCCAATAGCTCAGAGGTAGCGTTAAGGGGAAGATAACTCAAACCCGATCTGTTGATTGCGATCGAGGAGCTAGAGCTAATTATGTCTAAGCCAAATCTGTTTGTATCCAACCCCTCTTTGAACACAAAGTTACCTAAAAAAGGAAGCCTTGCCCTTTCTCGCTCAATCCGCTGTTTAAGTGTAAGAGTCCCTGTTTCACTGCTAAGTTTAGTAGCCTTGATGGGGTTCTCAGGCAGTTTCTGGTTTTCTAACCAAGCGAATGCACAAAATGCAGGCACTCGCCTAACACAAACCATACAGAGATCCGACATCGCTCGCCTTAATCTTACTCTCAACAGTCAGCCGAATGAAAATTACGACACGCTGATTCGCAGAGCGGAAGCAGCTGCAAGAGATGTAGCTGGACGTAGTTTTAGCCAAAACGCTGCGATTAGAGGAGTTGCTGTCACGATTTTGGGCCAAAATGCCGGTTCGATCGCACCTCTTCTTTCCCTGCAAGTAAATCGTCAAAATTGGATAAGTCAGCCTGACACGCAACGCTGGGCTACATATTTCAAAAACGCTCCCACTCTTTTGGGTATAAATACCGCCCCAAACGTTGCCGATCGCCCTGGTAATGGCAATACTACACAAGCGCAGACAGCACCTAATGGTACTCCTGTCAATGGCGGGCAAGTTCAAACTACAGGGCCAGCGGGTGCAAATGGGGCAACTAACCTCAATAATCCGGCTGGAGGATTGGGAACTGTGAACGGTACTCCTACCACCACGGGGACTCAACCTGATTTCAATAACATCAACGGCACCAACGGCACTAACGGTAGCGGATTGAACGGCACTCCAACTACCACGGGGACTCAGCCGGGTTTCAATAATACGAACGGTACCAACAGCAACGGATTCAACGGTACTGGCTTCGGTAATACGACCGGGACTCCAACTACCACGGGGACTCAGCCGGGTTTCAATAATACGAACGGCACCAACAGCAACGGATTCAACGGTACTGGTTCCGGTGGGACAACAGGTCGCTAAAAAAAGGTACGAAATACGAAAAAAGCCCAGTTTCGAGGGTCAGAGTGCATAATCCCAAATCCGGGTCTGCTACGCTCTTTTTCAGCCTCAATGTTCTTCTGCAACTCCCCCACTCCCCCGCTCTCCCACTTTTGCCTTTGAATAACGAAGGTAATCTAAGTGGATTTGGTATCACTGGCTGAATCGATCGCCTAAAATAAGAGGGCTGTCCACCATTAGCACACTCATAATCATGGCAGTTCCTAAGAAGAAAACATCCAAGTCAAAACGGGATATCCGTAAAGCCACCTGGAAACGTAAGGCGGCGCTACAGGCACAGAAAGCCCTCAGCTTGGGCAAGTCAATTCTGACCGGTAGGTCTACATTCGTCTACCCATCCAAGGAAGAAGAAGAGGAAGAAGAGTCATAACAGCTAGTTAGCTCGATCGAGCAGTCAGTTAACCCACTGCTGATTGTGTTGAAAAATGTGAACATAAATGCTAACACGACAGCTCAACCGCGCTGTCGTGTTGTGTTAGAGGGAAATTAGCTGGAAAACTTTATTGTTGTGGATGATATGTTAGGAAAATTTTTCAAAAAGCCAGGGCCAGAAATGAGCGATCGCATTCCTCCCGGTCAATACGAGACCAAGGGTTTCCCGGTGTTGACCTACGGCAATACACCTGACATCAAGATCGAAAACTGGCAATTTCGAGTCTGGGGTTTGGCAAAACCGGCCACCTTCACTTTCTCAGATTTCATGGCTATGCCCCAAAACAATTTCACCGCCGATTTTCACTGCGTTACGCGCTGGTCTAAACTCGATGTCCAGTGGACTGGGGTGAAAGTGCTGGACTTTATGAAATACATAGAGGTAGACCCCAAAGCCGCTCACATTATGGAACATTGTTATGGCGGCTACACAACAAACATCAGTATGGAAGATTTTCTGCGGGAAGAAAACTTTTTTGCCCATACTTTATTCGGCGAACCGTTACCCCCAGACCACGGTGGCCCTTTGAGGCTGGTAGTTCCCCATCTTTACGCTTGGAAAAGTGCTAAATGGCTCAACGGTTTAGAATTTATAGACAGTGAAGAACTCGGTTTTTGGGAACGCAATGGTTATCACCGACGAGGCGAACCTTGGGCGGAGGAACGCTATAGCGGCAGTTTTAATTTTTAACTAGCTATCAGCTTTCAGCAGTCAGCTTTTTGATGGCTGATAACTGATTGCTGAAAGCTAGTTAAAGGCATTGTGACGGTTAATGTCCGCCTTACTTAAGACCGAGGATTCGCTTCAGCAGATTTAATTTACCCTGATAGGGAGCGTAGCGCAATTTCATATCTACCAAAAAAGAATTTTTCAATACACTTTTTTGATGGGAGAAAGTATCAAAACTAGCTTTGCCGTGATAAGCTCCTATACCGCTGTCGCCCACACCGCCAAAGGGTAGTTCCGGTATGCCAATGTGCATCATGGTGTCGTTAATGCAGACGCCGCCGGATGAAGTTTCGCGCAAAACGCGCTCTTGACGATCTTTGTTTTTAGAAAAGAAGTAAAGGGCTAGAGGTTTTGGTCGATCGTTAACTATAGAAATCGCTTCTGATATATCGTTGTATGTTATAACTGGCAGAATTGGGCCAAAAATTTCCTCTTGCATAATCGGTGCATTAAGCGATACATTGTCTATTACTGTTGGAGCTATATAATTGTTTTCTGCATCCGTTTCCCCACCCACAATAATTTGGCCGTCTTTCAAGAAAGTTGCCAGTCTGGAAAAGTGTTTTTTATTGATGATTCTGGTATAGTCGGGGCTTTTGGCTGGCTCGTCGCCATAAAATTCTTGAATGCACTTTTTGATTGCATCTAACAAATCTTTTTTGATATTGTGATTGACTAATAGATAATCGGGTGCAATGCAAGTTTGTCCGGCATTGATAAACTTACCCCAAGCTATTCTTCTGGCGGTGATATCGATTTGGGTATCGGCATCAACTATACACGGACTTTTGCCGCCGAGTTCTAGAGTAACTGGTGTCAAATGTTTGGCTGCTGCTTCCATAACTATTTTGCCAACATTTGTGCCGCCAGTAAAAAAGATATGGTCAAATTTCTCTTTTAATAGCTGTTGGCTAGTTTCTACCCCTCCTTCTACAAGTGCTATATAGGCGGGGTCGAAGTTTTTTTGGAATATATCCGCCAGAACTTTAGAGGTATGGAAAGAAATTTCTGAAGGTTTTAAGATGGCACAGTTACCAGCTGCGATCGCACCTATTAAAGGTGAAATCATCAGATTAAATGGATAATTCCAAGGACTGATTATCAGCACTACGCCTAAAGGCTCTGGATATATAATTGCTGAAGATGGAAATTGCTCCAATGGCGTTGCTACTTTTTTCGCTTTAGCCCATGATTTTATGTGTTTGATGGTGTAGTCAATTTCTTTTACACCGTATAATTCGGTCAGATAAATTTCAAAATCTGGTTTCTTTAAGTCGGCTTTAACAGCATTTGCAATAGCTTGTTTGTTCTCTAAGATTGCTTGCTTTAAAATCTGAAGTTGTGCGATGCGAAAGGAGATATCTTTTGTCTTGCCAGTGCTGAAAAACTTACGCTGTTGTTGCACAAGTTGGCTAAATTTTAATTCTACTTGAGCTATCATGATATTTTGCTGAACGAAGATAATTTGACCAGTTTCTGAAAATTGACTTACAGATATCTTAGTACATGGGCAAAGAAACCCAGTTTCTACCAAGAATAGTGTTTTTAGTAGTATTTTAACTGACCGATCGAATCTATCGATACTTTACAAGTAGTTTGAAAATCGGTTTCGATCCTTGTCATAGGTAATTCCTGTATCATCAATCCAAGCCGCAGACAGAAATTCGACTTTTCCGTACTTAGTATACCAAATTATTAGTTTTATGGGGCGCTACACCTTTGCTGGCTGCGATTTCAAGGAGATCGCCCCAAAGAGCGCAAGTACACCCATCTCAAGCGTCAGCTTAGTTGGAGTAGTTCACGAATGAGATCCTCGCTTGAGTGGTAAGCGCACGATGAATCGACTTCCCTTGTTGACTTCTGATTTAACTTCAATGGTGCCGTTATGAGTTTCCAGAATTCTGCGAGACAAGTGCAGACCCAAACCGCTGCCGGCGTGCTTATGTTTGCCTTGACGAAAACGTTCAAATAAACTGGCTTGTTCTTCTACGGGAATGCCTGGGCCTGTATCTTCTACTTCAACGATTACCTCTGGTTCATCTGGATTAGCATTACCAATTGTATTGGCAAGACTGACGTTTACCGAACCTGTATCTGTAAATTTGATCGCATTGCCGATCAAATTGGTAAAAACGCGGTGAAGTTCGAGGCGATCGCCTTGTACAACGGTTTTAATTTGCGCGGGATCTTGAGGATTTTTATCCTTTACCAATTGCAAAGATAGATTTTTTTCAACAGCTAAAGGGGATAGTTCTTTAACAACTTCCTGGAGCAAATCTCTTATATCAACGGGAATGAAGTTTAGATTTTTCCGACCGGCTTCGTAACGATAAACTTCTAGCAAGGTATTTGCCATTGCCAGTAGGTTTTTATTGCTGCGAACCATTGTGTCGAGAGCTTCTTTCATTGAGGGGGAGAGTTCTCCCAACGCACCTTGCTGCATTAAACCCATCATGCGATCGGCAGCAATCAAAGGAGTTCGCAGATCGTGAGTGAGTCGGGAAACAAAATCTTCTCGCTGTTTGGCAATTTGATCCCGTTCGTCGATGCTGTGCTTGAGTCGCAGCAGACTGCGTACCCGCGCCAGCAGCTCGTCCACTTCTACCGGTTTGCGGATAAAATCGTCTGCACCGGTATCTAGTCCTTTAGCTACACTGAGGTGGTCGTAGGCGGTAATCAGTAGAATGGGGATAAACGGCAAAGAAGTATTTTCGCGCAGGCGCTTGGTGACTTCAAAGCCATCCATTCCTGGCATCATGACATCCAGTAACACCAAATCTGGCGGTGATTGCTCAACTTTAGCCAATGCTGTAAGGCCATCTGATGCTGTTGCTATTTTATAGCCCTCTTCTTCCAAGATCGCTTGGATAAGAAATACATTATCGGGAGAATCATCCACAACCAGGATGCGATCGGCTTTTTTAAAAGGTGACAAAGAAGAAAGATTCATAGTATGGGAAGTTTTGACCATAATGTTGTTATCTGTTTATTTTTGTCAATTATCTTTTGTCTTATTTTTTCGGTTAACATCTTGACTTACCTCACCCTGACGAAGGATTCCATCTGCCCGGTTTTACCCATATCCTGCGGAACCTCTTGTGCAACGCTCCTAAAGAATTCGATCGTAGCGGTGAACTACCCCGCCGCATAGGCGGACTGGGCTTCTGTACTCAATAGGGAGTGCCGCAAATGAGACTTTCGTCCCATCTTTGGTCTTACCTCCCCTCCTACAGCAGAGACGGCTGAACCATCCGCCTTTAGCATTCTGATACCCTCTGCCCGAATATTGGTCGCCGCATTGCCGTCCCTATCGTGATGAGTGCCACAGTGGGGACAAGTCCATTGCCTGACATCTAATGGCATCTCACTCACCTGATAGAAACAGTTAGAACAGAGTTTGGAACTGGGAAAGAATCTATCAATCTCAACCAACTTTCCGCCCTTACGTTCTAGCTTATAGGCTAAAAAGTTGGTGAACATTCCCCATCCACAATCAGAAATAGCTTTGGCCAAATTGTGATTGCGAACCATGCCCTTGACATGAAGATTTTCTACTATGACAGCTTGGCTATCGCTGACCAACTTGTAACTAAGTTTATGCAGAAAATCTTGCCGTGAGTTACTAACCCGTTCGGACACTTTGGCAACA
>NZ_JBHFNU010000098.1:0-17776 GCF_041929145.1 Aerosakkonema sp. BLCC-F183 | reverse complement strand
GTCTTTCTTCGATTGAAGTTGAGCATTGCGTTTGTTGTACCACTGATTAATGCTTTTAAGTCTTTTGCCATCAATCAAAAATTGATGCCCTTCAGTGTCAAAACAAGCTGCCAGATTATCAACTCCTAAATCAATAGCCATAGCTTTTTCTGAATCAACAAATGTTTCGATTTTTTCATCCTCGTAGACATACTCGATTTCAAACCATCGAGCCGAATATTTTGGATGTATTCTTACCTCCTTAATGTTTTTGTCTTTCAGCCTTTCGGGTAGTTGGAGTTTAACCTCACCGTATTCCTTTTTAAACTCTGGCGACATGGGAATGTTAAACACTCCATTCTTGAGCTTAATTCTCGGAATAATCAAGGGGAAATATCCATCTTTAGGTAAGTATTTAGGAAGTTGGGGCTTTTGGTCGCATCTTCCTATACTAATTGCCTTAAGCAATCCCAAGAAAGCTCTCATACTTCTATCTACCACTTTCATTGTCTGTTGAGCTATATCGGTATTCAGCAACCGATAATTCTCATTGGACTTACAAATGTGATAATTAGATTCGTAGGTCAGCCTTTGTCTTTCTTTGAAGTAATACTGCCTACATTCGTACAGTGCCACGTTAAAAAGATTCTTGCTCAGGCGACACAACGCACTCAGAGCATTAAACTCCTGCTTGCTAAGTCTTCTGAGTTGGTTTTTCTGAGTGGCGTACATATTTGCTTAATTTTGCTATATGTTTAGTATATAGCGAACTATTCAAAAAGTAAAGCCGTCGTAGAACGACGGGGTTTCTACCCATGATTTTCAATGAAAATACGCGGTGTCTGGCTTCCTAACACAGATTGCTTAGTTCTCACTTCTAGGCAACGCATTGCAGAAGCAATGAATTTTCTCGCAGAAACGGGTTTCAATGTAGTATTTCCCGTTGTTTGGAGTAAGGGATTTACGGTTTATCCCAGCCAAGTGATGAGAGAATTGTTTGGAGTTGAAATCGACCCGCGTTACAAAGGACGCGATCCTTTAGCTGAATTGACTAGCGAAGCCGAGCGTGTAGGAATTGCTGTTATTCCTTGGTTTGAATATGGATTTGCCAGTTCCTACAATCAGAATGGCGGACATTTGTTGGCTAAAAAGCCAGATTGGGCTGCACGCGATCGCAATGGCAATTTGCTGAAAAAGAACAATTTTGAATGGATGAATGCTTTTCATCCGGAAGTGCAAGATTTTTTGCTCAGTCTCATTCTGGAAGTTGTCAAAAATTACGATATCGCTGGGATTCAAGGAGACGATCGACTGCCTGCATTCCCCTCAGAAGGCGGCTACGATTCTTTAACCGTTTGTCGCTATCTGCAAGAGTTTAATTGCCATCCGCCCCACGATCGCAAACATCGTCCTTGGTTGCAGTGGCGTGCCGATTTACTCACGGATTTTTTGGCTCGTATTTATGGCGAAGTCAAAGCTATTAATCCTAATTTATTGGTGTCTATGGCACCGACTATTTATGATTGGGGATGGCAAGAATATCTGCAAGATACTAAAGCTTGGCTAGATAAAGGATTGGTGGATATTATTCACCCGCAGTTGTATCGTCGCGATTTCAATAGTTATAAATATCTTGTAGATAAACTCGTCATAGAACAGTTTAGTTCGGAACAAATTCAGCGTTTAGCACCAGGTATTTTGATGAATATCGGCTCATCTTACCGCATCAGTCCGGAGTATTTGTTACAGGCAATTGGCTACAATCGTTCTCGCGGTATTTCCGGCGAAGTATTCTTCTTTTACGAAGGTTTGCGATCTGATAATGATGCGCTAGCAAAAGTATTGCGAAATGGGCCTTATGCTGAAATTTGTTCGCCTTATAGCTAGGGCGTCGAGCGTCAGTCCAGTAAAACTGGTTGACAAAAGAAATAAGGTGTGTTGCCGATAGAAACCTCGGCTGGGCGAAGCATTCGGGCAGAAAATCTAGCGTTTTGTGCAATAAATTGTAGCCCGAATGCTTCGCCCCTACACAATACATATTTTATTTGTTTGGTCAATTTATTCTACTGGACTGGCACTCTAGGGGAAGAATGGCGTCGAATCAAGGGTTTCAGGAATTAAGAATGTCCTAACCGCCTTGGCGGTTGCTTTATAATTAACACCAACGGATTGTGAATTCGCCAACCGATGATGCTGCTGGCAATTGCCCATACCGCAATCCACAGCATTTCCAACGATTCATCAGCATACCAAAACAGAGGTTTATAGCTAAAACCTCTGTACAAATAGATGATGCTGTTGGCAAAGTCGGTTTAAACCGACTAAATTTCTATTTTCTTCACTCCGTTTCAACGGACTTTCGCTATCAGCCTGGGGTTCAATGTGCAGAATGGGAATCAAGTCGGCGAGAACGATAGTAACCTTTGATTTCTCGATTGTAAAATTTTCCGGGTGAATCGGTGGATATCATTTCTACCCAGATTTCTTCATCCACGCCTTCGTATTGATAAACGGAACCGTTTTTGAATTCGACTTGCAATAGGTGTCGATCGCTATCGTATCCTATTGAGTTTGCCATTGTCGAATGTACGGGTAACATGGGTATTTCCGATTGTACACCGGGTAGTTCGTAAAAGTCAACAGATGCAGCAATTTCGGGAGAGTTTGAGGATACGACTGCATCTAATTGTACCAATCCTTCATAAGCAGCAACGGGTGCGGGAATTTCAATTACATCTATGCTATCTCCCCGATCGATAATTAATCCCAGATATTCATCATCGTGACTGATTCCGACAAGGTTGCTCAAATCGATTTTGGTATATTTCATGCAGATATCTCCTTTTTTGTATAGGTACGTTGTTGCGCTTTAGCGCTAAAGCGGAACAACGTACCTAGTACTCCTACTTCACTTTGTTTTGATTTTTGGCTTGTTCGATCGCAATTTCTTTCACAGCTTGGAAAGAATTGGCATTGGATGAACCTTCGATCGCTTTCACAGCCAAATCTTGTACCTGTTTGAGCGCAGCATCCAATTGTTTGGAAAGGTTATTGATGCGAGTATCTTGATTTTGGATAGTTTCCACCAGTGAATTAATTCGCAACTCGTAAGTGCGCTTGCTACCTTCGATTTCCTTCGCAAGCAAATCGGCTTTAATTTTGGCTTGGTGACCTGCGATACCTTTGCCTTCATCCTTGGCGCGTTTAATCGCATTTTCCAAATCTTTAGGCATATTTTCGACTTTATTTTTCAGTTCGTTAAATTGGGTTTCCCGTTCTGCGATCGCCTTTTCTTTTTCAGCCCATTCTTTTTCGCGAACTTGCTTCAACTCATCCAATTCGCCATACAAACGCTTCTTCTCTTGTTCGTATTCCTCATCAGAAAGTTGGCGTTGCAAAGTCAAATCGTAAGAGTATTCTTGAGTATCGCGTTGGCGAGTCTTCGCTTGCGTTTCGTTGCGTTCCTTGATCGAGCGGCGGTGTTCTTCCTGTTCCTTTGCCCACGCTTTCCGTGCTTGAGTTATTGTCAGATCGACTTCTTCCCGACGCTGACGTTGTTCTTCATTAAAAGTTTTGGAACTTTCTTCGTATTGTTCGATTAAAGTAGCCAAACTACCATCAGTTACTTGCAGATTGTGTAGCGCTTCTAATTGCTGGTTTTCCTCTGCTACTTTGCGCTGCACTTCTTGGAGTTGAAAAGCTTCGATCGTCAGTTTTTCCGATAAGTCGCTAACTGCGCCACCGAAGTTTAATTGCAGTCGGTTCAATCCCTCAATAATCGATTCCATTTTCTGTTGATTTTGGACGGGTTTGATAGGTACTTCCGTTGTCGATTTACCGTTCCCGTTGCCGTTACGTACTTCGGTGGTTTTGGTTTCTGGTTTTTGGTTCATTTTTGTCTCCAATTCTTTCTTTTCTTGCAACAATTCGTTAAATGCTTCGAGAATTTCAGCCTTGGTATTCTTTTCGTTGGGACGTTTGGTAGGCATAACTTAACCTCAAAGTTTAGTTGGTTGACAAAATCTCTTGTGGGATGGGCATCTTGTGGGATGGGCATCTTGCCCGTCCTCGACATCAACAGCTATGATGAAAGTGAAATGGCAAAAATCGCAGTAAAAACATTAACTATCCCTATGCTTTGGAGGCTCGCGAGCCTGAGCGTATGCTATATTTAGCTGTGCCATTGGAAGATCGAATTGTGTTTAGAAGAACATAATGACTAATTACGATCGAGAACCAGTACGGGTTTTGATGCACTTGAATGGCGGTTACACCAAAGTAATTTTTGAGCGGGTAGAAGGACAGGGTTTAGCGGATGGTGGCGTCGTTCGGCATATTCCAACTCAAAAGATTCCTTTCCATCTCAGAAACATTGGTTCTCGCTTCTTCCTTATCCAAAAGGCAGTCAGCTTGGAGAAAGACACGATAGAAGATATTCGTGAGATCCTTTTACAAATCGAAATCGAAGAGATGTAAGCAGTAAGAGCCGATCGCAAAAGTGGTAAGTGATTTTTTTACCGCAGATATCCACAGATGAACGCAGATAAACGCAGATGTGGATCTAGATCGTAAGGTATGCTGGGTAGAATCGGATTTTTCGGATAGGTTCTGAGTGACTGAAGGCTTAAGGGTTTCTCAGCCGATCGCAAAATTTTTGATGTTCCTCACTTGCCAATCCTTTCTGCAATTCGGAGAGAACGGTTGCTAAATCGCCGTTGAGTAATGCGGAAACTGCTAACCACAAACCTGGAAATACTTGAGAGCGAATTATCCCCGTTTGATCTGGTGTAAAGGGAACGTAAACACCTTCTTGCAAGCTGAACCAATCCAAGTGATTTTCGTATCTTTGCCACACCAAATATTCTTGCACCTCGTTGCGACGATAAGCTCTGAGTTTATCGTTGAGATCGTAAGCAGCTGTGCTGGCGGCAATTTCCACAATTAACTCCGGTGCGCCTTCCACATAATCATCGTCGGTGATGCGAGATTTCCCGCCTGCTTCCGGTTCCAAACGCAAAATTGCGTCTGGTTGCGGTTCGTTATCCAAATCTAACCGAACAGTAGGATTATCCCCCAAACGAACGCCAGGAGTAGCAGCACGGTAAACTCCCAACCAAGTGATAATAGAACTGTGAGGTTCGGCATGATTGGTAAAGCGCAGAGGTGAAGCCACGTAAACAACTCCTTCGATCAGTTCGGCTTTTTTGATGCGAGGCGCAGCATCGTAGCGTCGTTCAAATTCCTGGCGGGTAAGGCGATCGCCACTTTCCAACGGTGGTACTTTGATCGATGGTGTCACAGACATACGAATTTCCTCAAGCTTTGCATTCATTCTGGCACGAGATAATCTGTAGGTTGGGTTGAACGTACTGAAACCCAACATTGTCATAACTCCCATTTTTGTTGGGTTTCGTACCTCAACCCAACCTACTTACGATGCAGTCATAACTCTCGGTTTTGTTGGGTCTCGTACCTCAACCCAACCTACTTACGATTCAGATTTTTCCGCTCTGGCTGCAAAGCGATTTGATGAACTTTCAAAAGCACGCATTGCCAATTCTTGAGCTTGTCGCAATGTGGCTTGCAGTTGCGTGGAAATTTCGGTAATTTGTTCTGTTTGCCGCTGAATCTTGGCTTCTAATGACTGAATTTGTAACTCGTAACCTTGCTTTGTCGCTTCCCACTCTTTGTCTAATAAATCCGCCTTAACTTTGGCTTCCCGATCGGCTTCTCGAATGCCTTCTTCCCGCGATTTCTTAATAGCTTCTTCCAGTTCACCGGGGAATGCAGCAGCTTTGCGTTGATACTCTTCCAATAATTTTTGATTTGTTGCCAAAGTACGCTCCCGTTCGGCCCAATTTTTGTCTTTCGCTTGTGTTGTTTCTTGGATTTCCCGTTCGAGTAGGCGCTTGGTTTCTTCATATTTATCCCTGGCAATTTTACGATCGCGTTCTGTGTCGTAGCCGTAATCTTCTTCTTGCTTGGTGCGATCGCGTTGCAGCAGTTCGTTTCCTTCGTTGAGATTGGCGTCAAATTCTTCCTGTTCCCGCTGCCAAATTTTGCGGCTTTCGACGATTTCCTTTTCCAAGCTTTCGCGATCGTTCGCGGCGCGTTGTTCCAGCGATCGCAAAGTTTCCTGATGTTCCTGTGTCAACAGGTAAAGCGCATCCGCAACTACGCGAGTTTGCTGGAGTTCTTGCAAGTTTTGGCTGGCAATTGCGATCGCACGTTTGAGTTCGTCCAATTTGGCGGTTTCTGTTGTTAACCGCGTCGAAAGTCCGGTAATAGTGTTCCCGAACTCCAATTGCAGATCCGCCAGTCCTCGCACAATACTATCTGCTGTGTACTGCGAAACCGTTTCCAGAACTGTGCGGTTTTTCTCTTTTTCGGCTTCTTCTTCTTTAGTAGCAACTCGCGAGGCAATATTTCGCCGCTGCGTTAAAATTTGCTCGAATGCTTCCTGAATCTTCGCTTTACTATCTTTGGCTGCAATTTGATTCATATGCAATTCCTTGTTCAAAACTGCAAAACATCCTTTGTTCGCGGTTCATTGCAATGCACATCTCCAAAAATTCTTGTGGGGTAGGCATCCTGCCTGCCTTTGAGATTCTTTTCTGGAGAGGTCTAATGCACAATCAACTGTGAACGACTTTGTAGCGATAACCGTTGCAAATCATCGATCGATGTTTGAGGTTATGCTTTTTCCTGCTAGAGTAGTAGTGAGATGCAAACTGTAGTTTGCGTTTCTTGTTTACTACTCTAACACCACTTTTCTGGATATGCAAGATGTAAAGACAAAATTTGTAAACTTTAGTTGTCAAAGGCTGACCCCAGACTGCTTATGGATGAATTTGCTTTAAAAGTGCGCGATCGCCGCCGCCAAGAAGGACTGAGCCAGCAAGAACTCGCCGATAAAGTCGGCATTTCCCGCAACTACCTGTCCCAAATCGAACGGGGACAAGCCACAAACCTCTCCTGGCAACTGATGGAGCGGCTTACCTCGGTTTTGGGATTAAAAAGCGATCCGGCGGAAACACCAGTAGAAAACGGAGATATTCCCGTTAGTTTGGCTGAATTTGCCAAAAAAGCGGAATTACCGCCCGATGACGTTATCATGCTGGCTCGTTTAAAATACCGAGGGCAGCAACCCACGACTCCTGAGAAATGGGAACTGCTGTATAACGTCATCAAAATGACCGTTGGAAAATAAATAGTGCGTGAGGTTCCCCCAGCCGCTCAACCGTACCGCCATCCGGGAGAGGCGTTTTTAGCTCGCTACGGCGCAGTCCGCAGTGAGGAGGATGTGTGGCGCTATGTGGAGTTCCTGCGATCGGAATCCGGGTTGAGCGATGCGCCTCCGATAGACTTGGAATGTATCTACCGACACTTTGGCATTCCCACACCTCTGCGTGCGCCTTTGGACGAACAGCAAGGCATCTTGGTTGATAGCCGCACGGGTATCATTTTAATCAAGGAAAATGACCCGATCGTGCGGCAGCGCTTCACGGAAGGACACGAGTTGATGGAACTGCTGTTCGACGCACAGGAACAGGGCAGGTTTTGCCCGAATTGGAGTGGCGATCGCAAGGAGCGATTGTGCGATCGCGGGGCCGCAGATTTACTGATGCCAGAGTCGTCGTTTTTACCACGGATGAAGGAGTTGGGGATATCCTTGGGAAGCGGGCGATCGCTAGCCAAACTCTACCAAACTTCCCTCCTGGCAACCTTAGTGCGAATGATGCAGCAGGGGTCAGGCAATTATGCCTTAGTTATGTGGCATTGCGCTCTCAAACCAAAAGAAGTCAAAGGACTTTCCGGACTTTCCGCATTATTACCCCAACCGCAAAAAAAGCTGCGCGTCTGGTGGCGAACGCAAACAAAAGATTGGCATGGCGGTTTTATTCCCAAAGATAAATCTATTCCCCACAACTCATTAATTTCCTACGCTTATGTTAGCGGACAACCCTACAGCGGCATGGAAATGATTCATTTAGGTTGGGGTTTTATTAATTGTTTTGTCGAAGCAATGCCTATACAAATAGGAGATAAATATTGTGTTTTGTCTTTGCTGCGTTTGACTGAAGTTTAGTGGCTGCTGTAATGTTTGCGCTTTTACAGATCGTAATAGTGTGTTAGGTCAAAACTGCTGCACAACTAATAGTTAGGTGGCTTGATTTATTGGTGGGGTGTGCATCGTAAATTAATAATGATACTATACGGCAAATCGCCGACACAGGAAAATTTTGATAAATTTATTGAGGAGAACTTGACAAAGGACAAAATATGGGTTAGCTTTGGGTTAATCAGGTATTTATAAGATATTTGCAAGATAAGGCTTAGTTAGATAACAAAAAGAAATTATGGACGAAATTGAAAAAGTTAGTTACGCAGAAATAATTGATCCGCAAGCACAAATGGTTGTGGCTTTTTTGAAGGGAATGGGTCTGCCCTCAGATAATATAATTGCCGAACAATCAGAGCGAGCAATTATAGGTCAAAATCTTCCTACTTACATCCAGTCGCTTCCTGATGAGATTAAAAGAGACGCACGTTATTTATCCAAGTTTGTAGTTGGCGCAGGATTCGGATTATTTGACTACTCTTTAATTAGTAAAATAGAGCAAAATGGTCGTTGTGTATTAAATAGTGAGTTCAAAAAACTATCAGCTAACTATGTTAAATAACAATAGGAGAGAATAGTTGACTAAGTTTGCTATAGATCAATGGAAGGACTTATAAAAGCACAGTCATTTAAACACCACAGAGCCATCATGGAAACCAAAACGATCGCAATTCGCGTTAATGCTGAAGTCGCCCGTATCTTTGAGGCAGCTTCTGAAGAACAGCGTCGTAAATTGGAGGCATTACTTAGCCTCAAACTTAGTGATGCAACACGAAGCAAAAGACCTCTAGAAGAGGTGATGAGTGAGATTAGTCGGAATGCAGTAGCGCGAGGATTGACTCCAGAAATTTTGGACTCCATTCTGAATGAGGAGTAAAGTGCGCTAAGTTTTTGATACAAATGCGATCGTCAGTGCCCTTCTGTTTGAGAATAACTTTATCCTAACTACCCCACTGCCAACTCTGTAAACTTACGCATATAAGGCGACCGATATCCTAGCACGATATCAGACTTAGGCACTCCGGCTTTAATTAACTCTTTCGCTATCCCCACCTCAGTTCCATCTCGTTGAATCCAAATTTTTTCCTGCTTAATCTCGATGTGAATAACACATCCAAACACTCGTCTTTCTCCACGCCACCCAACATGAAACATTAGATAGCGATCGCGTTCGATATCGAAAGCAATTTGAGTTTCCACTTCGCGAGCGTCACTATCGCACTCAGAATGTTTTTCGACAATCGACTTAATAATTTTTCTATATTTCTCTATTTCCATAGTACAATCTCCTCTTTAATAGGATTGAATACAAGCAAGTTTAATTGCATCCGTGTCACTGACATTTGAGCTAAACGCCGATTGAAAAACTCTTCATAAATATCTTCTGGAACTGCCAGATAAAGAATTCTATTTGGCTGTTCTTCTTCTAAAACCACTTTATAGTTCCAAGCTTGACCGATCGCTTCGTGAAAATCATTAATCAATGAAAGACCTAAAAAACTTTTTATTTCAACTGCTATTTTCTGTCCCGATCTTTCTGCTCCTAATAAATTATTCTCAGCACCTAAGTCAACATACAGCTTATCTTCATCTACTTTGAGATAGAGAGGATCGTGAGTAATCGTCCACCCTTCTTTTTCCAATGCTGAACGTACTATGGGATGAAAGATATCTTTTGCGGACATAGTTTTACGTGACTATACCTCTCAGATCTTACTTATAACTCAGGTACGCTTATTTTGGGTAAAACCTCAAGAACCTTATCAGCTAAAGTATTACCCAATTCCCTCGGCTCCAGCTTATACAATAGACTTCTCCAAAAATTATTGTGGGGTAGGTAGGAAAGCCTGACGAGTGAGATTCTTTTCTGGAGATGTCTAATCGACCCCCATACACACGACCCTCAGCCTTCAGCGTATCATCAGAAATGCGATCGCGTACCGTACATTAGGCGATCGATCGCCTCCCACACCTGTTTGAGTAATTGTGGCTGATCTAAAAGCACTTTGGCAAGAGCGGGTTGAGGAAGGAGTTCAGGGCCGATCGCTGCTGACCGGGATAAATAGAGCGCACGATCGTTCATACTAAATGGTAGACACCTTCGAGCATAAGAGCCATCTATGTTGCTAGAAGAAATAAAGGAGCAAGTGTTCAAGCTACCACCCAGCGATCGCCTTGCACTGGTGAGCGCCATTATTGAGTCCCTGCAAGACACACCAATTTCTGAGTCCGATCGTTCTGGCGCGATTAGACGAATGCGAGGCTTGTTAACAAATCTGCGAAATTCCCCATCCCTCTACAGGGTGGGGATGGATAGCAGGGGAGAAGTAGGGGTTCGATGCCCCTACTTCTCCCAATCAACTACTTGAGCGATCGAAAACATTATATTTTTAGTTTGAACTGTAACAAACTATGCTATTATTGATTGCAGTTTCAACTCAAAGAAAAGGGGTGAGTAATCTTGGTTGTAAGAAGGCAGACATTTCGATTATACCCAAACAAAAGTCAGTCAAACAAATTGTTTGAAGCGCGTCGCAATCATGCCTACCTGTACAACGCTTGCATTGCCCACCGTCGCTATGAGTGGAGAGCGAATAAGAAGAACGTTACCTACCTCGAACAGCAGAATTGTTTGCCAGCCTTCAAAAAAGAATGGGTGGAATTTGCTGATCTTCATTCCCAGTCTTTACAGGCAACCGCCAAACGAGTTGATTTGGCTTACGGCGCATTCTTTCAAGGTTTAAGAGGATTACCTAAATTCAAACCAATTCGTAACTATTCTGGTTGGACTTATCCAGCCAAATCTGGGTGGAAAGTTAACAGCAACGGCAAGCATGGTAGGATCACCCTTAACGATCTAGATATCACGCTTAGAATGCGGGGTAAAGCTAAACAGTGGGGAACTCCTACTACTTTAACCATTGTATATAAACCAGGGAGAAACCAATGGTTTGCATCTATAACTGTTGATATTCCTACAGTTGAATGTAAGTTTGGCGGCTCGGCATCAGACTTGAGTTACAAATCGATAATTGCTTTCGACTTAGGAACTGAGACGGCTTTAACTCTCTATGACGGAGCGGAATTCATTGAAATAGAAAATCCCCGTTTCACCCAAAAAGCAGAACGGGGAATCAAACAGAAATCTAAAGCTTTGCGCCGTAAACGTGCGCCAAATAGAAACAATAAAATCAAAGGCTCCAGGCATTGGAAGAAGGCTAGAAAACAAATATCCAAACTTCAAAGGAAAGTCTCTAATCAACGCCTGGATTGGCAGCATAAAGTCACGTCAGATATAGCTAGTCGTTATGACATCGGCGTGACAGAACAACTTAATACCAAGGGGATGACGCGCAAAGCCAAGAAAGGTAGTAAACGTAAAAAGCAGAAAACTGGATTGAATAAATCTATCCTCTCTGTCGGTTTTGGAACACTCAATCAAATGATTGTTTACAAAATTGAACAGAAGGGAGGTTTGATGCTGACGTTACCTACAAAACAAATAAAACCATCACAACGTTGTCCTAAATGTGGAGTGGTTCATAAGCATTGGGCAGAGTTATCAAATAGATATCACATCTGCGATGCTTGTGGGTTTGAGATACCCCGCGATCAAGGCTCTGTGATGGTTATGTATAATGTTGTGACCAATAAGCAACCGGGGCTTGGAACGAGCCTCGCAGACTGTGGATGTCTAAGCTCTACTAATTTGACTCTTATGCGTAAGCATACTGGTTCGATGCGGCAACTTGGGCAGATGAAACGTCAAAAATCCAGTCTCAAGTTGGAGCGGGAGTTAGAAACCCCGTCCTCCTATGAGGCGGGGTAGTTCATAAACAGACCAGCCAGCACCGACGGATAAAGAAGTGGCTGCGATGTTAGAAGATCGACGGGTGGAGAAGTTTCTTCAGTGAGACGCGATTTTACTCTACCTTCCCTGTAGTAATAAGTTAAAATTTTAATCAAAATTCACCTATTCAGGTTAAAGTTACGATAGCATTGGGCAATTTTATACTGATGACATTACAAGAAGTGCAAAAACAAGCACTGCAATTGCCAACTGGCGATCGCTGGCATTTAGTCCAAATTCTTCTAGAGTCGCTAAAACGGGAAACATACCCCACATTGAAGCGACGAAATCTGTCTCGGCTTCGAGGAATTGCAAAAAATTTGGTAGCAACAGGCGATCCTGATTCTCCGGAAGATTATGCTACCTACCTTACTGAAAAGTATCGCTAATGCGAGTGGAGTCGTCCATAGTGTGGATGCAATAGTGACTCGTGATGCTTCTGGATTTGTTGGTTCGGAGATTCCAGTCGTGTTGCCTGAAGAGCTTGATACTGTCAATAATGATGAATGAAGAAAACAACACAACATAATGGCGCAGCATAACAACGTGCTGGAGCGGACGGTTGGGCGATATCGGTTGTGATGTGAACGTGATTAATTAGACGATCGCTGACTGGAAATTTGCTATGAATGAATTACGTGCTTTGATTTTTGATGTTGATGGGACTTTAGCAGATACGGAACGAGATGGACATCGGATTGCGTTCAATCGTGCTTTTGCCGAAGCTGGGTTAGATTGGGATTGGTCAGCCGATCTTTATGGTGATTTGCTTTCTGTTGCTGGTGGCAAAGAACGGATTCGCTTTTATCTAGAGAAATATCGTCCCGATGTTCCGTTACCTGAAGATAGCTTTATTGCGGAATTGCACGCTACGAAAACAAAGCATTATCGAGATTTGTTAGCTCTAGGTGAAATTCCCTTGCGTCCGGGGGTGAAGCGCTTGATTTCGGAAGCTCGCGCTGAGGGGATAAGATTGGCGATCGCAACTACCAGCGCCTTACCCAATGTTACTGCATTATTGGAAAATAATCTCGACCCGTCTTGGTTTGAAATTATTGCTGCCGGCGATATCGTACCAGCCAAAAAGCCAGCACCAGATATTTATCATTATGTTCTCAAACAGATGAATTTACAGCCACATGATTGTCTGGTGCTGGAAGACTCGATGCACGGAATGCAAGCTGCTATTGGGGCTGGTTTGCCGACTGTTGTTACTGTTAATGACTACACCAAAGGACAAGATTTTTCTAAAGCTTTATTGGTGTTAAGTGATTTGGGAGAACCCGAATTAGCTTGCACTATTTTGGCAGGTAATGCTTTTGATGGCAGTTATCTGGATATAGAAATGTTGCGTCGGTTGCACAAATCTATATCCAAACTTTGACGAAACACTGACTTTTTTGAGTAGGGTGTAGCGGAAAGAGGGCAGGCTATAATTATTCCTTTTTTCTTTTCGCTTCACCCTGTTACTTTTCATACCGCATCACACGCTGTTAAGCGTCGAGATCGTACTGACGGCAAAGAGCTTGTAGCTTTTTCTTGAAGCGATCGCGCAAACTTTTCGGAGCCACGATTTCGCAATCTTCCCAATATCGCGATACTTCTCGAATTAACCAGAACGGGTTAACCACTTGCCGTACAACCTGTCGCACATCTCCTAAGAAGACATTTTCAATATCTCCTGGCTTAGGTTCATAGGCATTGGCAGCAGTTTAGTCAAAACCGATGAAGACCTCGAACTATTGCAAGCTGTATTGGGCGGAAAACGAGACTGGGATGATTATCGCAAGCGCATAAAAGTCTTAAAAGGTGCAGAAAATATTGCCAGTAAGACCGTCAAACAAATTCAAAAGGATTGAAAATACATTAAAGGCGGTCAAAGCTGCGTTATGACTTTTTTGAGAGCTTATTGTCCCGAAGACTATGAGGAAATCAAATCTGGTCGAGCGTCAATAGAATTGATTGAATCGATGATTAAACAAGAGCGCGAACTTGCAGAAAACTTGCGGAAGTACGCCATAATCTTTAAGGAAAGTTATGCTCCTTTATTTCACTTTCGAGATAGCTTATTTGAGAATGTGAAAATCTACGACCCGCATAACTTGCTCTTAGATGAGGTAGGAGAAACTAACGTCGATCTGATTCATTTACTACGTTTTTACGAATTTGAAAGTGATGGCGCTCGCATTGAAGTTACATCGCGGGTTGAAGAACCGTATGATTTAGTATTTTCCCTA
The DNA here is from genome assembly GCF_041929145.1 of Aerosakkonema sp. BLCC-F183. NCBI lineage: Bacteria > Bacillati > Cyanobacteriota > Cyanophyceae > Aerosakkonematales > Aerosakkonemataceae > Aerosakkonema > Aerosakkonema sp. BLCC-F183. The sequence goes on along the minus strand of NZ_JBHFNU010000098.1, from coordinate 3,588 downwards.
CAAGTGGATGACTTGGAAGAATTCAATAACCTTTACTTGTGTAAGCTTTTTGCCTTTGAGAATTGCAGCATCAAACGGATGCAGGGGGACGATATCCGACCAACTCCATCAATTATTAAAAAGCAAATTATTCCAGGAGTGATTGTTTCCAAAAATGCGAAAAATTGTTGCGAGATCGCACGTCTGACAAAACAAGAACTAAAATGTTACCCAATTCACGTTTCTTCCTACGATTCTCCCTCATCCAAACAATACACATTTTTTCCCAGTTTATCTGGTATTTTAGCGATCGCCTCTGCTGGTGTTGCTCTAAAATGTCCCGATGAAGAAGATTTCTACATCGTTTAGCGGACTGCGAAATCAGCTTAGGTTTAGTTACTTCAACCCAATCTACTTTCTTCTAGTTTGGAGTGCCAAAATGCCTCATAGCCTTGTCCTCAATCTTTTTCCCATGTCGCCGATTCCAGCGGGATATCTGACGGGTAAGCATTTTCATGCGCTGTTTTTGACTTTGGTGAGTTCGGTGGATAGGGAGTTGGGAACTCTCCTGCATGATGCAAAAACAGACAAAGCTTTTGCTCTGAGTCCTCTTCAGGTTAGCAATTATTCGCATCGCGATCGCATCCTGCAATGGGAACACAGACAAGCTATTGCGGCGGGTACTCCTTGCTGGTGGCGCATTTCGCTGTTGGATGATTCCCTGTTCGGACATCTCACTTCTCTTTGGCTGAATTTAAATCCCCAGCATCCTTGGCACTTGGGCCCAGCGGATCTCCAAATTACCAGTATTTTAGGTACGTCTCAATCTAATCAACCTTGGGCGAATTTTTCTAGCTATTCTCAACTTTACGAACAAGCTTCTGATTCGGAACGCCAAATAGAATTTACTTTTTGTACTCCGACTGCTTTTCGTCAGAGCAATTTCGATAATGCTTTACCGACTCGCGAGAGTGTTTTTGGTAGTTTGTTGCGGCGTTGGAATCAGTATAGCGGTATCCCATTTTCGGAAAGTTTAAGCGAGTTTATTTATCCGAGTTTTTTTAATATTCGGACGGAGATAGTTGCCGATGCGAGGAGTAAGTTTATTGGGTGTGTGGGGGCAATCAATTTTCGCATTTTGGGTGAAGTTGATGCGACTATTATCAAGCAAATTAATGCTTTGGCTGATTTTGCTCTTTACAGCGGTGTCGGACGCAAGACGCCGATGGGTATGGGGATGGTAATCCGACATTTTCCAAAACGTTCAAATCGTTGATATTTATGAATGAAATTAATTGTTTGGTGGCGAAGTATTTGATGGACGAAATTGAAAAGTATCCTCCGTTGGTGTTGAAATAAAATGTTTGTGGTTGTCTCTTACGATATTCCAGAGGATAGTCGCCGTACAAAGGTGCATTCAATCCTCAAGTCTTACGAACAGTGGATGCAGTTTAGCGTGTTCGAGTGCGATTTGACCGAGACGCAATATGCTAAATTGCGATCGCGCCTAGCCAAAGTGATTAAACCTGAGTCCGACAGCATCCGCTTTTACTTCCTGTGCGGCTGCTGCCAAGGTAAGATCGAACGGATTGGGGGAGAAGCCGTGCGCGATAACTCGATTTTCTTCGCTTAGTTGCGACTACCAGTAGGTGTTTGGTGAGAGGGATGCTGCTTTCGAGGCGGTATCCCTCTTCTGGTAAGGGTTTCGAGATTTTTGGAGGCAATCGTGGTGGTCGCGAGCGCTGGAATGCTTGTGGGGAGAGGTTTTCGAGATTTTTTTTCAGGGGTATTGCCAACCCCCCGCACTGGAATGGTATATTTATATCTGTCAGTCGCAACTGTACCTTGAAAACTAAATACGATAAGGCTTCCGGGTGGATGCAGTTGAAATCAACATTAATCCCTTTCAGGGATTGAAACCTTGCGCCTTCACTAACAGAAATTGAATCAAAGGCTAAAAGTTGAAATCAACATTAATCCCTTTCAGGGATTGAAACTTAAACACAAAACAAATCACAGCTAAATCGTCAGCGTGGGTTGAAATCAACATTAATCCCTTTCAGGGATTCAAACCAATAAAATTACATAAGTAAATGAGGAGAGTAACAAAAAACCCCTGGACAGGGCGTCAGGGGCTAGCGTTTTAACAGGCATCCACAATCAGAAATACAAGAGCGCAGCAATCCAGGCAAGAAGGTTTTCACCACATTGGTGCTTGACCCCCTACCGCACAGGAGAGTGAGGGAATCGATCGCACTGCTTAATTGCCCATCAAGCGTTTTAAAGCTAGGGAGTGGGGGAGTGGGAGAGTGGAAGAAATGCCTGACAAGATGAAGAAGAGGGCGTGACATCTGTTAAGTTGGCACTGAGAACGACTTTACCATCGGGTGCGATCGACCAACCAGTAGCTTCTACCAATTCAGTACTCGGTGTTGCGTGCTGGGTAGTGGGTGAAGAATTTTTGCGACTACCTCCTATGCCTGACATAATAGATCGATCGCGCAAATCCACCCAAACCGCCTCATCCGTAAGCGCATCTGTAGGACTGGGTGGCAAACCACCTCTACCCGTAACATAGAAAGTACTCGCCAGCGAAGAACGGGAACAAGGTTGATTTGCAAACAGTTTCACCACATCAGCAAATTGAGCTCGTCGCGCTCGAAACAGCGAACTGATATTGAGTGGGGGAGGAGCCTTACCATTAAATTGCTCCCCTGGCGGTGGTGGCGGTGGCCCCAGCAACGGTACGGCAAACGAAAGAGACGATACCGTTCCCACTGAAAACGGCAAAGTAAAATTAGAGTTACCCCCAATATCTGTTCCCGCTAAATGCAAGCCACCCGGTATGTTAACAGTCAACAAAGGAGCAGTTTGAGAATTGCTAGCGCTAAAGTTCGTGCCATCAGCAAAGTTTACCTCTTTATTCGTAGTCAGCACAAAAGAACCGCCCACATTTAGCTGCGCGTTAGGGCCAAAAATTACCCCATTGGAATTGTGCAGAAATAAGTGAGCAGTGCCGTTGACTTGAATCAACCCATCAATATTAGAAACCGAGCTACCCGTCACGCGAGCGAAAATGTTTTGAATATCGACAGCATTGTTAAAAACAACCGTGCCGCCAGTCGGGACAGAAAACTCCTGAAAACTGTGAAGCAGGTTTCCTCCATTTCGCGTTCCTCCTTCGATAATGCTGGTATTGCCCTGTTGCGTAACGGTAGAATTACTTTGCCCAGCAGCATCTGGAACGATTTGTGCCGTCGCCGTTGTAGCTACCAACAGATAGGCTGAGGCACTTCCTAACGCAGACCAGAATCGCAAAGAACAACTTTTCATGGCGGCGAATTCACTAGAGGCTAGAAAAGTCACAAGTCGAAAGAAAGGGCGTCGGGCGTCGGGGCGAGGGGAATAGGGAATAGGGAGAGGGAGGAATTTTGACTTTTGACTTTTGACTCCCCTACCCATTAGCTCCACTTATACAACCCATAAAAAACCCTACAACACAAAACACTTTACAAACCTTAACAACCTCCCCCATAATAAAGACATCATACGAACCTCGAAAAATACATAGCAATCATAAACACATGACCACCACCATTCAACAGCGCT
>NZ_JBHFNU010000097.1:0-46881 GCF_041929145.1 Aerosakkonema sp. BLCC-F183 | reverse complement strand
AGCGCTGTTGAATGGTGGTGGTCATGTGTTTATGATTGCTATGTATTTTTCGAGGTTCGTATGATGTCTTTATTATGGGGGAGGTTGTTAAGGTTTGTAAAGTGTTTTGTGTTGTAGGGTTTTTTATGGGTTGTATAAGTGTAGCTAATGGGTAGGGTGGGGTGCGATCGTCTAGAGCGTCAGTCCAGTAAACGAGGTTGACAAAATAAACATAATGTAAATTTTTATTTAGACCCTAGCAGGGCGAAGCATTTGGACAGAAAATCTTGGGTTTTGTGTAATAAATTGTCGCCCAAATGCTTCACCCCTACACAATACATATTTCCTTGTTTTTGTCAATTTATTCTAGTGGACTGGCGTTGTAGACTCCAGTATTTATTTTGGGTCACATATCCGAAGAGGCAGTTAAACGTGATATTGAAACTCAAAAACAGCATGGTTAATTTGGCTGACTCGTACCGAAGCCGACCTCGCCTTTCATCTCCGGGGACAAGTCCGCGCAGTCTTTCCGGCGAATTTAATCAAAACAGGCCAACCTGAATGGATGGCCTGTCTTTTTTGTGACTTAGTTATTGTGAGGCTACTAATTGCTACCCATTTGGGCGGCGACTTCTTCGGCAAAGTTGGATTCTTGTTTTTCCAGTCCTTCACCGAGTACAAATCTGACAAAGCGACGCACTTGGATGTTTTCACCCAATTTGGCGACTTGCTGCTTGACCAACTCTTCGACTGTGATATTTTGGTCGCGGATGTAGGGTTGATCGAGCAAAGTCATTTCTTTGAGGCGTTTTTCAATTCTACCCTCAACGATCTTTTCTTTGATGTTGGCGGGTTTGTTGCCCAAGTCATCTCGCCCCATTTCGATCGCTTTTTCCCTTTCCACTACTTCCGATGGGATGTCGCTGACCTTGACGTATTCCACGTTCGGGCAAGCCGCTATTTGCATCGCAATGTTCTGCACTAGGGCTTTGAACTCTTCATTGCGGGCCACGAAATCGGTTTGGCAGTTGACTTCCACCAGCACGCCTACTCTGCCGCCTGTGTGGATGTAGCTGCCTACCAGCCCGTCTGTAGCTGCTTTCGTTTCGATTTTGCCGGCACGAGCGAGTCCTTTTTGCCGCAGCCATTCCATAGCTTTGGTTATGTCACCGCCGGTTTCCGAGAGCGCTTTTTTACAATCCATCATACCTGCGCCGGTTTTTTGACGCAGTTCTTGGACAAGTTTTGCAGATATTTCCGCCATTTTGCCGATCGTCCCTAATCTATTTTCCTTGTTAACGCTGATTATTCATCGCCGTCTTCATCTTCATCTTCATCGGGGAAATCGCTCTCATCGTAGTCGATCTCCTCTTCAGCGCCTTCGTAATCTTCGTAGTCTTCATCTTCCGCTGCTTCCAGCTGACCGTGACGACCTTCGTAGATAGCATCGGCTAACTTGCCAACTATTAGCTTGATCGATCGAATGGCGTCATCGTTTGCCGGAATGGGAATATCGACTAAATCCGGATCGCAGTTTGTGTCCAGCAGCGACACGATCGGAATATTTAATTTCTGACATTCTTGCACTGCGTTGTATTCGCGCCGCTGATCGACAATCACCACTACATCGGGTAGTTTCCGCATCGTCTTGATGCCACCCAAATATTTTTGCAGCTTTTCCATTTCCCGCCGCAAAACTGCTGCTTCTTTTTTAGGTAACAGAGCAAGAGCGCCATTTTCTTCGCGGCGTTCCAAATCTTTCAGGCGTTCCACCCGCGTTTTGATCGTAGCCCAGTTGGTGAGCATTCCACCCAACCAGCGTTGGTTGATGTAGTAAGCTCCACAGCGACTCGCTTCTTGTGCCACAATTCCAGCTGCTTGACGCTTAGTACCGATGAACAGAAACTTTTTCCCCTGTTCCGCAGCAGTCCGCATATAGGTGTAAGCGTCTTCCATCAACTGGGCTGTTTGTACCAAGTCGATGATGTGGACTCCATTGCGGGATGTATAAATGTAGGGAGACATTTTGGGATTCCAACGACGAGTTTGGTGACCAAAATGGACTCCCGCTTCCATCATTTGAGCCAATGAGACAACTGGCATATTTTTTTGAACTCCTTTCGGGTTAATCCTCCATCCGAGCGGATTTCTTGCGAGGCTTACTCTTGTGCAAGAAACACCCGAAATCTCGGATGTGCGATTTAGACAACATCCTTTAACCTAGCACAGTTTGGGCGCTACCTGGAAACTTGCGATCGAATTATTGAGTAAGATCTATTTCGTGGTTACGACTTAGCTGGGTAGCTTCTTTCGTTGCCGAATCGTAAGACCAAGCTTGAATAACCACTTTACCTGTTGGCAAAGTGGAAGGATTGATTGTGGCAGTCCAACCTGAGTTTTTATAAGCAGGATTGTTCAAAGCTTTGGCAACATCGGGTCTTCCTATATTTACGGGAGCTACTGCCAGCACTTTTTTATTGTCTGCTTGCGTAATAATCACGCTGTCAGCTACTTTGCTCTTGTTAGCTAGAACAGCCCAACCGCTCACCTTGATGGGAGTTGATTTTGAAATCTTATGAGTTGGGGCACTAGAGTCATTTATGACATCTAAAACACCATACAGGCTGCCTGGTGTTGGTGCTTTGAATTTTACTTCGCTGACATTTTTTATTTGAGTGGTAGATACGCTTACTGTCGAGGATGTTTTCTCAACAGCTGGAGATGCTGCTGTTGGGGCAGATGCGGAAGAAGAATTATCTGGTGAAGTTGTATTGCTTGCGCTCTCGGAGTTGCCAGAGCAAGCAGCTAATGAAACAGCTAGTACTGAAATTAAACCAAAAATTTTTGCCCGTTCAAGCATATGTATGTCTGAGATTAAAGTAAGTTGCTGTGCCTTGGAAGCTTCAACTTCCACCAAACACCCGACAAAAGGGACGTGCCCGCTAAATAACTTTATTAAGATATCATAAATTCGCTAACTTCTGGTGCAAAGGAGGTAGAGTATTTTACAGCAGTTGGAAAAATATTTCAGGCAAGCCGACTTTTTTTTACCGCATTTGAGCATAAGCAGCGTAAACGGCTTTGACGTTGTACCAATTCAAAAAGATTCGCGCTATTTCCAGGGCTAATTGCGGTTTTCCTCTATCGATGAGAGCTTGCAAAAGCCCTGCCATTGTACGTTCGTTGAGGTGACCGCCAAGGGAGAGGAGTCCCCAAAGCAGTCGGTGCAGCCAAGTCATTTGGATGGCCATCCGCACTTCCCAGGTGGGGTGTTTTTGGTAGAACAGAACGCCCATGCGTCCTCGCTGAATTTCTTTGTCGATCAGTTGCGGTAGCTGGTCTAAGCGAAAAGGTGGATGCCAGTGGTAGCCGATCGCAGCGGGACATTTAATTAGTTTGAGACCGAGTTTTTTGAGTCGGACGCCCAATTCTAGGTCTTCCCAGCCATAAAGTTGAAAGCGGGTGTCAAAGAGTCCGGCTTCTGAAAACCAGTGGCGGGCGATCGCTACATTCCCCGTCGCAAAGTAAGCTGCCGAGAAGTCGGTCAGCTTGTATGGTTCGGAAGTGGGGTTATTAAAGTTACAAGTGTTGATGACGCGCCCGTAGGTAAACAGACGATCGCTCCCCACCGATCGATATCCCTGCATCAACGTATCTGCGTGCGCTTGCAGGAAATTTTCTGTCACTACCAAATCGCTATCGATAAAAACGATCGTATCCCCTGTAGCTTTTTCTACACCGAGATTGCGGGCAGCGGCTGGCCCTTGGTGGTCTTGCTGGAACGATCGTACATGAGGAAACTCAGCCGAATGCGCCGACAGCCATTCCAAAGTACCGTCAGTCGAGCCATCGTCCACCAGCACAACTTCGTAGCCAGTAATGCAGCTAGCAGCACCCAAACGCTGATATTCCAAGGCGCGAAGGCACTTTTCCAAAATGGGTTTGCGATTGTAAGTTGGGATAACGACGCTGAAAAACACCGGTAAAGTTACTCATTGCTATTCGCCCGCTCATTGTATCGCAAAGAAAGGGGCTTGAAAGTCAAAAGTCAAAAGTTAAAAGTCAAAAGTCAAAATTACTGATTTTCCGGTTCTATCTCGATCTGGTCATTCTGCACCTTCCCTAATTTGCCGTTTTGCCATTCTGCCGTTTTCTCTCTCTCCCGGTCTACCTCTCCCGCCCTCTCCCTCTTCTTTTTGACTTTTGACTTTTGACTTTTGACTTTTGACTTTCTCTAGCCTCTAACTATAAATATGTGCTTTGTCCGACAAGAATGAGTGTACGAGTGGGGGATAATAAAAACTCGTTGTTTTGCTGGATGGAAATAATGGGTCGCGTCAACAAAGTTGTGCTGCTGTTGGCGTATCGATTAAAAAAATAGCTCCGGCGGGAACATATTTAGCACGCGATGCTACGGGAAAGGAAAATTTGGCATGAAAGCTCAAGATTTAGTCGGAAAAACGATCGCATTTGCTGGCTCCGGGGGTTTGGATAGCTGCACCATCACCCGTTGGCTGACAGATATGGGTGTACAGGTGATTTGTTTTACAGCCGACCTGGGTCAACCCGACGAAGAAGATTTGGATGTCGTCCGCAAGCGGATGCTGTTGGCTGGAGCAGTTGATTTTGTGTTGTTACCGGCACGAGAAGCTATCGCAGAAGCGGGTTTGAGTGTGATTCAATCTCAAGCTTGCTACGAGGGACGCTACTGGAATACGACCGGTATCGCTCGCTGCGTGTTGGCGAAAATAATGATTGAAGAAATGCAAAAAAGGGGACTGACTATCTTCAGTCACGGCGCAACGGGACGCGGAAACGATCAAGTGCGCTTTCAACTGATCACCAATATGCTCGCGCCGGAGTTTGAGGTGTACGCTCCCTGGCGCGATGAGGAGTTTCTCGCTCGTTTTCCCGGTCGCAGCGAAATGATTGACTTTTGTCAAGCAAAGGGACTTCCCGTGACGGCGACGAAAGATAAACCTTACTCTACTGATGCGAATATGCTGGGTTTAACCCACGAGTCGGGACATCTGGAAGCGCTGACTACACCGGCACATTTCGTTAAGCCAATTATGGGTTGCTACCCCGCCGATGCGCCAGATGAAACAGGCGAGTTCACTGTGGTGTTTGAAAAGGGTCGCCCTGTATCAGTAAATGGCAAATCTGTCAATCTGGTAGAAGCAATTGTAGAAGCAAATGCGATCGGCGGACGGTATGGTATTGGTATCGGTACTCACTTAGTCGAAAATCGCTTTGTGGGTATTAAATCGCGGGGAGTTTATGAAAGCCCTGGTGTAGAATTGTTGGGAACCTGTTATGCCTTTTTACTGCAACTGATTTTAGATCGTCGCGCCCGCGAATTCTACGACCAGCTATCTTTATTAATAGCTAAGCAAATTTATCAGGGTTACTGGTTTGACTTGGCAACTCAGATGGCACTTTTAGCCATTGGAAGAACCGCAGAACTGGCGACGGGAACTATCACCGTTTCTGTTTACAAAGGAAATATTTCTTTTGTTTCCGCAAGCAATACGCCGCATTCCCTATACTCAGAAGAAAATGCCTCTATGGAAGGTATCGGCAGTTACAATCACGCCGATTCTGAAGGATTGTTGCGCGTTTTCGGCGTGAGTGCGCGTGTTCTGGCTACCAGCGGTCAAATTAAAGGTTGAGCGCGGTAATTGGTCAGCCGATTTTGGATTTTAGATTTTGGATTTTGGATTTTGGATTGGCTGGGCTTTGAATATTGTAGAGATGCTTTATGAAACGTCTCTACAATATTCGGAAAAATTTTTGATGATTTGCATTGAAATGGGAGGTTTTACAGTCCTTTTTCGCTCGATCGAAAACTACGAACAACTGACCGATGACTAATGAGTTTATGAATTTGCCCAGTTTAAAAACTTTCTCCCAAAGCCGCTATTTTCATCCGTTGTTACTGTTAGCATCGATAGCAGTAGGAATTGCTTTGCGCTTCAGTCGTCTGGAGGCAAAGCCGATTTGGACGGATGAATTTGCTACGATAGTTTTTAGCTTGGGCAATACTTTTCATAGTGTACCTCTGGATAGATCGATCGCACCAGATGTTCTCTTCCAACCGCTACAACCGCAACTTAAAGATATTGGCGATGTTATCGAGCGTTTATTTAACGAAAGTACGCACCCACCTTTATATTTTGCCATTGCACATTTGTGGTTGAAACTGTTTGCAATCCAATCCAAAATGGTTTTGCTGTGGGCGTCGAGGACGCTTTCCGTTTTGTTTGGCGTGGCGACTATTCCGGCGATGTACGGTTTCGCTTGGTTAGCTTTTCGATCGCGTGTGGTGGCGCAATTAGCAGCGGCGATGATGGCAATATCGCCCTACAGTATATTTTTAGCACAAGAAGCGCGACACTACACTTTGGCGACTTTATTTATCGTCGCTTCTTTGAGTTTTTTTGTTGTTACCATTAATTATATAGAAAAGCGATCGCCTTTACCAGCTTGGGTAGGATTTAGTTGGGTAGCAGTTAATAGTTTGGGTATCGCTACACATTATTTTTTCACACTTTCATTAGTAATTCAAGGTTTAGTATTATCGGTAATTTGGATAAAAAATAAGATAAATTCTCCGTTGGCAAACGCACCGTTAATTTATTGGTGGCGGATTGTAGCTGTAGCGCTGGGAACGCTCGCGGGAGGATTGGTTTGGCTACCTGTTTGGCAAAATATTCACGGTAGCGAATTGACTAGATGGGTTTATCAAGATCCGCTGAGAAATTTTCTGTTACCTGCGATCAGATTGTGCTTGTGGGCAAATTCTATGCTGTCGATGTTGCCAGTTGATATATTCAGTCTACCTTTATGGGTGGTAATTGTTTTTGGCAGCATAATGATAATTTATTTAATCTGGATTGTGCGTTTTTCATGGCGCGGTTGGAGATGGCAAATCAAACAATCCAATAGCAGTTTTACAGCTAAGGCTTTGGGTGGATATGTTGTAAGTATGTTGGGGTTGATTTTGGTTTTAAATTATGGTTTGGGAACGGATTTAACGTTAGCGCCAAGGTTTCAATATATTTATTTTCCAGTTGCGCTCGCATTATTTAGTTATAGCATTTCTGCATATTGGATGACAGCCACTGGTCAAAGGGAATTTGAAGATAAAATTCCATTACCGCAGCCTCTGTCGCCTGTAATGATAGTTTTGTTAATGGGATTAATGGGAGGGATAACTATAGTTGGGAATTTCGGCTATCTGCAACACGAACGTTGCGATATTGTCGCCAAATCAATATACAATGAATCTCAAATGCCAGTTTTGATTGCATCAACTCACAAACATCACGGTAATACTGGTAGAATGATGGGGATAGCGTGGGAGTTAAACCGCTTAAATCAGGGAACTTATCATAGTAGTCCTTTGTTTTTACTCGCTCACAATTATCAAGGTTTGTGTAAGGAAGCTGTGTGTAATGACCCAAATAACGATCCGGGAATTACGCTATCGGAAACTGTCGCGAAATTGCCTCGACCTCTGGATGTTTGGGTGGTGAATTTCCACGCGCCAATTCTAATTGAAAACCAAAATTGTACTAGCGCGGATGCTCGTTGGCGTAAGGTGGAAGGATATCGATTTAGGCGATATGAATGTAGATAATAGGGGTTAGGGGCTAGGGGTTAGGGGTTAGGGGCTAGGGGTTAGGGATTAGGGAAGAGGGAAGAGGAAAGAGGAAAGAGGGAAGAGGAAAGAGGGAAGAGGAAAGAGGGAAAATATTAATTCTTCCGCCCCCCTGCCCCCTAGCCCCTAGTCCCTAGCTCCTGCTCTCCCATATCGCGCTATAACTGGATTGGTGGGATTGGTTTGATTGGACAACCAAGCCCACATTTGATCGCCGCAAGAAAAATGCCACCACTCGTTAGGATGGCGCTGAAATCCAGATGTTTGCATGACATTGTATAAGAGTTGACGATGAGCGTGATATTGCTGTTCGATCGCATTGGTACTGTTGGCGAAATAATCTGGATAGGAGGTAGGTGAAATTTCGTCAATGGCAGAACCCATATTAATTGTGTTGCCACGTTCGTCAACTAAGGTAATATCGATCGCAGCACCTGTACTGTGTGGGGGCGGTGTGGCTGGATCGAGGCTTGGTGGTGCCCAAAACTGATATACTTGTGACCAGATTTGTTGTCGATCGCTTTCCGATATTTCAGATAAGTTCAATTTCTGAGTCGCAACTATTTGCGCGAAGCTGTACTCAACCATAAATTGTTGCACTTGCACGGGTCGATAGGCATCAAATATTTGGATGCGCCAGTTGGGATGCTGTTGCTGTAGGTAGTTTTGGGCGGTGATGAGGTTGGCGAGGACGCTTTGACGGAGGTAATATGGCGATCGATCTCCGTAAGGTGCTAGGAGTTTTTCGTAGGGATGGGGAGACTCGACGGCGAATAGCTCTAGGGGAATGGGGACGAGGGGTTCGCCACATTCTACAATAGGAATCTGCTGGTAGGGTTTCATGGATTGCTTGCGACGATCGGTAGGTGTTTTTTAGGGTAGAGCATTTTTTGAGGCTGGGTTGCTTTGCTGGCGATGGTTTGAGTGCGATCGAAGCGATCGAGCGGTAGTCGCAAAGGCTGTAACCCTTGCTACGTCTGGGTTTAACGGAAGATTTTCAAACGGGTATTTACAAGTCAAAGCTGGAAATGGTACATTTATTTTCGGTAGTCGCAACCGAACCTCGAAAACTAAATACGATAAGGCTTTGGGAAGGCTGCGGTTTCAGAAACATCTAATCCCTTTCAGAGATTGAAACGTGAATTCATTCAAATCGTAAATTTCCCCTTCCACGTTTCAGAAACATCTAATCCCTTTCAGGGATTGAAACCGATCCTCATTATCGGCAAGGTTTTTTAAATAGTTGTTTCAGAAACATCTAATCCCTTTCAGGGATTGAAACCAATCGCAAAAGTTTAAAGCCCGCCTGGGGTTCAAACCCCAGGCTAATAGCGAAAGTCCACTTAAGTGGACTAAAATCTTTTTGCAGTGGCATCGCTCGGAATTGCACAAGCGGTGATAAATTTCTGCAAACATAAATAAACAAAAATATTATTGCAGTCGGATAAATCCGACTTTCGCTATGACGCTCAGACTTGAGTCTGAGGCGGTCTCTCATCCTCATAACCAAGATTAAAACATCAATATTAATGATGAGAATTTTTCTTCTCACCATTATCTAATGTCGGGACAGGATCGTAACCGCCGGGATGGAAGGGATGACAGCGCAAAATGCGGCGAACGGTCATCCAGCTACCGCGCAAGGGGCCAAAACGCTCGATCGCCTGCAAACCGTACTGAGAACAAGTGGGAGTAAAGCGACACGTAGGCGGAAACAAAGGCGAAATAAACATCCGGTAGCCGCGAATTAACCAAATCAATAAAATTTTCATAGTGCCAACCAAATCTAATAAAGTGGTAAATAGGTTTTTACTAACGCTTCAGTTAAATTTTTACCAAACACAGTGCCACTTTTTGCATCCATCCCCGCCATCTGGTACAAAATTGCGATCGTCGCCATCTGGGTAGGCGGCGTTACCTTAACCGCCGAATTGCTGCATCGCTTCACCTCCACAGACCCAGAAAAAATTCGCAAAGTCGTTCACATTGGCACCGGACAAGTAATTCTGCTGGCGTGGTGGCTGCAAATCCCTGCTTGGGTAGGCATTTCCGCTTCGATTTTAGCAAGTGCTGTCACCCTATTATCCTATAAATTCCCCATCCTGCCGGGAATCAACAGCGTAGGACGCAAAAGTTTGGGCACATTTTTCTACGCTCTCAGTATAGGTATCCTCACCGCTTGCTTTTGGCCCTTGCAACAACCCCAGTACGCAGCATTGGGAATTTTGGTGATGACTTGGGGGGATGGACTTGCAGCCCTCATCGGGCAGCGATTTGGCAAACATCCCTACAAAGTTTGGGATATTCAAAAAAGTTGGGAAGGTTCCCTCACAATGGCACTCGTCAGTTATATAGTCAGCACCGTCATTTTCCTGGGAGTGGAAGGCAATATTTGGCAAACTTGGGTGATACCCATACCCATTGCCATAATTGCTACTGCATTAGAAGCTTTTTCCAAGTTGGGTATTGATAATATTACCGTTCCCTTGGGGTCTGCGGCGTTAGGCTTTTTGTTGGGCCAGTTTTTACTTGGCTAAAGCATCGGTCAATTAATGCCAGAAACGGGGCTTATTTAGCAAAATAGCTTGTTTCAGTGATAATTACATCTACATAAACCCGGTTTCTTGAAGAAACCGGGTTTATTGGCGTATTTATTCACTAAATTGCTAAATACTTCGACAAATAAATAAAAACGTTACAAATTGTTTCATAATGTTAATATAATTAAAACTACTTGCACATATAAGTTTTTGTCTCGTTGTAGCGTTGCTGGTAACGGGTGCGATCGCATCTGTCGATCGGCCATTGATGAGGATTTGTTAACAAAACAGCCAAACCAGCTTTTTCGCCAACAGCAACCTTGGCGGCTTTAAATCACCGTCTGCAAGCAGGATATAGCCATTTCCCCCATCAGCATATTGCAGGAGGAACAGCTAAAAATTTAATAATTATTTCCACAGAAACATTTCTGAAAGAATTAAGGCATTTCTGTTGATAGATAACAAACGAACTCTTGTAGAGCAAGTATAAAGCATTAGGAAATAACACTTATTTTTTGGCAAACCGCAATATGACTTTTTTCAATACCGCTATACCCCCTTTACGTCGAAAAGCCACAAATATCGATTTTAGAAAATATCCAGGCGTGTGGCGCATTAATATCCAAATTGGCAACATTAGTTTACATTCAAGCTTTTATACCAAATTGGATCAAGCCTGCATCTTGTGGGGTGCGATATCGGTTGCTATTTTTGTCACAGCACAGTTTCTCCCCCTAGACTGGAAGTTGCAAGCAGTTTTATGGTCGGTTCTGACCGTTGTCGGTACAGTAGCTATGTTAGAGCTATCTCGGTCTTGGATAAAAGAAGAACCGTTTAGGTCAATTATTTATTGTTGGGCTATTTTGATGCTGGGGGGTCTGATCGTAACTGACTTAGGCGTCTTCCTGAATTGGGGAGAAGTTTTGATCGGTCTGTGTCCTTTGTGGTTGGGCTTAAACGCTCTAGGTTACTTCTATACTGGATTGGCGATGCGATCGCGCACATTCCTATTCACCAGTTTAGTTCACCTCTTGGGCATAGCGATTCTACCCTACGTTGGCGGTTGGCAATTTCTCACCACCGGTGCGGTGATTGGATTGAGCGTATTGTTATTGGCAGAATTTGAATGGGATACCACCGCCTCATGCACCGGGAACCCTGCTAATTATTAGGGGTTAGGGGTTAGGGGAAGAGGGAGAGTGGGGGAGCGGGGGAGCGGGGGAGCGGGGGAGCGGGGGAGCGGGGGAGCGGGGGAGCGGGGGAGCGGGAAGAGGAGGACTTTTAGCTTTTGACTTTTGACTTTTGACTTTTGACTCCCCCATAAAAAGTTCGGTGGAGAAAGGTTTTTTCTCCACCGATCGCATTTGGATAAATTGATAAAAGAGAGCAAAAAGAATTGAGCGATGATTACAGATGTTGAACTTCCATTGGCGCAAATTCGTCACAGTAGGCACTCGCGCCCTATATGTGGAAAAGATGTTGACCACTAACTTGTCAGGAAACCTCCAGCTTGCTTAAACTACCAATCGGATTTCTTTGATTCGGGTAAATCGCCATCAAATGGTTGGACGCCTGTTTGGGGATAAGCATCGTCAGTCGGGCCAAAGATCCGAGCAACTGCTTCCGAGAAAAATTGAGTAACGCTGTCGAACACTTTGTAAATACTCATATAATCCTTCTCCCGTTCTAGTATTGCGAGCCAAGATCGTCTTGGTATCTCTTATTTTTATTATCGATAATTTTGTATCATTAGAACCGTATTGCAATAGTTGTTTGGGTATGTTTGCAATACTTAGCTCGCAGCTCGCCTATTTATTGAGTTTAAGTAGCAAACCATATACTTTCTTAAAATTTCGTTATCTTTGTTTGCGATCGGTCATCTCTCCATCACAAATAACCGACGCCCAAAAGCGGCAATTTTAAGCAAAAATACTATTAACTTTAGTATACAAATATTTTTACTAAGTAAAATACTCCGGGCGATTCCAGCTTCGCGAAATCTTTAACAAAAATACCTTGACACTATTATGGTAAATTTTACTATAATTAGAACAACGAATCTCGCAGGAACCTGGGCCATGACGATCGCCCCCGACCGGATGAGCTTGCTAGCTGCCAATCTTGACAGAACCGAAAGCGCAGAAGATAACGAACTGACGCTATGTTCGGAAGACTTGAGCCTTCTGACCGACCTGTATCAGCTGACAATGGCAGCGTGCTACGCAGGCGAAGGTTTAGACGCACGACAAGCAAGCTTCGAGCTATTTGTACGCCGACTGCCAGAAAACTTTGGCTACCTAATCGCAATGGGCTTGCAACAAGCCTTAGACTATTTAGAGAACTTCCGCTTCACCCCAAAACAGATACAAGCATTGCAGGCGACGGGAATATTCCATCTAGCACCCGCAAAATTTTGGTCGCTACTGGCAGAAGCCCGCTTCAGTGGGGATGTGTGGGCAGTACCGGAAGGGACGGCAGTGTTTGCCAACGAACCGCTATTGCGAGTGGAAGCACCCCTGTGGCAAGCTCAGTTGGTGGAAACTTATCTATTAAATACAATCAATTATCAAACCTTAATTGCCACAAAAGCAGCGAGAATAAGGGATGTGGCTGGAAAACAAGCAACACTGCTGGAATTCGGCACCAGACGCGCCTTTAGTCCGCAAGCCTCCGTGTGGGCAGCTCGTGCGGCTTTAGCCGCTGGCTTGGATGCGACATCGAACGTGCTGGCTGCTGTGAAGCTCGGTCAAAAACCCAGCGGTACGATGGCGCATTCTTTAGTGATGGCATTAACGGCAACATCGGGTAGCGAGGCGGAGGCATTTGCTGCGTTTCACCGCTATTTTCCAGGCGCACCTTTGTTGATCGATACTTACGATGCGATCGCAGCTGCCCAAAGTTTAGCAGAAAAGGTAAATGCCGGCGAGATGGAATTGTCTGGAGTGCGGTTAGATTCCGGCGATTTAGTGGCATTATCCCAGCAAGTGCGATCGCTCTTACCCGGCATACCCATCTTTGCCAGCGGCGATTTAGACGAGAGGGAAATTGCCCGCTTAAAGAGTGCCGGCGCTTGCATCGACGGCTATGGATTGGGAACTCGACTGGTGACGGGTTCACCCGTCAATGGCGTTTACAAACTTGTGGAAATTGATGGTATTCCCACCATGAAACAGTCGAGCAATAAAACTACTTATCCCGGTCGCAAGCAAATCTTTCGCCGTTTGGAAAACGGGATTATACAGTCAGATAAATTGGGATTGGTAAACGAAGATTCAGAACAAAGTCAGCCTTTATTACAGTTAGTTTACCGAGATGGGAAAAGACTGCGCTCGGATAATTTAGATCGCATACGCCAGCGCACTGTCGCTGCTGTCGCCAGCTTACCAATAGAAACTCGCCAGATCGATCGGCCTATTTCCCCACCAGTAGAAATATCTGCCGCACTGCTAAGTTTAACCGCACAAACGAAAAGTGTTAGGCACTGAGAAACCCAAAAGAAAAGCATCCTATTTTTGACTTTTGACTTTTGACTTTTGACTTTTGACTATGCACACAATCGCTCTTTTTGGTACTAGCGCCGATCCCCCAACAACGGGACATCAAGCAATTCTCAATTGGCTATCGCAAAACTACGATTGGGTAGCAGTTTGGGCGTCGGATAATCCATTTAAATCTCACCAAACACCATTACAACATCGAGCTGCCATGTTAAGGTTATTGATTGAGTCGATCGATCCTCCCCGACACAACATCGGTCTGCATCAAGAACTCAGCAGTCCCAGAACTTTGGAAACTCTCTCAAAAGCAAAATCAAAATGGCCATTTGCCGAACTGACCCTAGTCATCGGTTCGGATTTGGTGACGCAGCTGCCGCGCTGGTATAGAGTTGAAGAATTGTTGCGACAAGTGCAGCTGTTAGTGGTGCCGCGACCGGGAATTCCCATAGAAGATACAGCGTTGCAGCCACTGAGGGAGATGGGAGGGTCCGTGGCGATCGCATCTCTAAACAGCCCAGATGTTTCCTCTACAGCTTATCGTGAAAAAGGAGATCGCACAAGCTTAACGCCGATCGTTGAGGCATATATTCATCGAGAGCATTTATACGCATGGCAGGACGCGGCACAAAAAAGATAGAAAATCCAGGGAAAAAACAGGCATTAGCCGACTTCAAAGTAGGAGTCGATAACGTCATTTTTTCAGTTGATAACGAACAAAATCGACTTTTAGTGTTATTAGTAATGCGAGACGACGAACCATTTTCAGGTCAGTGGTGCTTACCCGGAACACTGGTAAGAAAAGGAGAATCTCTAGAAGACGCAGCCTATCGAATTTTGGCCGAAAAAATCAAAGTAAAAAATCTCTACTTAGAGCAATTGTATACCTTCGGGGGGCCGGGTCGCGATCCCAGAGAAGCGCCGGATAGCTTTGGAGTGCGTTATCTATCCGTAAGCTATTTTGCGATCGTGCGATTTGGGGAAGCCGAACTTATTGCTGATGGCGTGAGCGGTATCGCTTGGTATCCCATCCAACAGATACCGCAACTAGCATTCGATCACAATAAAATTTTGGAGTACGGCTATCGGCGTTTGCGAAATAAATTAGAGTATAGTCCCGTCGCTTTTGATGTATTACCGGAAGTCTTTACTTTGAATGACCTTTACCAGTTTTACACCACTATTTTGGGAGAAAATTTTTCAGATTATTCTAATTTTCGCTCCCGTTTGCTGAAGCTGGGATTCTTATCTGACACTGGTGTCAAAGTGTCGCGTGGTGCCGGTCGTCCCGCCAGTTTGTATCGATTTGATGCAGAAGCATTTGCACCTTTTAAGGATAAGCCTTTGGTTTTTATTTAAACGCAAAGGGCGCAAAGGCTTACGCAAAGGGACGCCGAGGGTAAAGGGATTATGCTAGCGAAAATTATACTTACTCATTATTTCTTTGCGTTCCTCTGCGATTACCTTGGCGTTCCTTTGCGTTAAAAAAAGAATTTTTGGAGGTAAAAGATAAAATTATGAAAATAGCGATCGCACAACTCAATCCTACCATTGGTGCCCTCACCGATAACGCCCAAAACATTCTCAATCTTGCCAAGCAAGCATTAGATTTAGGTGCCCGTTTATTATTGACGCCAGAACTTTCCCTCTGCGGATATCCGCCACGGGATTTGTTGCTAGACCCCAGTTTTGTAGAGGCGATGGCAACAACTTTGCAGCAGCTAGCACGGGATTTACCGCCAAATTTAGCCGTGTTGGTGGGGACAGTGGAACCGAATCCAAAAGCTTTTACCAGTGGCGGGAAATCTCTCTTTAACAGCATGGCTTTGTTAGAAGGGGGAAAAGTGCAGCAAATCTTCCACAAAAGATTGCTGCCAACTTACGATGTTTTTGACGAATACCGATATTTTGAACCCGGACTTCAGCCTAATTTCTTTACCCTCACTCCTCAGCCAAACCACTCAGCAATTAAGATCGGTGTAACTATCTGTGAAGATTTGTGGAATGATGAACAATTTTGGGGTAAGCGCACCTACGCTGTCAATCCCATTACTGACTTAGCCGAGTTGGGTGTAGATTTGATTGTCAATTTATCGGCTTCTCCTTATAGTGTTGGCAAACAAGTATTGCGAGAAGCAATGCTGCGGCATTCAGCGACACGCTTCGATAAAGCTATTATCTATGCCAATCAAGTTGGTAGCAACGATGATTTAATTTTTGATGGTAGCAGTTTTGCCTTGAATCGTACAGGTGAAATAGTTTGTCGCGCCCGTAGTTTTGAGACAGATTTAATCTTACTAGATTTTGATGTAGAAAAAGGCGATATCGCATCCGTACAACCGAAATATGTAACACCTCTACCAAATTGCGAAGAAGAGGAAATTTGGGAGGCGTTGGTGTTGGGAGTGAAGGATTATGCCCGAAAATGCGGATTTTCTAAAGTTGTAATTGGTTTGAGTGGAGGGGTAGATTCGGCATTAGTTGCCGCTATTGCAGCAGAAGCTTTGGGGCCAAAAAATGTATTGGGCGTCCTTATGCCTTCGCCCTACAGTTCCGATCATTCAGTTAAGGATGCTTTGGTATTAGCCGAAAATTTGGGCATTAAAACTCACACGCTGCCGATCGGCAATCTGATGCAAGGTTACGATGAAAGTTGGGAGGATCTGTTTGCGGGGACAGAGTTTGGTATTGCCGAGGAGAATATTCAATCGCGGATTCGCGGTAATCTATTAATGGCGATCGCCAACAAATTCGGCTATCTTCTCCTCTCCACCGGCAACAAATCGGAAATGGCTGTAGGATACTGCACTCTTTACGGCGATATGAATGGAGGATTAGCTGCAATTGCCGATGTTCCCAAAACCCGCGTTTACTCTTTGTGTAAATGGCTAAATCGCCACGGCGAAATTATTCCGGAAAATATTCTCACGAAAGCACCCAGCGCCGAACTCAAACCCGGTCAAACTGACCAAGATTCTCTCCCAGCTTACGATATTTTAGATGACATTTTGCAACGCTTTATTCACGAACATCAATCGGCTGCACAGATTGTGGCTGCGGGACACGATCCGGATGTTGTCAAACGAGTGATAAAATTGGTAGCGCGGGCGGAATTTAAGCGACGACAAGCACCGCCGGGATTGAAGATAACCGATCGCGCTTTTGGTACGGGATGGCGAATGCCGATCGCCGGTAAATGGTTTGATATAGTTAGTAGTTGATAATGGGTAGGTAGTTGCACTGTCTTCCGTCTCATCGCAACTACCTACAAAAAGATTTAATTAAAAGTTTTTGACAACTCTACGACGAAGATCGCCGTTCTTGCCACCATGAATAAAAATTGGACTTCGATCAAACAACACCTCACCCCTTACCTCTTTCTTTCCCCTGCCCTTTTCCTGTTATTTTTAACTGTATTTTGGCCAACATTCCAAGCGTTTTATCTCAGTTTTACGCAATACGACCTCACAAATCCGCCGCAGTGGGTGGGATTGGCGAACTTCCGCCGTTTGTGGGCAGATTCCTTATTCTGGAAAACGCTGTGGAATACAGTACTTTACCTCGTCGCGGTGGTGCCGATTTTAGTTGTCGCACCCTTGGGACTGGCAATTTTAGTTAACCGCAAATTGCGTGGAATTACTTGGTTTAGAGCATTTTATTATACACCAGTAATCATTTCGATGGTGGTGGCGGGGATTGCTTGGAAATGGCTGTATGCCGAAAACGGTTTGCTGAATCAATTTCTGGGTGCGATCGGATTTAAAGATGGCATTCCTTGGCTGACGAGTCCCAAATGGGCTCTTTACAGCGTCATGGCGGTGACCGTGTGGAAAGGATTGGGCTACTATATGGTGATTTACCTGGCTGGGTTACAATCTATACCAGCAGAACTGTATGAAGCGGCGGCGATCGACGGTTCCGATGGCATACGCAAACACTGGGACATCACCGTACCGTTGATGAAACCTTACCTATTGTTAGTGGCAGTAATTTCCGCAATTTCTGCGACGAAAGTTTTTGAGGAAGTTTACATTATGACCGAGGGAGGGCCGAGAAATAGTTCCAAAACAATTGTTTATTATCTCTACGAACAAGCTTTTAAAAGTTTAGAAATTAGCTATGCTTGCACAATTGGCTTGGTGTTATTTTTGCTGATTTTGGGATTATCGATTTTGAATTTCAAATTGTCATTTAAGCGTGGAACATAGTTTAAAAATAGCTGAGAGTCTCAGTCAGTCGGAGCGAAGCATCCACACCAAAAAGCCCAAAATTTGCTCAACAGGGGGAAGCGGATAATCGCGTGGATCGATCGTCACAGTCTGCTCTTCTAGTTTGACAAATCGCCACTGCGTTCCGCTGCTGACGCTACCGTAGATTGTGGAGATAGGTTGTCCCTTTTTTAAATTGAATCGCTGTGCGGCTACCATTTCAGCGACACATTGACCGTATCCTGTTTTCAAATCGGCTTTTTTGGCTTCGACGATCGCTACAGCAGGAGCGAAAATGGCGATTTCTTGTGGGGATCTGCTGATGAGAAAATCAACAACGCCATTGAGTCCAACGCTTTCATCGACATTGAAATCCTCACCGGAGAACACAGAGACTTGTTTGTTAAGGATACGCCTGACCTCTATTAAAACTGGATAAATAATGCCTTCTGAACGAGCTTTCTCGCTACCAAAAGCGACTACAGGTAATGTATCTTCTAAATAACCTGCTAAGATTGCTGAAGGCGCGATCGGCTCAACATCTGGGAAAAATCGGCTTTCTTCAATGGTGAGATTGAAGGTTTCGGTAGCTTTAACGATCGTTGTGAATTCGCTATAGGCCATAATGCGCTAAACTTCCTCTTGATTGACGAGTGCGAAGATAAAATCAGGATCGATCGTATTTTCAGGAAAAAAAGGAGACTCAGAAGGGAAAGCTTTAACAGATAATTTAGTTTCGGTACTGGCGGCGCGAACTGCTTTTGAGTAGCAATCGGAAAATATTTCTAGATAATAGGGTTTGAGGCTGGGGCTATCTTCTAATAAAGATTCTATTTGATAATACTGCTCCCAAATTGTACTCACCCAACTAGAGGAGCGTCTTTCAGGTTGATATTGGTACTTGAGCAAGTGTATGAGCAAAACGATCGATCGGTTTTTTAGTTCGCGCCGTTTATCTTTGCCTATGTCCTCTATTTCTTCAATAAGATGCTCGAAATCGAGTAAATCCAGTTTGCGATCGCGCAGTAACTTAGCTGTTGTCTCCAGCCACAAGCAGTAATCGCGATCGTAAAGATGATTGCTCTTCAATATTTAAAACCTCCTTTCAAACTCAAATTGCGCTTTGGTATCACCGGAAAAATCAGTGGAACCGCGCAACAGAATATTGTTATTTACCCGATAGCGCAGGTTATATTGTAATGGTTGATCGGTAGTAAGAACTTTTGATACAGAACCAGAAAGTCGATCGGTAATATCGACCACTGCCTCTGCTGCCAATCCCAGTGTAGTGCTACGAGCTCTATCTTCTCTGTTGGGGGGAATAGCTGTGGGGAAAAAGCGCAATTCGCTCAAACCGAAAGCTTGTCCGATCGCACTAATCGTACCCTGAACCTGCTGATTTCCCAACAAAGCAGAACCGGCCAAATTAGCAAGTCCCAAAGTGCTGTCACCCCGACCTAAATTCTGTGCAAATCCACCCCCGATTAAAGCCACAATTTCCGATTCAGTGCGCGGCGGGTTGCTTGTCAGCACCAAGTTATCAGCCAATTGACTGGCCGGCCCCTCGACTCTAGCTACAATGCGAACTGTTTGCACGCTACCGAAAAAGCCGGCATCGGGAACATCGGCAATTTCAGAAGATATGGGAGAAGATGGTAAGCGACTACCGGTCACTTCCGGTACGGTAGTAACGACGCGAACATCTAAAATTGGGTCTAGACCGCGTTCTGGAACAAACACAGCTGTTTGCGTGTAATCGCGATCTAAAGTCATTTGCGTAGTAAACAAATTCACCTGACCTCGGCGCAACTGAATAGTACCTTGCGGTTCGAGATTGCCCAAAAATCCATTCACAATCAGCTCGCCAGTCGATCGAAAACTAAATAGCGGCGGTCGCGTCACATTGACATTATCCGCCAGAGTTAAGCGCAAATCGTTAAATTCTGGAACGATCGATCTCGCACTACCAATTCCGCCTCCCCCTTCTCCCCTCCCCGTGGACAGGGAGGGGCTGGGGGAGGGGTTTTCTTGTTGCTGTCCTAAAAACACTTCCCCGTTTTTCAACGTTACTTCACCACCGATTTGGGGTTCAAAAGCAGTGCCGGTAATTACCGCATTGCCATTTACGCCACCTCGATAAAGTCCTTTGAGATTGATCGCCAATTCGTTCAAAGTGACGCTGAGGGGATTATTGCGATCGGGATCTTGTCGAGACAACTGCCTGGAAATGGGGATAATTCCCTGTGCTGATACCGCACCTTTACTGAAATTACCGACGAGGTTTTCTACCTGGATGCGATCGCGATCGAATCGCACAATTCCATTCACATCCGTCAGCGGTGCAGGTAGCGCCACAGCCGCAATTGTAGCATTTTGCAATTCAGCAGTTCCCGTTATTTGCGGAGCAGATAAAGTACCGCGCACCTGTAATTCCGCTTGTCCTTGACCGCCAGCCCAAGTAACTTGTCCTCTACTTAATAGATTTAACAGCGCCAACCCTTCATTTTGTACGTTCACATCTAAACTAATTGCATTGCTATCCGGTCTAACCGTAGCAAAAGGTAGCTGATAAGGTACGCTACCAGAAATTACAATTGGTTGTGGCGGTTGCACCACTACCTTAGAATTAAAATCCAATCGAGCATTATCATAAGTAAAATCAGCTTGCGCTGACTGCACTTGCGTTCCATTCAAAGTTCCATCCACTAAAGTTAAATCACCGATAACCTGTGGGTTTTGTAAAGTACCTGCCAGATTAGCCGTACCATTCAGCTTGCCTGTAACTGCCACTGGCAAAGGCACAAACTTATTGATAACATCGACTGGGAAATTTTGTAATTCCAATTTACCGTTTTGCTGTTGCAAACCGAGATTTCCAGAGAAAGCCAATCGAGCGTTATCATACTGAATTTCCAAAGGATCTACTCTCAGCGCACCATTTTCAAAATTACCCTTGGCGCTTACTTGATTAAATTTATAGTCACCCCATTGCCAATCTTTTCCACCGATATCGAAACTCACTTGTAACCCTGTTGGCAAAGAATTAATACCTGAAGTTAAAGCACCTGCAACTGTGACAGTACCGCTAAAATTTCCATCTAATTCTGTGATGTCAGGTAGGCGGTTCGATTGGCGGCGGATAGTGCGTTGCTGTGACAGCAAAGCTTCGATTTCCGAAAAGCGACGCAGTTGAGATAGTAGAGAAGCGTTTGGGATGCCAACGGCTACGGTAGGAAGCGCAGCAGATCCAGCATAGTTGCGTTGCGATCGTCTCGTATTTGTCAAATTCAATAAGTTAAACGCTGTTAAAACGTTCCGAACTTTTCCTTGCTCAAATTGCACGCTTGCTTGAAAATCTCTGGGAGTTATCCGACCTGTTACTTGATAAGTACTCTCGCCTTTTTGTAACCGAGCGTTGGTAATTTCAGCTATGCCATTGGCGTAGCTGAAATCGCCACTTATCGCATCTACTTGGAACTCACCTATAGCAGCGTTGGCGAGCGTGACATTATTTGCCACAATACTTCTGGCGTTTAAATTAATAGCAAAGTTGCCCGAAAGTATGCCGCCGATCGGTTGATTGACGATTTCTCTCGGTACGTTTGGCACGTAGGAAGCCAAAGCTTTTAAAGTTGCGATCGGGAAATTTTGGATGTTCGCTTCCAACAAATCTCCCTGCTTTCTTCCCTCTGCTACTACTTCATCGCGCCGAATAGCAAAAGTTACCGGATTATTGTTTCTATCTAATTCAACTGCAATTCTATCTTGAGCGCCCGATAAATTTAACCTGAGTCCTCTTCCTGCTGCTAATTGCACTTCACCCGACATTACCGGATCGAAATCGAAACCGTTGATAACCAAATTTTGCAAACGCAAATTACCTGCTACATTCGGTGCAGTTGGCGTTCCCGATATCCGTCCGTTAAAATCAGCACTACCAATTATAGAAACCGGGTTTCTGCTTATATCTCTATCTCCAACGCGACTTTCCATATAAACCCGGTTTCTTGGCGTCGGAATTTGGACGGGCAAATTTTGTAAGTTTAAGTTTTGCGCCTCAACATTGATATCTAAACTTGTAATATTAGGCTGGTTATTTCTGCCAATATTTGCTATAATTACTCCACTTACATTTAATCCTGGAGCGGTTACCCGTTCGATTTGCAACCGTTGTCCGTTCCAGTCAAATGTAGCTGCGATCGGCCCTTGAATAGAAGCGATTCCCTCAGAAAAGTTGGCATTTCCTCTGGCTTGAATATTTGCTAGCGGCGACCTTCCCGTTGCGGTCAGAGAAGCGACATTTCCCGCTAGATTCAAATCGCCAGTCAACCGTCCTTGCAATTGCTGCGAAAAGCGATTTAATTGCACATCAGCAAGCGAAACATCTGCTTGCCAATTACCTCTATTTAGCTGTGCTTGCCGAATCGTAACGCTTCCGCCAGCAACTTGTTGAATATTTCCTTGAGCGCTGGCTTGAATTTGCGATAAAGGTAAATTATTTGAGGGTGCTGTTAATACATCCAAATTCCCCGCAATTTGCACTTCGCCACTAAAAATAGAACCTCTTAACTGCGTCGGTAATTGTGGTAAACTTCCCAGTTTTATATCTGAAACCGAAAGATTTGCTTGCCAATTACCTCGGTTAATTTCTGCTTGCCTTATCGTTACGTTACCCGCAGCAAGTTGCAGATTTCCTTGACCTATTGCTTGAATTTGGGATAGCGGCGACTTATTGGAATTAGCGAAAAGTGTATCAAGATTTCCGGCTATTTGCGCTGCGCCAGTAAAAGTACCTTGGAATTGTTTTGGTACTTGCGGAAAACGATTTAGCTGTACATTGTTAGCAGCGATATTTGCTTGGAAATTCCCGCGATCGATCTGCACTTCTCGGATATTAACACTACCGCCTGCTACTTGCAGATTTCCCTGACCTCTTCCTTGCAGAAGTGAGAGAGGTGACTTATTTGAATTATTGGAAAGTGCATCGAGATTTCCGGCTATTTCCAATTGACCGGTAAAAGCCGAACTGCGTAATTGTGGCGGGACTTGCGGGAAAGTATTTAGCTGTACATTACTAGCGGCGATATCTGCTTGGAAATTCCCGCGATCGATCTGCGCTTGTCGGATATTAACACTACCGCCACCAACTTGCAGATTTCCCTGACCTCTAGCTTGAATTTGGGATAGCGGTGACTTATTCTTACCCGAAATTGCATCGAGATTTCCGGCTATTTCCAATTGACCGGTAAAAGCCGAACCGCGTAATTGTGGCGGTACTTGCGGGAAAGTATTTAGTCGTACATTGTTAGCAGCGATATCTGCTTGGAAATTACCGCGATCGATCTGCGCTTCTCGGATATTAACACTACCGCCTGCTACTTGCAAATTTCCCTGACCTCTGGCTTGAATTTGCGATAGCGGTGACTTATTTTTATCGGAAATTGCATCGAGATTTCCGGCTATTTCCAATTGACCGGTAAAAGCCGAACCGCGTAACTGCGGCGGTACTTGCGGGAAACTATTTAGTCGTACATTGTTAGCAGCGATATCTGCTTGGAAATTACCTTGATTAATTACTGCTTGTCGGATATTAACACTACCGCCACCAACTTGGAGATTGCCGCGACCTCTGCCTTGAATTTGAGACAGCAGCGATTTATCATCATCATTATTAATATTATCTAAATTCCCGGCTATTTCCAATTCACCGTTAAAAGAACTTTGTAACTGCTTGGGTACTTGCGGGAAACGAGCGAGATTTACACCGCTAGCGATGATATTTGCTTGCCAATTCCCATCGCTAATTGCTGCTTGTCGGATATTAACATTACCGCCTGCTACTTGCAGATTTCCTGCACCTCTAGCGCGAATTTGAGAAAGTGGCGATCGATTCGATTTGTCAGTCAGATTGTTTAAATTTGCGGCAATTTCCAGTTGACCGCTGAAAGAACTTTGTAACTGCTGGGGAACTTGCGGAAAACGACTGAGTTCTACACCTTTAGCGATGAGTTCCGCTTGGAAATTACCGCGATCGAGTTGTGCTTGTCGAACAGTCACATTACCGCCAGCAATCCGAACATTCCCATCACCTCTGGCGCGAATTTGGGATAGCGGCGATTGATTGGAATTATCCGTAAGCGCGTCTAAATTTCCTGCTAATTGAAATTGACCGCTAAAAGCACCTTGCAATTGCGGCGGTAATTGAGCAAAACGACTTAATTGCACATCAGCAACGGCAACATTTGCTCGCCAATCACCGCGATTGAGTTCCGCTTGGCGAATTTGGATATTTCCACCAGCAAGTTGCAGATTTCCTCGCGCTATTGCTTGAATTTGAGATAGGGGAGATTTATTTGTTTGTGCGGTAAGCGTGTCTAAATTTCCTGCTGCTACCACTTGTCCGCTAAAAGCACCTTGCAACTGCGGCGGTACTTGCGCGAAACGCCCTAATTGCACACCAGAAGCGGTAAGATTAGTTCGCCAATTACCGCGATCGAGTTCTAATTGCTGAATTTGTACCCTACCGCCAGCAACTTGGATATTGCCATTGCCAACTGCTTGAATTGTACCCAATTCACCGGAGTTGAGGTTACCTGCGAGGCGGAATTGACCGTTAAATGGCCCTTGTACTTGTGGCGGTAACTGTGCCAATTGTCCTAGATTAACATTAGTTGCTTTGGCGATCGCTTCCCACGCACCGTTGCGAAGTCCTCCCCGCACAATTTGCACATTACCGCCAGCAACTTGAAGATTTCCCTGACCGATTGCTTGAATATCTGCAACTTGGAACGACTCAACATTCCCCGCCAATTTAAACTGACCGTTGCTGAAAGTTGCGTTCTGCAATTGTGGCGGTACTTGGGGGAAACGTCCCAACTGAATGCCGGTAGCGCTGACTAAAGCTTCCCAACGTCCATTATTCAATGCGCCTTGCCGCAATTGGATATTCCCACCCGCAACTTGCAAATTTCCTTCTGCGATCGCTTCAATATCTTGTACTTTAAATGAAGCTAAACTTCCCGATAGCTTCGTTCTCCCACTAATCGTTCCCTGCTGTATCGGTAAAGGCAAATTTTCCTGCGCCTCTCCTCTTCCTCCCCTCCCCGTAGACGGGGAGGGGTTGGGGGTGGGGTTTTCTGCATTTTCCGGCAATGCAGCTAAAATATCCTTGACTGGCAATTGCGAACCTTCCACAAGTGCTTCCCAGCGACCGTCAGCGATACGAGCTGCTGCTTGCAAAGTTTTACCGGCAATTCGGAAAGTCGCATCGCGCAAGACTGTCTGACCTCTAGCAATGACAACTTCGCCAGCTGCGGGATAGGTAGCTTGGGGAGCTTGCCACCTAGTCACTAGGCGGATATCGTTGAGAGGGCCGAATACTTGTGCTTTGGCGGAAACATTGCCAATTTTAAGAGAAGGAGATAAAGTTGTGCCGTATGCTTGAGCGATCGCATCTCCCGGCACGTTTTGAATTTCAGCATCGATTACCAATCCACCTTCTTGACCCAGCTTGACATTGCCTTTGCCAGTGATTTGACCGCCAACAGTTGGTTTTGCTTGCAAATCTGCGATCGCAAGTTCGTTTGTCGTTGGTGCGAGGGCAAAACGAGCGCCTATAGAAGAGAATTGCAGCTTATCAACTTGCGTCGGTTTAGTTGTGGTAAATTGACCTAATAGGATGGGGGCTTCTATTGGCCCGGTCAACCGCACGCCCGCTCGCACCTCGCCGCTTACAGGCAGTGATGTTTTTAAGTTGAGAGTTTGAACAATATTTGCGATCGCTAAACTGGGTACTTGCGCTGTAATATCGTATCCTTTTTGAAGATCGAAACTGCCATTTGCTTGCAGGGGAACTTGACCCAAGCGCGTCGTGACATTATCCAACGTAATTTCGCGATCGTTGAAGCGCAGCATTCCGTTAGTATTGTTGAACGGTGCTGGCAGTTGTTTGAAATTGGCAGTAACATCTTTGAGGAGTGCTGTCCCCGATAAGAATAGTGGCTGTTCGGGGGTGTATCTGACCGTTAAGTTGCCATCGGCGCGACCGTCACTCAAATTAAAGGAAAATTTGACTAGGCGATCGAGATCTGTAACGAGCAGATTTTGACCTTGCAACTGTACATTCGTTTGTTTGAGGGGAATAGAATGTTCCCCGGAAATGTTGAAATTCCCCCCAGTAGCTAATTGTCCGCCTAAATCGAAGCGAATGCGCTGACCGCGATCTTCGATTTGGGCATTGCCATTGAGCGGTGTAATGCCTATGGGGACTCTGGGAAAAGCCGGTTTTGGATTTGGTACCAGTACAACTTTAGCGTTGCTCACCCGCACCGATTTGATTTCGGTTTTAAATGGCCCTGTGCCTTCTCCGACGCTTATTTCACTAACGATCCAGCGATCTTTCTCGTCTTGTTCGATGTAAACATCGGGATTGACCAGGGTGAGGTCTAGCTCTAAAGTGCGGTTTAACAGCAGCTTGACGGGATTGAAACCAACATCGATCGCCCCAACTGCGGCGCGGTCTGGGTCTGTCGGCGTTGCCGGTATTTCCGAAGCCCCAAATCGCAGTCCGCTAACAGAAAAGCGTTCTACTTTACCCAACTTTAGCGGTCGTTTTAAACTCTCGCTGAGATTTTTCTCAACTAATGGCCCTAATTGCTCCTGGACAAACACCCAAGCCCACCAAGCACCAGCCGCGACGCCAACTACCACAAGCACACCAAAAGCAAGACCGGTGCGACTCAGCCAAAGCAGCCATACACGCCGATTTGCACTTGATTGGGGTTCGTTACTGGGATTCGGGGAATTCGTCATCAGAACCTCTAGGCGCTAGGGGAAGAGGGAGTGGGAGAGTGGGAGAGTGGGAGAGTGGGGGAGTGGGGGAGTGGGGGAGTGGGGGAGTGGGAAGAAATTCTTAATGAGTGACTTTTGACTTTTGACTTTTGACTTTTCTCGCCCTATTCCCTATTCCCTGTTCCCTCTCGCTCTTGTTTTTGACTTTTGACCTCGTTCCCTGGCTCTGCCTGGGAAGCCACTTCTGACTAGGATATGTCGATTTGTGGGTTTCGCCAATGCCTATTTAGACGGGCTCAGCGTCAAGTAATTGGCAGTTTCGATCGGTAAGATAAATAACGACGATCCAAAAAGAAGTGGCACCCATGCGCGTATTCGTACTTTTATATAACGCCCGCACGGAAAATGAGGGCATTCACACCATTAAAGTTGGCGATCGCAATACGGTGTTAATGTTTGAGTCAGAAGACGACGCTACTCGCTTTTGCGTGCAGTTGGAAGCTCAAGATTTTATGGCTCCTTCGGTAGAAGCGATCGATGATGAGGAAATCAAAGAATTTTGCGAAAGTGCCGATTATGAATGGCAACTCATTCCAGAAGGCGCTTTAGCCCTCCCACCAGAAACTAACTTAGAACAAACAGACTGGCAAGCGGAAAGCACTCAACCGGAAGTTACCGATTCCGAACTCGATCGCATTCGCCGTCAGCTGGAAGGACTTTTGTGAAAGGATCGAGGATGTAGGGCGAGAGCCCTTACCGAAGGCTAGGATGAAGGATGAAAGAAGGATGAAAGATGAATAATTTGGAGGAACGCGGCCATCTTCTCACAGAACAAATCAATCCCAACAGTCAGAATTTAGACCAACTAAGTTCTCTGGAGTTGGTGGATCTGTTCAATCAAGAAGATACCCAAACTATTGCCGCGATCGCAGCTGCCCGCACTCAGTTGTCTCAGACAATCGATATCACAGCAGAAGCATTACGTCAAGGGGGAAGACTGTTTTATGTGGGAGCCGGTACCAGCGGGCGTTTGGGCGTTTTGGATGCCGCCGAGTGTCCGCCCACGTTTTGCACACCCCCGGAACTGGTACAGGGCATAATTGCCGGTGGTGCCGGTGCTTTAGTCCGCAGTTCGGAAGATTTGGAAGATAGTGCTGAGGATGGGGCGGCAGCGATCGCCCAGCGACAAATCACTCAATTAGATGTAGTAGTCGGAATTACCGCCGGCGGAACGACTCCGTTTGTCCAAGGTGCTTTGCAGGCGGCGCAATCACGAGGCGCTAACACCATTTTTATGGCCTGCGTACCGGCAGAACAAGTTACCACCAGTGCCGATATTGACATTCGCCTGTTAGTTGGCCCTGAGATTTTAGCAGGTTCCACGCGACTGAAAGCGGGAACGGTGACAAAAATGGCTTTGAATATCATCTCTACCGGCGTGATGGTCAAGTTGGGCAAGGTCTACGGCAATCGCATGGTAGATGTGGCGGTTACAAATACCAAGCTGCGCGATCGAGCTTTGCGAATTCTCAACGATCTGACCGATTTAAGTCGCGAAGCAGCTGGGTATTTGTTAGAACGAAGCGGGCGATCGGTTAAGCTAGCGCTACTGATGCACTGGACAGGATTGGATAAAAAAGAAGCAGAAACTCTTCTGTTTGAACATCAGGGTAATATCAGACAAGCAGCCGAAAGCTACCAGAAATAAGCTCTCACACATCTAGTTATTGAGATTGCAGGGGAGCGGGGGGCAGGGGGGCAGGGGAGTGGGGGAGCGGGGGAGCGGGGGGGCAGGAAGAAATTCTTAATGAGTGACTTTTGACTTTTGACTTTTGACTTTTGACTTTATCGCTAGGATTTGTCTGTGTAGCACAGGGAAAGGAAATGTTTACTGCATCGGAGACTTCTGTAATCGCACTAATTCTGCTAGCCGCTTTCGGTATATTGGCTTGGGGATACTTACGTGCCAAGCCTTTTGGCAAACTGGGAATCCTAGCCTGGTTGCAGTCGGTTGCCCTCATGGCTCCCTGGCTGTTATTCTTTGGTTTGTTCGCTGCCGGGATTTACCTCAACTTAGTCAGCATCTTGTTCATGTTGGTGGCTTCGGCTGGGTTGTATATTTATCTGGGTAGGCGATTGCGAGCTGCGGGTCAAGATTTGATGATGCGCGATCGCGCCGAAAAAATGGCGAATGCTAACCAGGAAGCTAGTTCTGGCGAACAAACGCCTCAACCGATCGAGTCGGCAACTGAAAAGCCACAGCCAGTTCAGGTGCAGTTGAAAATTGAGTTCGTGCCGATTCCCCAAGAAGATCTCAAAACGATTCAGGGAATTTTTGGCATCGATACCTTTTTTGCCACCGAAACTATCCCCTACCAGGAAGGCGCGGTTTTTAACGGTAACCTGCGAGGAGAGGCGCAAGCAGTCCACACTCGCCTTTCCAATGCCTTGCAGGAAAGATTGGGCGATCGCTATCGCCTATTTTTGATCGAAAATCCAGAGGGTAAGCCGGTTGTTGTTGTCCTACCCAGCCGCAATGACCCCAAACCATCAACTATAAGTCAAAAAATTCTGGCAGTTGTCCTCATGTTGGCAACAATAGCTACCTGTTTGGAAACTTCTGGCTTAATGTTGGAATTTGACTTATTTCAAAACCCAAATCGATTAGCAGAAGCTTTGCCAATTGGTTTGGGAATATTGACAATTTTGGTAGCTCACGAAATCGGTCACTGGCTGCTAGCTCGCCGTCACAATATCCGCCTTAGCCTGCCTTATTTTATACCCACTTTACAGATAGGTTCTTTTGGTGCCATCACCCGTTTTGAATCTCTCCTACCTAACCGAAATGTTTTATTTGATATTTCTGTAGCAGGGCCTGCTGCTGGTGGCATTGTATCTCTGCTGATGCTGATCGCAGGTATGTTACTTTCTCACAAAGGCAGTTTCTTTCAAGTACCGGCACAATTTTTCCAAGGTTCTATACTGGTGGGAACTTTGGCACGGGTTGTCCTGGGTTCGGCTTTGCAACAACCTTTAGTAGATGTTCATCCTCTGGTAGTAATTGGTTGGCTGGGATTGGTGATTACGGCATTAAATCTAATGCCAGCCGGACAATTAGATGGTGGTAGAATTGTTTTGGCTATATACGGACGCAAAGTAGCGAGCAGAACAACTATAGGGACTTTAATTGTCCTAGCACTTGTCGCTTTGGGAAATCCTCTTGCCATTTACTGGGCAATTGTAATTGTGTTTCTGCAAAGAGATTTAGAGCGTCCCAGCCTCAATGAGATTAGCGAACCCGACGATGCACGAGCAGCGATAGGTTTGCTAGCTTTGTTTTTAACGATCGCCACTCTCATTCCCTTATCCCCAGGATTGGCAGGACGTCTCGGAATTGGAGTGAGCAGCCCATTTTAAGCGATCGTTTGCCATTCGTCATCACTCCTTTGTCATAAGAAATTAGATATTTTCCCTCTCTCTCTAACCCCGACGCTCTTTTTTTCTTTTGACTTGTGACTTTTGGCTTTTCACTTTCAATTTTTGACTTTTGACTTTTGACTTTTGACTTTTCTAGCCCCCATGCCTACACCACCGCCTGTTCTGGTTCTTCTAGACCTCAGCGCCTTGATGGGCAAAACCAGCCGCGAATGGCAGGATTTTTCGCGCATAGGAGCTTGTTACCTACCCCAAGCGGTCTACGAAGAAATTGAGTTTCTCACCGGTCGCGCCCCAGAACCTCAATTGGAAAAAATCGCGAGAGAATTTATGCGCTTTTTCCCAAATAGCGGTTGGCAGCTGACTGATGCACACGCCACTCATCCCGCCTTTACTCCTCCCGGCGGTGCCAATTTGAGCAAACAAGCGAGATTGGTGGTGGCGGTTGCCCAGTGTACCTACGGTTTCGCGCAGGAAAACAGCGATAATATGGTTGTTTTCGTGTCGAATACTCAGCCGATACTGCAACGCATACCTTCTTTGGGGACTGCCAATCTTTGCGGCATCACGGTGGCGGCACTTTTGCAGTGGGTGCGAACCGGTGAGAAACCACCAGCTGTAACTCAGCAATTGCAAGTTTTTGGGGCGGCGGGGTCGCTGGGGGGAAATAATCGATCGCCAGGGGTAGGGCCAAAGCAAACTGCTGCCCCTGCAAACCCACAAGCTACTATGACTGGGCCAGCATCAGCCGATCGCGCTTCTTCCCAGTCTAAAAAAAGAAGTTCTGCAACTGGTTTGCTGACTCGTTTGGTTAGCGGTGCGATTACTTTTGTTGTGCTTGCAGGACTCGGTTTAGTAGGTTGGCGTTTCATCCAACCCACGAGTTTCAACCAATTTTGGCAAAAAATGAATTTACCTGCTTTACCAGGTCAGCCACCCACACAGTCACCAAAACCTGTGAAAAAATAGAATATTTACAGATTTTAAATTTAAGATTGCAGATTTTCAATTGAACAGGGCTTAAGCACGACCAAGCGAGACAGCCGATTTGTCAGTCGAGTTATCGTTGCCAAACCCACGATTTTGCAAAAAAAACCGGGTTTCTTTGGGTAAGCCCTGTAATATTTAATTAAATTTGAAATCTAAAAAAATTTGAAATCTAAAATTAGCTATTGAACAATGGTTAAAGATGCGTGTGCTTACGATGTCATCGGTTTCGGAGATGAGGTTCCGGGAATCTTAGCTCTGATCTGTGCTGCTAGGGAATATCGTCGTCGGACTAACAAGTATCCGCGAGTTCTTCTGATCTCTAACGGTAATTTACAAGCAGGAATAGGCGGTCATTTGGTCAGAGGCGGTTTGGCTTATTTGGATAGAACGCAGATCGATCGTAATTTTCAACAATCTCAAGGTTTAGATCGTTTTGGCGATCCCGCTCCAATCTATAAAGAATTTTTGCATAAGTCTGGCGTTATTGATGTCGGTCTCGATCCTCGCAAAGCAAGTGAAGTACTCCGGCAGATGCTTCGGGAAGCAGGCGTTGATATTCTCACCAATGTTGGCATTCGCTCTGTTACCAAAGAAGGTGACAATTTAGCGAGCATAACCTTAGCGAACGATCGCGGTATATTTTCTGCCAAGCAGTTTATAGATTCTACTGTTAATGCTGAGTTGGCACAAGCTGCTGGTGTCAGAAAACTAAAGGGATTTGAAACATTTTGTCTTCCCGAATCAGAATTAGCCGTTACGCTTGTGTTTGAAACTAAGGGATTGACCCCTAGCAGAATCACAGAAATAGAGTATCGCTATCTCAAACGCTTTACGAACTTGTCCGATACAGAGGGGCAAACGCTTCTGCTGTACGCTGCGGGTTTTGATGTCGAATTTGCAGAAGCACTCAGAAAGGAAATGCTGGAATCTAATGGCGATCTCAAAACTCTCCAAGCAGGTACAGATTATATCGATATCCGTTCTACGGCTTTATCTGTAGGCTACCACTCTTTCAGGAGAAAGAAGTTTTGTTTGGCGAAAACGGGTGTAATTTTAGATAGGGCAAATATAGCAATACTGGGAGACGATCGTCTTTCTTGGAATGCTCTTCTAATCGCTGTTACCGCCGATGAAGCAGAAGCTTTGGCAAAAGCTTCTGCCAAGCCAACTCCTAAAATGTTAGCGGAAATAGCTTGGCTGGAAAAGTGGTTCAAGAGTTTGGGCGCTACTGCCGTTACCCCGGCAAAAGAGCTTTATATTAGACACGCTGGCAATATTACTGGTGTTGTAGAACCGTTGACTGGTACAAAAATGCTCATGGGTGGCGTACCGGAAAATGAATCGATCGGTACTTTTGCTTATCATTTTGATGCGCGGGGAGAAATTAAAGGTATTTCCCAAAGGGCAAATGCAAAAGGTTTTTCATCTGTTCGCTTTCCGCCGCCAGTTTTCCATATCGGTATCCAGCACGCATTAGTTAAGTACGTTCCTAACCTCGCCGTTGTGAGTCCGGCTTCTGGTTTTGAGGGTTATGCTTCTACTGCTGGCAGAATTGTAGAATTTAATTCGGCTGTGGGTCAAGGAGTGGGAATAGCTGCTGTTATTGCAATCCTCGATCGCAAGAACTTGGCAAATGTATCGAATTCGGAAGTCAGAGAAGTGATGAGAGAAACTAATCAATTACCGAAGTTGTTTGGTATGGCTAAAATTGAGGAGGCATCGCAAATGCGATCGTTCGAGTCGGAGATGGCGATCGCTTGATATATGATATAGGATGTGACATTATGAAAACAACTGGGATTCATCATGTAGCGATCGTTTGTTCAAACTATGAAAAATCTAAAAGTTTTTATGTAGAAGTTTTAGGTTTTTTGATTATCAAAGAAACTTTCCGATCGCACAGAAATTCGTACAAGTTGGATTTGCGTGTCGGTAACGGTGACCAAATTGAACTGTTTTCCTTTCCTAATCCTCCTAAACGACTGAATAGCCCGGAAGCTTGCGGTCTCAGACATTTATCTTTTGAAGTTGAAAATATTGATGAGTCTGTCTCTTATCTAAAATCTCAAGGTGTGCAGGTAGAAGAGATCAGAATTGATGAGATTACAGGTAAGCGCTTTACTTTTTTCAAAGACCCAGACGATCTACCTCTGGAGATATATGAAAAATAATGTTAAATATGATAATGCTTAAACCAACCAGAAACTGGCATTGACATAGAATCTAGTTTCTGGAAGAAACCAAGTTTTTGGAGTCTATCAGCGTCTGTAATAAATCGTAATATAAAAAGTATTAAATATTACTTGTAGTTCGGTATTTTCTGGGTTTAAAATTTGTCTGTTAAGTAAGAAATTAGTATTTGACAATACTTGTTAAAACTAGCAAATAAAGATTATTTGCAGAAATAACTCGCAGGGTGCAGATATCTTGCTCTCATAAAGCTGTTTGTGTTTGGGTAACGCAGAGCGAGGAAAATCACTTTCGATCGCAGGTGCGGGCATTGTGCAATTGCATATTAAGCTCAACCAATGAAAAAAGATTTCAGCTTTTCCGAAATCCATCAGAATCAGAGTGTAGTTCCACGTCTGTATAGCCCACTTCGCTGACAGCATCCACTTGCGAGGCTTGCTATGGAACAAATTACTACGACAGGATCTGCCGCAGCGACTATTAGTGAAACAGTTAAGCAGCCACGTCCTTTTGTCTTAGCTTTGGTTTTGACCGGCGTTTTGTATTTCGGCGTCAGACAACCGCTAGGCAATACTAATGTTGCTGTTTCCAATTCATTCCAGACTAATACAACTTTATCGTCATCGGTTAAGAGTGCGGTTATGCACGACTTATCCCAGCGTGAGAAGTTACCAGAGTCCGCACTGCAAATAGTGGAGGCGAGACAGTTGACTTGGTTGAATAGCTGCTTGAATATCGATCGCACTGACGTTTCCTGTAGCAAGGTGCTAGTTCCGGGTTGGCAAATAACGGTAGCGAGTGGCAAAAAACGCTGGGTGTATTTCACAAATACGTCTGGTTCTTTGTTGAAGCTGAATATGAATAATAGTACCAAGCCTTCATCGAGTCGAAATACTCTAGAAATTGCGATCGCTTCTAGAAAAACTAAAAAATAAAAATGGCACGTAAGGGTGATTTTATGACTTCTGCACTAGATTACGAGCAGATTGCACATCTTTATGATTCCTACTTACGTTTTACAGACGATCTGCCCTTTTTCCTGCAAGAGTGTCAAAAAATTGATGGTTCTGTACTGGAGTTGATGTGTCTCTATTGAGGAGGTGTTTGGGAATTACGATCGCTCCCCGTTTATCCCAGATACAAGCCCATACATTATTGTGCGTACTCGCAAGTAGGAAAGAGGGAGAGGGAGGAGGAGGAGAATGATTGACTTTCCCGACGCCCTATCCCCTAATCCTTAACCCCTTTTTTCCTTTTGATTTTTTCCTTTTGACTTTTGACTTTTGACTTTTGACTTTCTAGTCCCCAGCTACATCAGGTCTTGACACCGGCATAGGGAAGAGAATTTTCAATCCATTTTCGCGCTCTGTCGGTGTTTCTTTCGCCCAATTCCAGAGACTTTCATAGAAGAAAAACGACACTCCAGCCAAACCGCGATCGCGAACTACGCCAACTTGAGTTTGAATTTGTTGCATAGAAGTCGAGTTACCTTTCAGACCGGCCATAATACCCACAGCTACGGGGATATGACTTTGAGCCAACTGCACTTCTGCACGCTCCAATTCGGTGGTAAAACGCTTGAGGTCATCTCGATAAACTTGCACAATAATTTCTTGCACTAGATTCCGTCTTTCCCAGGTAAACCAGTCTTGCAAATGTGCTGGCAAGGAAAAATGTAAGGGATTGGGAGAGATAGAAACAATACATTTTGGTTTGCGAGCTTTCACCGCACTGGATAGTCGCGCCATAAAATCGTTAATTTTGTCTGCTCGCCAGCGTACCCAAAAAGTTTCTCTAAAATCGTCGTCAGGAGATAGACCCGGAAGTTCTTGTTTGTAAAGTGCAACCGTGTAATCATCATATCCAAATTCCGCAGGTAAGCCGAAATGGTCATCTAATTGAATCCCATCTACATCGTATTTTGTGACAATTTCGACAATTAAATCTAGGATGAATTGCTGCACTTTCGGATGAAAAGGATTGAGCCAAACGCGCTCTTCTACTCCTTCTTTCCAAATTTTGCTACCATCGCGGCGCTGAGTGAGCCAGTCGGGGTGACGTTTGGCTAATTCAGAATTAGCTGGTGCCATGAAACCAAATTCAAACCAAGGAATAACGATTAAGCCTTTTTTATGTCCTTCTTCGACAACTTCTTTAAGCATATCTCGCCTTTGCAACCCAGGTTCTGGGTCGAGCGATCGCCCGATCGCACTTTTTGCTACGCGGCTGGGATAAAGGGTATAACCACCATTCCAAACTGTGGGATAAACTGTGTTGAAATTTAGCTCGCGCAAGCGTTGCAAAGCATTGGTGAGCCGAGAACGAGAAAACAGCACATCGCTATCTATATTTGTCAGCCAAACTCCTCTGATCTCCGCAGTGGTTGTATTTAATGCTGTTTTTAGCAGAGAAGTTGTTTCGGGTGTTGTCGATGGTGCTGTTGGTGGAGTTAGCGTTTCTACTACAGGAATATACTCTTCTGGAACTAAGCCAAATTTACCCAAAGCTTGACATAAGGAAGCGGCTACTTCTGCTCGCGTTGCTAACCCATTGGGGTTGAGTGTGTTGACATTAGGATAATTGACAACTAGCTGTTTTTCGGTGGCGGCGACAATCGCATTCCGGGCATAATTTTTAATGGTATCCGCATCAGTAAAAAGCGCGTTTAAAGTTTCATTTACTGTCTGGGTGGGCGAATACTTTAAGCCACTTACTAAAGCCACCAACATTTGTTCTCTCGTAATCTTTCTGAGTGGATTGAAAACTTCACCGAGATAACCAGAAAGAAAACCTGTTTCGTAAGCTCTAGTAATTGCACGACCGGCCCAGTAGTTGGAGGGAATATCGGCAAAGCGAACGGCATCTCGGACTTTTGGTAGATTGGGGAATGCCTTATCTAGCATTGTGGCAAATTCAGCCCGCGATACCGCCAAACTGGGTCGAAAAGTTCTATCTTCATAACCATTGATAATATTTTCTTTGATGAGTTTTTCAATGCAAGGTTGCGCCCAATGTCCTTGAATATCTCTAAATCTGGTTTGCGAGTAAGAGGGTTGCGGTGCGATCGCTACAATGATTGTGCTGGCGGCAATCAAAAGGGCAAACCATCTGTGTTTGCGAGGCTGTAGGTGACAGATAAAGTGCCGGATATACCCGAAAAGCCTGTCTGCACAGGCTGTCATAAAGCGTTTGACAGATCTTTTCACCATATTTCTGGACTTGTAAACAAAGTAACGTCTGGGTCTGGGGGTTTTTTGATTTTAATCCGAATTTGTGTACTGAGGATAATTAAAACATTGGTATGACCGAGATATTTATGATACCGCACACAAATCAGCATATTTAACCCAAAGCAACGATTTTCTTTGACAATCTGATTGCGATCGCAGAAACTTAGCAAAATTACTTCTGCGCTAAATATGTTTTTAATCGCGCATTCGTCAATCTCAGCACTTTTGTACAGTGCCTTAGCTATTACCTACAGACAATCTGGGAAATTACGGAACTAAACAAATGCTTTTGAACGTCTAGGTTCTGTGTATACCTGGTATTGCAACTGCGCCGCAGGCATAGTGCCGGTGCTTGCACTAACGCTACGATCGCCATAGCGTGACGCGGCTAAATTCCATATCGGATCGTTTTTCGCTGTAGAAAGTTCCCATGAAACCTATGTTCGATCGCTCCACACCAAGCCA
Organism: Aerosakkonema sp. BLCC-F183; assembly: GCF_041929145.1. NCBI lineage: Bacteria > Bacillati > Cyanobacteriota > Cyanophyceae > Aerosakkonematales > Aerosakkonemataceae > Aerosakkonema > Aerosakkonema sp. BLCC-F183. Next base: position 9,897 of record NZ_JBHFNU010000097.1, on the reverse strand, counting down.
AACAAACACGAAGCCTCGGCGGATTTTGTCAGCCTTAGTGTTAGCTGGAATTTTGTCTTTAGGCTCCAGCTTCACTGTCTTAAAAACTGCCGTTGCTTACCCTCAAAATCTTGCTCAATCTACTAGCGAGACTGTTGAAACTACAAGCGAACTTATCAGCCAAAGTCCTTCTGATGCTCGCGCCAACCGCCTTCCCGCTCAAGTAGATCGTGCTGTTCGCCAGGATCTGTCTGCCAAAACTGGAATTGCTCCCGGAAAGCTGAGAATTACCCGCTACAGTCGGCAAACTTGGCCGGATGGTTGCCTGGGTCTCGCCGAACCCGATCGAATTTGCACTCAAGCATTGGTAGAAGGTTGGCGCGTTGTGGTATCTGACGGTAGCAAAACCTGGACTTATCGTACCAACAGCAACGGCACAATCTTACGCCTAGAAGATTCCCGCGTCTCTGTTAATTTACCGAAATCAGTCGAGGAAGTGGTTAGCCAAAGAACGGCTACTGGCTCTCTCAGACCCGTTCCCATTCCTGCCAGCCAATTACCCCCTCGTTTGGATAGAGGTATACTCTTTCAGGCTACTTCCAGTGGTGGAATTACCGGTCGCACTTATCAAACTACCCTCATGAATGACGGACAATTGATGCGAGTTCGCATTGGCGATGCCAACGACTCGGAACGCAGCGTGCGTCAAATTTCTCCCCAACAATTGCGCGAATTTAAGCAGTTATTGCAACGGCAATCGCTAGCGCGGTTTAACGGTCTGAGTTACCCGGCACCCAGAGGTGCTGCCGATTACATTACCGTTACTGTGACTAGCTCGACTGGTACTACCCGCTACGCCGATATTGTTCAAGATCGTTTACCTCAACCTTTGCAGCAAGTTGTCCGCGCTTGGAGCCAGATTGCTAGAGGCTAGAAAAAGTCAAAAGTCAAAAGTCAAAAGTCAAAAGTCAAAAGTTAGAATTTAGGGGATTTTACTGACCTCTATTCGCTCATTGCTCTTATTTACTCCGTTTAACTTTCTATTGCTCTTATTTTTGACTTTTGACTTTTAACTTTTGACTTATTTTCTGCACCTCTGCTTATAATCTCCGGTTTATACATGGAGAATATGTTGTTTTTTTGAAAGAGTTTTGATACTATATGTAGATATACTCGGTAATGCCAGTCAACTATGATATCCCTCGCCCAGTTTCAGCAATTTCGGACACTATCTCGCAATCTACAACAGCAGCAACAAACACCAGAGCCGATGTTTTACTATTTTGCATACGGTTCTTGTATGTGTCCAGTGGATCTGAAGCGGACGTTGGGCGAAAATACTCATGACTACGCGATCGGCCCTGCTACGCTCAAAGGTTATCGGTTGGGTTTTTATAAGCACTCGCAGCTTCGCAACTGTGGGGTATTGGATATTGTGCCCGATCGCACTTCTTCAGTGGAAGGGGTTCTCTACAGGTTACCTTGGCGACTGAGCGATCGCCTGGACGAACGGGAAGAAGTCCCCACGAACGGCTATCGTCACGAAATGGTAAGCGTTAGCTGTGGCGATATCTTGTATAAAAATGTTCGCACCTACGTAGTAGTCAACAAATTATCGGAAGAACTACCACCGAATGACTGGTATTTCAACGTCGTGCTGCGCGGTGCTGTCACTTGCGGACTGCCGGAACAGTATTGCTGGAATTTGTTCGATCATATGTATAAATTGCAACAGCGTGGCTATCAGTTGCAGACTTTGCGATCGGCTTAGGAAATTTAGTACCACCCTTTTTTTATTGCTCTGTAAAATAGGAGTAATTGCTCAATCAATGACAAATCACCCGACCCAAAATGAGTACAATCGTATATAAAATTGATGCTTTCTGGGATCGAGAGGCGCAAGTCTGGGTTGCGGAGAGTGAAGATGTTCCCGGATTAGTAACAGAAGCTAGTACGATCGAATTGTTAACGGACAAACTAAAGCAGATGATTCCAGAATTATTATTCGTCAATCATCTGGTCTCTGCTGATTATACAGGTTCGATCTCTTTTGAATTGACCAGCCATCGCCAAGAATTGATTCAGGTAGCTTGATAAAATGGTTCTTTCATTTACTCCTCAATTAAAAAAGCTGCTTTTGGAAGCTGGTTGCAATTTTGAACGTCAATATTTTCTCACCAATCTTGTCCACCTGGCAACTCAATTAAATATTCATCGATAATATCGGGTAAATCAGTTGCAGAATATTCGTAAGTTAAAGCAAGCAATTGTTTAGCCTTCGCCATTAACTTTGCGTTATCTAGCATTTGTGAAACCTGAGACGGTTTTAATCTCCCGTTGAGCAGTTCCGCACTTGCTGGACGAATTGCATTTGCGATCGCTTCTTCAAGCATTAACTCCCATTCATCTGCTTTAACATAGTAAGAAGTTTTATTTTCTTTGAGATTCAAGCGCTTAATTTGTACAATGGAATCAGAAATCGAAGCTACCCAAGAATTAGTTAATCGCTGTTCGATTTGGTTTTTAATCAAGTGGATCGTCATCCTATCTAAAAAAGATTGGATATTCCGCAGAATAGCTTGCCTGCTCATTCCTTCTAACTCATCGATAAGTATCAAAGCATCTTCATAACGTTTCTCCAAAATGCAATTTCTTAAATCTGTGAGTTCCTGTGTCATAATTATTGCCTACCTTGTTTCCAATCTTCGCCACCCGGTAATTGAGCCAAATATTCATTAACAACTCCGGGTAATTCTCTAACTGAATATTCATAGGTCAAAGCCAGAAAAGTTTGTGCAGTTAGGAGTATTTGCTCTCTATCCACCATTTCTAGTAGTTCTGACTCGCTGTAAGAACCATCCCTCACTTCTAAACTCGCATCGCGAATTGCTGCTTCAAATTCATCTTCAAGCATTGTTTGCCATTCATCTGTTTTGATGTAATAGGAAATTTTATTATCTTGAAGATTCAGTTTTTTTATTTGACGAATTGAATGACGAATTGAATATCGAATAGAAGCCGCCCAAGATTTTGTTAATCGTTGTTCGATTTGGTTTTTAATCAAGTGCATCAACAATCTGAGTAAAAAAGATTGGATATTCCGCAGAATAACTTGCCTGCTCATTCCTTCTAACTCATCAATAAGTACCAAAGCATCTTCATAACGTCCTTCTGTAATGCTATTCCGCAAATCTAATAATTCCTGAGTCATTATCTAACCTCCAATTTGCACGAAATCAAACAACCGATGCGCTATTTCTAATTTAGAACAACGTGCAATTTCTATCTGTCTTCCTTGTGCGTCGATAAATATCGCTTGGTTATTGTCGCTGCCAAAACCGCTATCGGATTTATCGATAGGATTGGCAACAATAGCATCTAATTTTTTAGAGTGCAATTTTTCTAAAGCAGGCGTTACGATGTCGCCAGTTTGAGCCGCGAATCCGATTAAAAGTTGATGGGGTTGTTTCAATTTTCCCAACTCTGCCACAATATCGGTTACTGAGGACAAAGGTAAGGAAGTTGGCAGCAATTTTTTCGGCAATTTCTCGGCTGCATAATTAGTAGGTTTTACATCTGCTACTGCTGCTGACATCACAATTAAATCGGCGTTAGGAAAACATTCCAACATCGCCTCTCGCATTTCTGCTGCACTGGTGATGGGGATATCGCGCACACCCATCGGCGTTTCCCAAGTAGCGGGTGCGCGTACTAATGTTACCGATGCACCGCGATGTAGCGCTGCTTGTGCAACAGCTAATCCCATTTTACCAGTGGAGGGATTGCCGATAAAGCGCACGGGGTCTAAATGTTCTCTAGTTCCACCAGCACTAATTAATACTTGTTTTCCGAGTAAATCTCGTTTACCGTTAGTATGCAATAAAGATTGAATGTATGGCAAAATTTGAGCAGGTTCTGCCATGCGACCGGAACCGATACGATCGCACGCTAAAATTCCCGCATCCGGCCCAACGCTGTGATATCTTTTATCTGTAAGAACTTGTTGCCAATTTCGCTGCACCGCCACCTGTTCCCACATATCCGTATTCATCGCTGGTGCTAATAAAATCGGACAGGTGGAAGCAAGCACCGTATTCGTCAGTAGGTTATCGGCAAAACCATAAGCTAATTTTGCTAAACTATTGGCTGTCAAGGGAGCGATCGCAAACACATCCGCCCATTCTCCCAATTCTATGTGTAGCGGACGACCGTGTATAGGTTGCCAAAAATCTTTATCCGTGTAAGCTGGATGACGAGACAGCGTGGCTAGGGTCAAAGGGGTGATAAATTCACAAGCTGCATCCGTCAAGATAACTCGCACCTCGACCCCGGATTTTGCCAGCGCTGAAACGACTTCGCAAACTTTATAAGCGGCAATACCTCCACCAATGCCAATGAGAACCTTTTGCAATGTTGGATTTTGGATATGAGATTTTCGATCGATGAGTTGTTTGTCATTTTCCGCCATAAGCGCTCCCGACTCGTCAACTCTAATCTAAAATCTCAGATCGAAAATGCTTATGCTTCATCGTAAGCTTCTAAGTCAAGCAGGTGGATATATGGTTCAACTAAATCTGGACGCTGAAAGGCGATCGATCTCAGAAAATGCCAATCATCTAAACCCTCAAAAGCATTAGCGTAATCATCCCGTTCCAGACGCGCAGCCAATTCAGCTATATCTGCTGCCGTCAAGGCTGATATATCCCGCTTAGAAATGCTTAAAGTTTTCATCCTGAGCGCCTCCTTTGAGCAGTATTTGCATTCAGCGTGGAGTCTACTGGTTATAGATGCAGCCACCGCTACTATCTTAGACCAGTCCTGGCTCAGTATTTATCTAGTACGAAACGCTAAATTGCAATTTCCGCATCAATCCGATTGTTAATTTTTTTCGCCGTTTCTACTTCATCTTAACAATCGGTAATATACAGAGACGATTTTAGGGCATTTTAGAGCTTGTTGATGACATTACCTGCATTACAAAACTTCGCATTAAATTCAAAACCGCCGGTGTAACTTGATGCCCCATATCAAATTCTTGATACTGCACCGCTACTCCCAAGTTAGATAGAATATCCCGTGCTTTCACCGCAGCAGTTACAGGTACGATCGAATCTTGTCTGCCATGTAATATCAAAACAGGCGGAAAGTTACGATTTGTTGCTTCTTGAGTGATGGGATGCAAATAGCCACTCAGACATACTAAGCCGGCCAGTGGCAAGTTCAGTCCCACATCGAGAGTCATCGCCCCACCTTGGGAAAATCCACTCAAAATAGTATTTTCCAGAGGAATGCCCGTGCGTCCCTCTAAAGAGGTAAGCCATTCAGTCAGCAGTTGGCGACTTTCTGTTAAACCGTAATTTTTCTGAAAATCGTACCACGCTCTTCCACCCGGTACGTGCGGGTGAGGAAAAGGCCCATTGAGAAACAGGAACTCGTAATCGGGTAAATTCAAGAAAGGCGCTAAAGATGCCAGATCTTCGGCGTTGGCACCCCAACCGTGCAAAGCGACGATCGCACCTTTTGGGGGTTGACCTGTTTTCGGTGGCAAGGTAATTACTTCTAAAGACAAAGACTTTCTCCTATAGCTTTTCACAATTATCCTAGTTCCCAAAGCAGTCACAATTCCTCTAGCCTGCGACGACAATCCGGTCAAACCAGATCTGGACTGCGATCTCGATCGCCTCTATCCTTAATAAGGCAACTATAAGGAATTTCACAAGTCATGGCGCGTCTGGCACTGCTGAGTGTATCTAATAAAACCGGGTTAATTGACCTAGCACGCAGTCTCGTAGAAGAATTTGGTTTTGATTTAATCAGCAGTGGCGGAACTGCCCAATCTCTCAAAGATGCTGGTTTACCAGTAACGAAAGTTTCCGATTACACCGGACACCCGGAAATCCTGGGCGGTCGAGTCAAAACTCTGCATCCGCGAATTCATGGTGGTATTCTGGCGCGTCGCAATTTACCGGAAGATATCGCCGATTTGGAAAATAATCAAATTCGTCCGATCGATCTGGTAGTAGTCAATCTTTATCCATTTGAGCAAACAATTGCCAGATCGGGTGTGACATTGCCAGAGGCGATCGAACAAATCGATATCGGTGGGCCAGCTTTAATTCGCGCATCGGCAAAGAATTTCGCGCACCTGACTGTTTTATGCAATCCCGATCGATATCATGCCTACTTAGAAGAATTGCGCCAACATGGGGGAGAGGCATCTTTAGAATTTCGACAACAGAGTGCCTTGGCAGCATTTTCCCACACAGCGGCTTACGATATGGCGATCGCTTCCTATCTCGCCAAACAGCAGCCAGAAAACCTCACCCCCTCAGTCCCCCTCTCCGCCGACGGAGAAGGGGAAAAGGAGAGAAGTTTATCTTTCGCCCTTTCCGGACAACAGCTGCAATCTCTGCGATATGGCGAAAACCCCCATCAACCAGCTGCATGGTATCAAACAGGAACCGTTCCCCAAGGTTGGGCAGCTGCGACTAAACTTCAAGGTAAAGAATTAAGCTATAATAACTTAGTCGATCTCGAAGCAGCGCGACGAATTATTGCTGAATTTCCCGATACTCCTGCTGCCACAATTATCAAACATACCAATCCCTGCGGTACGGCAATGGGAAATAGTATTTCCGAAGCTTACGAAAAAGCTTTCAATGCCGATCCCGTTTCCGCTTTTGGCGGTATTGTTGCACTGAATAAACCGATCGATGCAGCGACCGCAACTGCATTGACAAAGACATTTTTAGAATGCGTTGTCGCACCGGAATGCGAAGCAGAAGCCAAAGAAATTTTGGCGGCGAAATCGAAAGTCCGAGTTTTAATTTTACCGGATTTGATTGCTGGGCCAAAAGAAACCGTGAGGTCAATTGCTGGTGGTTTCTTGGTGCAAGCTGCCGACGATGCAGTGGAAAATCCCAGCCAATGGCAGGTAGTCACGGAAAACCAACCAACGCCAGCACAATTAGAAGAATTGCTCTTTGCCTGGAAAGTGTGCAAACACGTTAAATCTAATGCTATTGTAGTGACACGCGATCGCACTACTCTCGGTGTCGGTGCCGGTCAAATGAATCGCGTTGGTTCTGTTAAAATTGCCTTAGAACAAGCAGCAGAAAAAACTCAAGGTGCTTTTCTTGCCAGCGATGGTTTCTTCCCATTTGATGATTCGGTGAGAACAGCAGCAGCAGCGGGAATAGTCGCTATTGTTCAACCCGGTGGCAGTTTGCGAGATGCAGATTCTATTAATGCTGCGAATGAATTGGGAATGGTGATGGTATTTACTGGCATCCGTCACTTTTTACATTAAAAGGGTCTGTCAGCGGGAATATCTTGTTCGGTTGCTTCGGTAGTATATGACTGATGCCAAAGATTATCTGTGGGAATCTGGGGTTAATTTTTTACCGCAGATGAAGGCAGATAAACGCAGATGAACGCAGATTAAAGGTTTACCATAAGCGATTACAATCTGCTGTAATTCTATTCGTCCCATTCTTCCGGCTTAATTCCATCAAGCCAGGGACGATACATTTGCCCAACAATTTCTATATCAACTTCGTCTCCATTGCGGCGCAAAATTGCATAAGGCGTGTATGCTTCTGCCATTTTCATATCTTGGTGGCAACCTTCCTTGCAAAAAGCCGCGAATGCAGGGATAGCTATTCCATTGTCTTCCCAATAGAGAAATTCTTCTTCATCTTGAACTCGCTCATCTACCGACAACCAAGCGTCATAAATTTCGCCAGTATATTCAAAACCTGGGAGGTTAACGGGATCTTCAAGATAATCTTCATAGGCTTTAAATGCGGCTGACAAGTCTGGAGTTTTCAGAACGGAAAAAATCGTGCTGTTGTGTACGGCGTCGTCGGCTTCATCTGCCCAGTATTGTGCCACTAACACCATCGCTGACTGTAGTTGAGCATAACGTTCAAAACAAGCTTTAACGCGAGGTTTTATATATTCATTCATTATCCGCGATCGCATTTCAGCAGCTTGTTCCTTAGTATACAAATATTCCACCATGATGTTTTCGTTTGTTCTCAATTGTGATATTTGCGGCTTTTCTTTTGATCTGTTACCCTACAACATTTAAAAGAAGTTCAACTTGTTTTCTTCGTTCTGTGGGAGTAAGTCGGTGCATATAGCATTCTAAAATTGCAGGAGTTCCATCTTGAGTGCGATCGCGTAACCATTCCAAGCCAAAAGTTTGCTCTGTAATTGGTTGATGGATATCTGATTTTCCATGATTGGCAGAGATATGAATTTCACCTATATTTTCGTAGTTTTGAAGTCTTTCCCAAACAGTATTATCCAAGGCATTTTGGCAAATCTGAATGTAGATATGCGACACATCGACTGCCAGTTCCAACTGAATATCCATCGCCCAAGATAGTCGATCGCCATCACCCAAACAATAACCTGGATACATTGTTTCCAAGAGAATTCCTGCATAGTTACCTTGCTCTGCTTGCTGTTTCCAAACATCAGCAATTCCGGCGTTTGTTTGTGGAGGGTGAACCGAATCTGCATCAACCAAACAATCGGCAGTTTCGCTCCAAACTTTACGCCTAAGAGCTTCCCAGTGAAAACCATGATGTTTTCGGATCGAAACTTGGCGCTCTTGCAGCCATTTATTAAACTCTGGCGTGGGAACGTTACCGGGTGTCAACTGAAGATTGTTAGCACCAATTTCCAGCAGGTCTTCTGCCGCAGACTGCATTGTTCGCCCCTGCAAACAGCTTAAAGCAAGATACAGCATAGCTTTCCTATCTGTGCAGAGAAGTTTGGCAAAAAACTAATACAAGTGTACCATATGCCGTTGCGATCGTTGCCCAGCCAATCCAAAATCCTCTCTTGTGAAGGTGGGCATCGTGACGGGAACCGCCAAGACGCCCACTTCGCGCAAAATCGAAAATTGGGTGAGAACATGACCGACTGGTTGCGATCGCACATCTGAATTTAAGATATTTCTTAAAATATGGAGATGTACAGATAGTATTAAGCGATGTGACAGGTCAACCAATTTCTGCAACCGATACATCAACAGAAATGATTTACGAATTGCGAACATACACCGTTTTCCCTGGCAAAATGGCAGCTTTGCTCAAACGATTCGGCGAACACGCAATCCGACTGCTGGAAAAGCACGGTATGACGAATGTCCTCTACCTGACGCCGGAAGGCGAAGAAAAGGACACAAAGTTAATCTACCTGCTAACTCACGAAAGCAAGCAAGCGGCTGAGAAAAATTGGGCTGCGTTCAAGAACGATGCGGAATGGCAAAGCATTTTTGCGGAGACGGAAGCTAACGGCGCTCTCGTTGAGAAAATCGAAAGCCTTTACCTAAATCCCACGGAATTCTCCAACTTACCCGGACTTGTGCAGCGTCGGAATAAGGCTATTTCTGTAAAGTTCCTTGATGAGTTTTTCAACAAAAAAAACTTTGCAGTAGCCGAACAGTTCTTAACGGAGGACTACAAGCAGCACAATCCGGGTGTGGTTACCGGTCGTCAAGGGCTGATAGAATTCGCCACAGAGTTCTTAAAGGCGAATCCCGAACTGACGATGGAAGTTAAGCGTGTCATGGCGGAGGGAGACTACGTATTCCTACACGTACATCTCAAATTCCATCCGACAGACCGTGGTGCAGCTGTAGCGGATATTTACCGCATAGAAAATGGCAAAATTGCCGAACATTGGGATGTTATGCAGCCAATTCCCGAAACTGCTGCCAACGACAATACGATGTTTTAAAGGGCGTCGGGACTGCGGGCTGCTGTTAAACTGGAGTTCCCTTTTGACAAAAAGGGGGAAGGTATGCTGGGCTTGGCTTTAAGGGTTCAAGCTCGGCCAATTACATGGGTACACTACAACCCAACTCCCAGCAAATCCAAAGCTGTTTGTTGCAGAGGAGTAGGC
>NZ_JBHFNU010000096.1:0-128561 GCF_041929145.1 Aerosakkonema sp. BLCC-F183 | reverse complement strand
CCCCCCCCCCCCCCCCCCCCCGCCCCCCCCCCCCCCCCCCCCCCCCCCCCCCCCCCCCCCCCCCCCCCGCGCCCCAGGAAGAAATTCTTAATGAGTGACTTTTGACTTTTGACTTTTGACTTTTGACTTTTACCTCCCCCTTTCAAACTTTTTCCTTCGCAGGCGGTGTAATCCTAGTCTTATTCAAGGTAACCTCCAGTTCCCTGAGAAATTCAAAATCATTTTCGACTAAAGGTTGATTTGCACTTCCCAAAACTCCCTCATCCGCAGAGGGGTACTTTTCCAGGAAAGCAAAAGCTTGGCGAAACTGACGCGGAGTTGTTTCGATGGGGGAATCTAAGTGACAGGGAACAATGCGCTGGAAATCCCAACTCGCCACTCGATTAGCCCAATCGATCGTTTCTTTGGGTGCGCGATTGAGAATGAGAGTTTGCAGAACTGGTGCAACAAATAATCGTCCGCCGCCGAAGAGAGCCTCAAACGATCGCTGCCAGTCATCTTTCCATTTAAACGGAAACAAACCGAAATAAGCTTTTTTGGAGCGATCGGGCGCTGAGAGAGCTTTGCCAAATAGTTCTTTTAGGGCGATCGTATCCAGTTTACTCGGTTGAAAGTAAAAAGCAAACAGACAAATCCGCTGCCATCCCTTGCGACGGTTTCCTTCGTTATCTCTAATAACATCGAAGGCATCGTCTCTGGCGTGGAAAAGCAAAGGATAGGGGTCAAGTTGAACGATTTCTGGCGGATTTTCCGGGATAGAAACCACCGCATCTGTCACCAGCAACGTGCGTGTCAGCTTGTGGAAAAATGCCACTTCTCCAAATCGCCCCAGTCCGAGATCCAGCGGGCCCAGTATTGCGTAGTCAAATTCTTTGGCAAAAGGTACTTTGCTGCTATCTGAAGGTAATATATGAGTGCGTTTGGGCGGAAAACCCAGCCAACTCAAAGGTAAATTCAGGGGAAAACTCCACTGGGAAGGCGCGACGAAGACTTGGGCCAAAGGGAAACGTCTGGCAAAGGGGCCAACAAAAACTTTGTGTTCGATGCCGGAAACGGTAGGCAGGATGATATATTTAACGTCGCCATGCTTTGCCGCCAACTCGTTAACCAGACGAATGCACTCTTTGGTGGGTGCGATCGGTGCATAAACGAGCAGACCGCCTTCAGATAGTTTAACTACGGTCATCCGAATTGGCACGGCAACATAGAAGATGCCTTGGATTTGGTCGAAAGTCCAAATCGTGTCTTTGACTATCTCTCGGCGGAGTGTGCGCCGCCTGCTGTATGGGTAAAGTGGCACAACTGCCCAGAAAGGCCAAGACCAGTCTCCAGGACTGATGCTCGCATCAACTTGTCCCCCCTGCGGAAATAACTGGTTAGTCATTAGTCATCAGTTATTGGTCATTAGTCAGTTTTTGCTACACACTTCGCCGAGAGTTGGCGAAATACTTAGAGATTGAGGATTATTTTAAACTACACCTGCAAGTGCGGTGCAGTCAACTAATGATTGATCGCTTTGAGTTCAATTTAATCAAAATAAATAAATAATCTCATCTCCACCAGGAGCGGTTGCCAAAAAATACGCGATCTTATCTGCGTTCCGAAGCGTGTATCTGCCTACATCTGCGGTTAAATTTCTTAATTCCACGAAAAGTAACGCCGCCATCAAGGCAGCATTACTTTTTTAACGTTGGTTTATTGACTTTTGAAGGTTTTTGTCATTACCAAAGGGCTCTGACTGGGCGGCTCTGTTGAGTGGTAGCTTCGGTTCTGGTATTTACACTCGATTCGGCATTGGATTCGTTGGTTTGTTCTACCATCTGAGTGGAATTTTGAATATTACCACTTGTTTGTTCGGTAGTTTGTTCGATGCGAGCGGGAGTGGAGGTACTTCTGCGAATAGTAGTTTCTTCTACTACTGTCCGCCGAGTTGTGCTTCCACCCATCATTTCTGTTGTGGAGCTTTCTCCGGAAGCGGAAGATGCCGATCCCATATTCAGTACTTCAACGACAAGATTGCCATCCCTCATAGAGGTGGAAATTTCCATTCCGGGGCGCAGTCCCAGACGCTGTATTTCGGTGCGGCTAATCATTACTTCTGTAGAGTCGCCATTGGGCATTTCCAGGGTGACTACATTGCCGACAATACTTCTAATTTTACCTCTCATGCTTTGAGAGACTTCCATGCGATCGCTCTGGTTGATAACCTGCCCCTCTACTCGTTCGCCAGCGATCGCCGGACAAATTGCCGCTAAGGAAAGCAAAAGCGATAGTGCTGTACCCGTGAATAATTTTGTTTTTTGAAGACGCATTACAACCTCACTTTTACGAAAAATACCGGAGCGCAGACTGTGCTGTCTATTCAATCCGAATTGTTGACATCGATAAAACACTAACATCTTACAGATTTTAACCTAATTGGGTTGGCTGGAACTCTATCTAAAGATATCAGCCTTCTGTTTTGCACCGGTTTGCAAATGCTCTTTGCGATCGTCAGATCGCCTACCTGAAAATACAAAGACTTTTACAGAGTAAAAGTATATACTCTGCTCGGTCTGAAAGTAGGGTTTTTGTTATTGCGATCGCTACTCAGCAGTCTATTGTCAGCAGTCCGATCTTATTTGTCAATAATTTATGACTTATGACGCACGACTAATGACTAGCAAAAAGCATAGCTATACTATACAGGATTTCGATTAAAAAAATATTAAGACAAGATTTAGATAGTATAATATGTGGCCAATAAACTAATCTGCGTCTAAAATCTGGTTGAATTGTTTGCTGAGGATGATAGATGAAAGCAATGGTGAGAGGAGAATCCCTATCTAGAAGGTTCATGCTGCTCTGCTTCAATGCAGTAGTTTTACTGAGTTCGAGTCAACCACAAGCTACAGCCTCTATACTAACTGCACAAGAGGCAACTATCGGCGAGGCAAAACTTCAAAGTCACATACCTGCTCTCGCGCAACCAGCTTTTGTACAACCGGTGTCCCCTGCATCCTCAGTCAAGCCGGCTCACGATACCAATTTGGTAATCAAATTGCGGGAGCGTAGGGTTTACGTTTATCGGAGCGATCGCGTACAAGCCAGTTTTCCGATCGCTGTAGGCAAGGCAGGTTGGGAGACTCCCACTGGCACCTTCCGAGTTCTACAAATGCTGCAAAACCCAGCTTGGGAGCATCCCTGGACAGGACAGGTTATTCCTCCTGGGCCGAATAATCCCTTGGGCATCAGGTGGATTGGCTTTTGGAGTGACGGCAAAAATATGATCGGGTTTCACGGCACCCCCAACGAGCAGCTGATCGGAAGGGCAGTTTCCCACGGCTGCGTGCGGATGCGAAATCGGGATATTCAGGCATTATACGAGCTGGTATCTCTGGGTACGCCCGTAATCGTGGAAAGATAGCTCAAAAAGTCAAAAGTCAAAAGTCAAAAGTCAAAAGTCAAAAGTCAAAAGTTAATCTTAGGACTTACGCAGAACATCTAAATGTAGTGTCAATTCATGAATTGACACTACTAAATATAGTGTTTTTTCAAACTGGCTGCGTAAGTCCCGAATCTATTTGTAGGTTGGGTTACTTTACCGGAACGCTACGCGAACCTGAGTCAACTCAACCTAAAGCTTTATTTTAGTGCGGTTTCCACAGGCTGGCGGTCACTTTAACAACGTAAATATTGTTTATATACAAATATTAAGCAAGAGGATCTGTTAAATGGGATAAACTGATAAAAATTGGTCAATTCTTACAAATTTTTACAGTGTATTTAATTACAGAAACATTGTTTATATACAAGGATGAAAACAGACTGTTCATTAGATGGGGATAACGGCTCGAAATAAGTAAATCATTATAATTTTTTAATAGTATATTTAACTACAGGAATGTTGTTTATCTATAAATATTAAGGATAAGAGTTGAAGCACTCAAACTCGAAAACAATTGTGCAAAACTAAATGCAGAACAAGTTTTCGTCAAAGGGTGAATTTGGGAGCAAACCGTTGGCGAATGTAATTAACTCTACAAAAATGGCGTAAAGGTAAAGAGCCAGTTACCGAAAATAACAGGAAGTTAGGTATGGAATCTACTGGTATCAAAACGAAACAGAAGGCCGATCGACAAGCGGCATCAGAACATCCCAGCGGCGATAAGCGCTTCAAAGTGCTAGATATTACAATGAAGCGAGCGCAATATCGCCAAGATGCCTTGATCGAAGTGCTGCACAAAGCACAAGAATCCTTCGGTTTCTTAGAAGAAGACGTATTGCTTTATGTAGCGCGAAAGCTGAAACTGCCACTCAGTCGCGTTTTTGGCGTGGCAACCTTTTACCATCTCTTTTCCCTCAAACCGAGTGGGGCACACAGTTGCGTAGTTTGTCTGGGAACTGCCTGCTATGTCAAAGGTAGCGGCGCAGTACTCTCCGCATTGGAAAATCACACCGGCATCCATCAAGGCGAAACAACAGCAGATGGACAAATGTCACTGATGACAGCACGCTGTCTCGGTGCGTGCGGCATTGCGCCGGCAGTTGTTTTTGATGGTACGGTCGCTGGCAAACAGACAGCAGAAGAAGCGATCGACAAAATCAAACAATGGGGAATTGGGAATGAGGCATAAGGCTTAGGAGATAGGTAAAAAAGAAACCAATTACCGATAAAGAATTATGGATATAAGCGAACTTCAGGAAATAGCCGAAAAAGAGCGTTCTCACCAAAAGCCAATTCGCGTGCATTGCTGTACCTCAACCGGTTGCCGCGCAGCTAATTCGCTCTCAGTTAAAAAAAATTTGGAAGGGGCAGTTAAAGATGTTGGCTTAAGCGATCGCGTCCAAGTTGTTGGGGTCGGTTGCATGGGTTTCTGCGGCAACGGGCCACTGGTAGAAATCGACTCCCAAGAAAAACTCTACGAACGAGTTACCCCCAACGATGCTGCCAGTATTATTGAAGCCATCAACGGCGGAATTGCCACCGCACCGGAAGGCGATCTCAAACATCCATTTTTTGCCCGTCAAATGCGGATCGTCCGCGAAAACAGCGGCAAAATAGACCCAGAAAGCATCGATGAATATATCGCTGTTGGCGGGTATCAACCCTTATATAAAGTTATCCACGACATGACACCAGCAGAAGTTGTGGATGAAATTACCCGCAGCGGATTGCGGGGAAGGGGTGGTGCCGGTTATCCGACCGGATTGAAGTGGGCGACAGTCGCCAAAATGCCGCCGGGACAGAAATATATAGTGTGCAACGGCGACGAAGGCGATCCCGGTGCGTTCATGGATCGTTCTGTGTTGGAAAGCGATCCCCATAAAGTTTTAGAAGGAATGGCGATCGCAGGTTATGCTGTAGGCGCATCCGAAGGCTACATCTACGTTCGCGCCGAATATCCGCTAGCGATCGAACGCTTGGAAACTGCCATCAAACAAGCCAAAAAATTGGGGATCTTAGGCAGCCAAATTTTCTACTCCGCCTTTGACTTCAAAATTAACATCCGCATCGGTGCCGGTGCGTTTGTCTGCGGCGAAGAAACCGCCTTAATTAGCTCGATCGAAGGCGGACGCGGCAATCCGCGCCCCCGTCCTCCCTACCCAGCCCAAGAAGGACTTTGGGGTTGTCCGACCCTGATTAATAACGTAGAAACCTTCGCCAATATAGCTGCGATCGTTCGCGAAGGTGGCGATTGGTACGCCAGCATCGGTACAGAAAAAAGCAAAGGCACCAAAGTCTTCGCCCTCACAGGTAAAATCCGCAACAACGGTTTGATTGAAGTACCGATGGGCATTACCCTGCGGGAAATTGTCGAAGAAATGGGCGGCGGTATCCCCGATGGCGAAGTCAAAGCCGTGCAAACCGGTGGCCCTTCCGGTGGCTGCATCCCCGCCTCCCTGCTAGACACCCCAGTCGATTACGAATCGTTAAGCAACTTGGGATCGATGATGGGTTCCGGCGGCATGGTGGTAATGGATAAAGAAACCAGTATGGTGGAAGTCGCCCGCTTTTATATGGAGTTCTGTCGCGGCGAAACTTGCGGTAAGTGCATTCCCTGTCGTGCGGGAACGGTGCAGATGTACCACACTTTAACGAAAATCCTCAAAGGAGAAGCCAATCAAACGGATTTGGAAAGATTGCAAGCACTCTGCGACATGGTGAAACATACCAGCTTGTGCGGTTTGGGTCAGTCTGCACCCAATCCGGTGATCAGTACGCTGCGCTATTTCCCAGAAGAGTATACGACGCTGATTAAGCCGGATGTTCTCAATGGCAAAGTAGCAGTCAATCATTAGGGAGATGCGATCTAATCACCATTTCTCAGGATAAGTCCGGACATTGAAGGCATTTAAACCATGTACGCCATCAAACTCGAACTCAAGTTGAATAACGCCGAACGCACTTTAATGGCGCAACACGCTGGCTTTTCGAGGTTTGTCTACAACTACGGGCTAGCCCTATACAAGCAAGTGATGGATATCAAAGGAGGTGTAACCAAAAAGATTTCAACCATCCGCAAAGTCTTAACCAACCTGACTAAAAAGAAGCCTGAATATGCTTGGATGAATCAACTTTCATCTCGCGTTTATCAAAATGCTTTCATTGCCTTAAAAAACGGGCTGACTCGATTCTTTAAAGGGTTAGGCAAGTTCCCAGTTTTCAAGCGCAAAAAAGACAGAGATTCCTTCACGGTTGATTCATCAAATGGGGTAGTCACGGTTAGCGTTGGGAACTTCATCAAAATTCCCACACTAGGGACATTTAGACTGCATGAACCAGTTCCCTTCACAATAGCCAGCCAAACTTTCACGGTGTCCCGCCACGCTGATAAATGGTATGTGTCGTTTGCTATCTATGCTGAAAAAGTACCTCCCGTGTTTCATAAAGTAGAGAAAGTCGGTATCGATCTGGGTGTGAAGACATTCGCCACATTCAGCGACGGGACAACTATAGAAGCCCCTGCATCTATAAAGCAAGCGAAAATCAAGCAAGCTAAATTGCAGTGGCGCAATCGGAACAAACAACTGGGAAACAAAAAGGCAGGAATACCCACGTCTAACAATGCCAAGAAGTACTACAGGCAAGTTGCTAAGCTTCACGCCAAGATTACTAATATTCGACGCGATTTCTTGCAGAAGCTAACAACGAAGATTAGCCAAAAGTATTACTGTATTCGGATTGAAGATTTGAACATTAGTGGTATGATGGTTAACTCCAAACTAGCTGATGCTATCAGTAACTTAGGTTTGTACGAGTTGCGGCGGCAACTGACCTACAAACAATCCATGTTTAGCACAGTTGTTGAGTTGGTAAACCGTTGGTTCCCTTCATCTAAGACCTGTTCGGAATGTGGGCACATTCAACCAATGAAGCTAAGCGATAGGGTATTCCATTGCCAGGGGTGCGGCTCGATTAAGTGTCGCGATTTCAACGCCTCACTAAATTTGGAATATGCACCCCCCGACAAAGTACGGAGGGCTTCTCCGGAACTTAACGACTGTGGACAGGAAGCTGCCGACAGCCCTGGACGAAGCAGTAAGTAAACTTCAATTTCCGGTTATGTCCGGATTTGTATAAGTTTTATGGAGCAGTTAGGAAAAGTTTGATGCCAGAAACGATGAAAGCAGTACGCATCCATACCTATGGCGGTCTAGATGTTCTCTCTTACGAAGATGCGCCGCGTCCTCAAATTGCTGAAGATGAAATCTTGGTTCGCGTTTGCGCCGCCGGTGTTAATCCGGTGGATTGGAAGATCCGCGAAGGTTATCTTGCAGGTATGCTGAACCATTCGTTACCCCTGATTTTGGGTTGGGATGTTTCGGGGGAAGTGGTGGAAGTCGGCGCAGCAGTTAGCGAGTTCAAAGTCGGCGATGCTGTTTATGCGCGACCGGATATTAACCGCGACGGTGCTTATGCTGAGTTCATCGCGATCAAAGCTGCGGAAGTGGCATTTAAGCCTAGCTCATTAAACCACGTACAAGCAGCAGCTGTGCCTTTGGCTGGGTTGACGGCGTGGAAATCGCTATTCGACGCCGCCAATTTGCAAGCCGGTCAAAGGGTGTTGATTCACGCGGCGTCTGGCGGTGTGGGCAGTTATGCAGTGCAGTTGGCTGGCTGGAAGGGTGCGGATGCGATCGGCACAGCTTCAGCTCGCAATCTCGACTTTTTGCGGGAACTGGGAGTTAAAGAGGCGATCGATTATCAAGCGGTGCGGTTTGAGGAAGTAGTTCGCGATGTGGATGTCGTGTTCGATACGATCGGTGGCGATGTCCAGGAACGTTCTTGGCAAGTTTTGAAACCCGGTGGTGTGTTGGTTTCTGTGATTACTCCCCCACCTGCGGAGATGGCTGCACAACATAACTGCCGGGGCGAGTACGTTTTCATTCAACCAGATGCGGCAGAACTAACAGAAATTGCCCAGTTAATTGATGCAGGTTATGTCAAACCGATCGTGGAAACTACACTGCCTTTGGCAGATGTGCGTCAAGCTCATGAGTTAAGTCAAAGTCATCGCGCTAGAGGCAAAATAGTGCTGCAAGTTCTCGATTAAAAGAGTTGACCAAAAAAAGCGGTTTCAAGCCTCCCATTTCAATGGGAATCATCAAAAGAATTTTCCGAATTTCAAGAGCCGCTCTTTGAAAGCCAAGCCAATCCAAAATCCAAAATCCAAAATCGAGTGACATCGGCGCAGTTTTATGGAGTAGAAATTATGTCAGTAAAAACTTTAAAAATTGATGAGGTTGAAGTAGCGATCGAGGCAGGTGCAACAGTTCTACAAGCAGCCAAAGAAGCAGGCGTTCGCATCCCGACTTTGTGCCATTTAGACGGAGTTTCCGATGTCGGCGCTTGTCGGTTGTGTTTGGTAGAAATTAACGGCAGTACCAAACTTCAACCTGCTTGCGTGACGGAAGTAGCTGAGGGAATGCAAATTCAAACTAATACTCCCAGGCTGAAAGAATATCGTCGCATGATTGTGGAAATGCTATTTTCTGAAGGCAATCATGTCTGCGCTGTTTGTGTGGCAAATGGGAATTGCGAATTACAAAATTTGGCGATAGAAATGGGGATGGATCACTCGCGTTTCCCCTACCGTTTCCCGGAGCGAGATATCGATGTTTCTCACGAACGTTTTGGCATCGATCACAATCGCTGCGTGCTGTGTACTCGCTGCGTGCGGGTATGCGATGAAATTGAAGGCGCTCATGTTTGGGATGTGGGATTTCGCGGTGCTGCGGCAAAGGTAATTACTGGTTTGAATCAGCCTTGGGGACAAGTGGATGCTTGTACTAGCTGCGGTAAGTGTGTGGAAGCTTGTCCTACGGGTGCGATTTTCCACAAAGGATCGACGGTGGCGGAAATGGAACGCGATCGCACGAAATTGGACTTTTTAGTTACAGCGCGGGAGAAAAAAGAATGGACAAGATAAAATTTGCAACGGTTTGGTTGGCTGGTTGTTCTGGCTGTCATATGTCTTTTCTCGATTTAGATGAATGGCTGATCGATTTAGCCGAAAAAGTAGATGTGGTTTACAGTCCGGTTGGTTGCGATCTTAAAGAATATCCCGAAAATGTGGATGTTTGTTTGGTGGAAGGCGCTATTGCTAATGAGGAAAATCTCGAACTAATCCATCAAGTGAGAGCGAAAACAAAATTGCTGATTTCTTTTGGCGATTGCGCGGTTACTGCTAATGTACCGGCAATGCGAAATATGATTAAAGGCACAGATCCGGTACTGAAACGCTGCTATTTGGAATTAGGAGACGAGAATCGCCAACTTCCCAGGTTTCCAGGGATTGTACCGGAATTGCTCGATCGCGTGATTCCAGTGCATGAAGTGGTAAAAGTCGATATGTTTTTGCCTGGATGTCCGCCATCTGCCGATCGCATTCAAGCTGCGATCGAACCTTTGCTGAAAGGTGACAAACCTGTGATGGAAGGACGCGAAATGATTAAGTTTGGCTAAGGGGGAATTTTGGATTTTAGATTTTAGATTTTGGATTTTAGATTGAAGTTAAATTGCCAATCCAAAATTTGAAATTTCCCAATTACCAATTACCGGATCTCAAACAAACGTACATGGATAGCAAGCAAACCCAACCAAAGTGTATAACCCTGCGATCGCAAATCGCGCAGCTAAAAGAGCCGATTATTATCGGCGTTGCTGGCGATAGCGGTAGCGGGAAATCCACTTACAGCAATGGAATTAGGCGGCTTTTGGGTACGGACTTAGTTAGTACCATTGAAATGGATGGGTATCACAAAGAAGATCGGGAACAGCGGCGCATTAGCGGTCGGTTACCCCTCGATCCGGAAGCCAATCATTTAGATTTGCTGCGATCGCATTTGGCACTTCTCAAACAAGGCAAATCCATAGAAGTACCAATTTACAATCACGGTACTGGTAAATTCGATTCGCCAGTGCCTCTCGCGCCATCTCCTATTGTAGTTGTAGAAGGATTGCACGCCCTTTATCCAGAAATTTTACCTTTACTGGATTTCAGTATTTATGTAGATCCAGATCATGATGTAAAATGGCAGTGGAAGTATGAGCGAGATGTCAAAAAACGCGGTCATCTGGCAGAAGCTTTAACTGAGGAAATGCTCAAGCGGGAAGCCGCTTACAAAAGATGGATTGATTTCCAAAAAACTAATGCCAATGTAGTTATCAAAATCTTTCCCAGTCACCTGAAGGATTTCTCCCGTCATGAATTTACGGGGAATCTGCCAGCTAACTGCTACAAAGTGGAATTGATTGTCGAACCAGGACAAGTTTCGCTGCCAAGTTTGCCGCTACCTTTTGACTTTGCCGCTATGTTGGAAGCTAACCAACCGCCTTTCATGTTAGCTGCGGTTCCCTGTATTTATTGGGGAAGAAAGGTGATGATTATTCACATCGACGGTGTGCTATCTCAGGATACGATCGCCACTTTAGAAGACCAAATTGTCGCTTATACAGGTATTCCTTTGGCGTCAGGACTGTCAACGCAAAATATCCCGGATTTACAGGCTCACGAACAAGTATCTGCAACCCAATTCGCGCAATTACTAATTACTTGGCGCTTCTTGGAATTGGTCAATCATCGCTTATCTGAATTGATGGCTAGGTGAACTTTAATAACAAAGAAAATCATCAATTCAAAATTGTTATAAAGAAGGTGAATCCCATGTCGAAGACTATCGTTATCGATCCTGTTACTAGAATAGAAGGTCATGCTAAAATTTCTGTTTATTTAGATGATGCTGGAGAAGTTTCTGATGCGCGTTTCCACGTTGTTGAATTTCGCGGATTCGAGAAATTCTGCGAAGGCAGACCGATGTGGGAAATGGCGGGAATCACTGCGAGAATTTGCGGTATTTGTCCGGTCAGTCACTTGTTGGCATCAGCAAAAACGGGAGATAAAATTCTGGCCGTGCAAATTCCTGCCGCCGCTGATAAATTGCGGCGGATGATGAATTTGGCGCAGTTTACGCAATCGCACGCCCTGAGTTTCTTCCATCTCAGCAGTCCGGATTTTCTGTTAGGTTGGGATAGCGATCCAGCCAAAAGAAATGTGTTTGGTTTGATTGCGGCTGACCCGGATTTGGCTAGGGCTGGGATTCGCTTGCGGCAATTCGGACAGAAGATTATTGAATTGCTGGGGGGTAAGAAAATACACGCGGCGTGGTCAGTTCCTGGCGGCGTGCGATCGCCTCTTTCGGAAGAAGGACGCGCCTGGATACGCGAGCGACTTCCGGAATCTCGCGCTACAACTGAAGCCGCCCTCGATTTGTTCAAAAATATGCTCGATCGCTTCACCACGGAAGTGCAAGAATTCGGAAATTTCCCCTCTTTATTCATGGGTTTAGTGGGCAAAAATGGGGAATGGGAACACTACGGCGGACACCTGCGCTTTACCGATAGCAATGGCAATATTGTTGCCGATAATCTCAGTGAAGATGACTACAAAGAATTTTTGGGCGAAGCTGTAGAATCTTGGTCTTATCTGAAATTTCCTTACTACAAACCTTTAGGATATCCAGATGGAATTTATCGGGTAGGGCCATTAGCAAGGCTAAATGTGTGCAATAATATTGGTACAGAAGCAGCCGATCGCGAGTTGCAAGAAATGCGCGATCGTGCTGGTGGAGTTCCTACCTCTTCTTTCTTCTATCACTATGCCAGATTGGTAGAAATTCTCGCCGCCATTGAAAAAATCGAACAGTTGGTGGACGATCCCGACGTTGTTTCTAAGCGAGTCCGCGCTGATGCCGGTATTAACAATTTGGATGCTGTGGGAGTCAGCGAAGCACCGCGAGGCACCCTGTTCCACCACTATCAAGTAGATGAAAATGGCTTGATTAAAAAAGTCAACCTGATTATCGCTACCGGTCAAAATAACCTGGCGATGAACAAAACCGTGACTCAAATTGCTAAGCATTATATTCACGGTAATGAAATTCCGGAAGGAATGTTAAACCGCGTCGAAGCTGGCATTCGCGCCTTCGACCCCTGTCTGAGTTGTTCCACTCACGCAGCCGGACAAATGCCTCTGCATATCGAATTAATTGCGTCAGATGGAACAGTTGTTGCTGAAGTCGATCGGCAATAGAAAATAGTTAAAAGCTAGGGTATGAAGGCAATTTAAGTTTTCAAACTTTTTACTACTTTTATAAAGGAGATGAAAATGAAAGTTCAAAATCCTCTGCACAAAGGCTTAACAGTTCTGGGAATCACTGTTTTGATGTTGGGAGTTGGCGCTTATCAAATCAAAGATGCCAAACTGTTTCAAAACAATGAAACTGGAACAGTCGCAGTAGCATCTACTGTTAAAGATGGCGTTTTTATTCACGTCAGCCACAGCACAGACGATCCGCGTCGGTTGTTAATGGCACTCGCGATGGCTGATAAGATGTCCGAAAACAAAGATGTGTTGATGTACTTCGATATAAAAGGTGTCGAAGCACTCTTGAAAAACTCTCAGGACATCAGTGTCCCGAATTTGCCATCCTCCCAAACTTTGCTGAAAAAACTGGTTGCTAAAGGAGTGAAATTGCAAGCTTGTCCAACCTGTTTAGCCGCAGCTGGTAAAACTCCCGCCGACTTAATGGCAGGTGTGACGATAGCTGACAAAGAAGCTTTCTTTAATTTCACTCAAGGACGCATTATTGCGCTTGATTATTGAGCGATGAGGTGCGATAGCTGCGGAAAGCTATTTCTTAAAAGCTACTTTACCCATCTGAGTTAATCACAATTCAGAAACTTAAGTAGGTTGGGTTTTGTTAATTCAACCCAACCTACATTCTCTACCTAAAAGGAGAGATAGACCATGAAAAAAGAGAATCTGTATTTATGTATGGGTTCCGCTTGCCATCAACTCGGAGTTTATGAAGTTTTACCTAAGCTCCAAAGTATGATTAGTGAATTTAACCTGGAAGATAAAATAGAATTAAAAGGCTCTTTTTGTCTGGAAACCTGTAGCGACGGCATCGCGATGAAATTTCGAGACAAAGTTTTTTTCAAGATTAATCCCGGTAATATCGAGCAAAAGTTTAAAGAAGAAATTCTGCCAAATATAGCTAGGGACTAGGGACTAGGGCGTCGGGGTTAGGGAAGAGAGAAAAGGGGAAAGGGGAAAGGGTTACGGAGTAAGGGATGGAAGGTTAGAGGTAAGAGTCGGAGTTGTCCTAACAGACGAGAGCGGTTGCTATATAATCTAGGGAGTAAACTTGTGGAAAAAAGCGACAAAACACTGTGGGAACTTTTATGGGAGTACGACCCAAATGGGTTGATTGTTGTTGACAAGGATATGAATATCAAAATTGTCAATCCCGCATTTTGTAAAATGTTTAACGTTGTGCAAGAAGATATCATCGGTAAACCCGCATCAATGTTGCTTAAGGATGTGAATAATTTCCAAAAAGCTTGGGATAAAAATGAAGCTATTCGAGTTACAGAAAAAGAGTACAAAAAGCAAAATTTATATGTCACCAAGGTAATTTTTCCGATTCCTGATGAAAACATAATCGCCTGTATTATGGTCGATCTCACTCATGAAATCCAGCGCCAAAAAGAAATGGTTAAGTTGAGAAAAGAAACTGTAATTAAGGTTAATGAAGTAGTAGACAACCAAATGAAAGTAGCCCAGGAAATTGCCGGGTTACTGGGAGAAACTACTGCCGAAACCAAAGTCAGCCTTCTCAAAATAATTAAAATGCTCGAACATGAAATTGGAGAAGAAGAGGACGATGGATAATTTTTTGGATATTTACGAGCTAAGCTTGAATAAAAAAGGGGAAGAACTTTGCGGCGATAAAGTAAAGTTCCGCAAAACGGAAAATAAAACTACGATCGTTTTATCTGATGGCTTGGGAAGCGGCGTCAAAGCCAATATTCTGGCCACCTTAACCACAGAGATTCTGATTACCATGCTCAATGCTGATGTGGCGCTTGAGGAAGTAATTAAAACTGCGATCGGCACTTTACCTATCTGCCAGGTGAGAAAAATTGCTTATGCGACATTCACTATTATTCAAATAAACCATAAAACTAATAAGTTTGAAGTAATTAATTTTGATAACCCACCAGTATTTTTTATCAAACAAGGTAAACTGCTTAAGTTAGAAAATAAAACGGAAGAAATATTGGGTAAAAAAATCAGCCTTTCGGAAGGCTACCTAGAAAGAGGGGATTTTATAGGGGCTGTCAGTGACGGAGTGCTGTACGCTGGGTTAGGCCAAACCCTAAATTTTGGTTGGGGTTGGGAAAGTATTGCCAAATTTATAGAATCTTTGTTTATCAAACAAACTAATTCAGTGCGCCATATTATTCATAGCGTCATCGCTGAAACCCATTCTCTGTATCGAGGCAAAATAGGCGATGATGCCACATTTGTCGGGGTATATGTTAGAAAAAGAAATCCGTTGATGATTTTCACAGGCCCTCCGTTGGAAAAAAGTAAGGATAATTACTATGTAGAAAAATTTTTGAATTTTGACGGGCGCAAAATAGTGTGCGGCGGCACTACGGGCAATATTGTGGCCAAGTACTTGGGAGAAACTATTGAAATGGATATTTCGACCATGCGGAAGGACTTGCCGCCGATTGGACAACTTAAAGGAGTGGATTTAGTTACAGAAGGGATTTTAACAATTTCTCACGTAATTGAAATTTTAAAAGCTTGTAATTGCGATGTGACTAGATTGCCCAACGATCGCAACGGCGCGGTGATGTTGGGGCAGGAAATTCTGGAGGCAGATTCGATCTTGTTCTTGCTGGGACAAAAGATAAATGATTTTTATCAAAATCCGTTGTTGCCCAAGAATATTTCTATTCGCCGCAATTTAATAGAAGAGTTAGTCAAATTGTTAAGAGATAAGCAAAAAGAGGTAATTTTGGAATATTGTTAAAGTAACGCAAGTTGCAGCGTTAGATTAGAAGCAACTAGGCAAAGAAACCGGGTTTCTATGCAAAATCTTGGATTTCATAGCTAAAGATCGACGAAGAAACCCGGTTTCTACGCCTGTCGTACCAAATTTGAAATAAAAATTTGAATAATATGGATAGCAATCTGGCAGCTACGTTACAAACACTTAATAAATGTTTTGTCATCATCGGTTATGGTAACGATTTGCGTAGCGATGATGCTATTGGCCCTTGCGTTGCCAAAGCAGTGGAAGCATGGGGAGTGCCAAATGTAGATTCCCTAGCTTTGCAGCAACTCACACCAGAACTGGCGGACACATTACAAGATGCCTACGGTGCGATTTTTGTAGATGCAAGTAGTTCGCCGGAGGTAAAAGAAGTGGAGGTGTTAGCGATCGAACCGATCGAATCCGGAAAAACGATGACCCACACAAGCGATCCGCGATCGCTTCTCGCCCTCACGAAAGCACTCTACGGTCGTTATCCTCATGCTTGGTTAGTGAAGGTACCGGCAGTTAACTTTGAGTTAGGGGAATCCCTTTCGCCGATTGCCCAAAAAGGAATTGACGATGCTTTAGAAGAGATTGACTATCTGCTACGCAGCCAAACTTATGCGTCCTGTTTCTGATTGTTTGCTGCACATTTTTGGTAGCTAATAGCAATACGCAAGCAAAACATAAAATTTTCCGAAGTCAGCAATAATTTGCTATATTAAAATAAAATAGCAAATTACAAATGAAAAATAACGAATAGAGGTAGAAACAATGCTGAAAGCAGCAGACATAATGACCAAAGAAGTAATCACCATTCGCGGCTCGGCAACGGTGGCTGAAGCAGTAAAACTGCTCAAAGAAAAAGGTTTGCGAGCCTTAATAGTCGAGCGCCGTCACGATCGAGATTCTTACGGAATTGTTACGGAGACAGATATTGTTTACAAAGTGACTGCTTTTGGAATAGACCCCAAAAAAGTGCGCGTCTACGAAATTATGACCAAGCCCTGCATCATAGTAAATCCCGATCTCGGTGTGGAATATGTGGCGCGGTTATTTGCCAATACTGGGATTCGGAGGGCACCAGTAATTCAAGACAAACTACTGGGGATCGTCTCTATTACCGACATTCTTACTAAAGGTGACTTCGTAGAACAACCCAAAGAAGTTCTCATGGAGTCCGAAATCGAAAAAGCTATTGCCAATGCTCGTGCTATTTGTGCCGAAAAAGGTGCTAGTTCTAAAGACTGTGCTGTGGCTTGGGATATTGTAGAAGAACTGCAAGCCGAAGCAGCTCATCAGCGCTCAAAGAAAATTGATAAAACAGCATTCCAGGAATACTGCGAAGAGTATCCAGAGGCGGCAGAATCTCGGATATACGACATTTGATTTAACCCCACCCCCAGCCCCTCCCCGCCACGGGGAGGGGTGCTTGACGCTTTTCGGAGCTCCTCGCCGCCACCAGGAGGGGTGCTTAACCCTTCTCCCAGCCCATCCCCGCCACCAGGAGGGGTGCTTAACCCCCCTCTCCGTGGCGGAGAGGGGGAAGGGGGTGAGGTTTTCCCGTTAATAAATGATACCGAATCCGGGGTTATTACCCCTTTTTATTTTTGGTGTTAATACTGTGGCTAAAACAATCAATTAGTTGTAAAAATTACAGAAATTTTGTTGAAGTTTTATTAAGTATATCGCAAATTGAAATAGCATTAAAAAATGCTAAAAATTTGCAAAACTAATCTATCTTTGGTTGGATGATATAGCTATAGGCTATGCTAGGGGAAGAAGACCGTCGAATCAAGCATTTTAGGCATTAATAACATCCTAACTGACTTTTATCGGTGGCGCTAAAGCAACATAAATGTTGTTTTATTCTGATTCCCAGGAGCTATATTTTATGCAAGTGCGATCGCGAAATAATTACAGGTGATTTCAGCAAAAAATGAATATAATTGCCAGAATTTAGAATCATAAAATAACCTCGAAATTCTGACAAGAAAGTGTATATACGGCTACCAAAGGGTTTTAAAATGAGTAAAAAAACTTATGTAACTCTAGATGGTAACGAAGCAGTTGCTTCTGTTGCCTACCGCCTCAATGAAGTGATTGTTATTTATCCGATCACCCCTTCTTCACCGATGGCTGAGTGGGCGGATGCGTGGACATCAGAGAACAAACCCAATATTTGGGGTACAGTACCTTCAGTGGTGGAAATGCAAAGCGAAGGAGGGGTTGCCGGTGCTGTTCACGGCGCGTTGCAAACAGGGGCGCTAACTACCACATTTACTGCATCTCAGGGATTGTTATTGATGATCCCGAATATGTACAAAATTGCAGGAGAATTGACGCCGACCGTGTTTCACGTAGCAGCGCGATCGCTAGCCGCCCAATCCCTCTCTATCTTTGGCGATCACAGTGATGTCATGGCTGCCCGCGCCACCGGCTTTGCTATGTTGTGTTCCGCTTCGGTGCAAGAAGCCCACGACTTTGCTTTAATTTCCACCGCAGCTACCTTAGAATCGCGCATTCCTTTTGTACATTTCTTCGATGGCTTCCGCACTTCTCACGAAGTTCAAAAAGTAGAAATTATGACAGAAGAGCTGCGCGGATTTATCCCCGACGAGCTAATATTTGCTCATCGAGAACGCGCACTCACTCCCGATCGTCCAGTAGTACGAGGTACAGCCCAAAACCCCGATGTCTACTTCCAAGCACGGGAAACAGTCAATCCTTTTTATCAAGCTTGTCCGGATATTACTCAAAAACTAATGGATAGATTCGCCCAACTAACCGGGCGTCAGTATCAGCTATATGAATATCACGGCGATCCGCAAGCAGAACGAGTCATTGTTTTGATGGGTTCCGGTTGCGAAGCAGTTCACGAAACAGTAGATTACCTCAACAATGGCGCAGGCGTCTCGCCTGCGGAAAAAGTGGGCGTTGTCAAAGTAAGATTGTATCGCCCATTTGACAGCAAGCGATTTGTCGAATCCTTGCCAGAAACAACAAAAGCGATCGCAGTTTTAGATCGCTGCAAAGAACCGGGTGCTAGCGGCGAACCATTATATCTGGATGTAGTCGTCGCGATCCAAGAAGCTCAAACCGATCCCAATCTCAAATCCAAAATTTCAAATCTAAAATCGATTGTGAGCGGACGTTACGGCTTATCTTCCAAAGAATTTACGCCAGCGATGGTTAAAGCCGTATTTGATAATTTAGTGGCGGGCGAGACGCCCACCCCACAAGAGACTTCCACCCCACAAGAGACGCCCACCCCACAAGAGACTTCCACCCCACAAGAGACGAAGAATCATTTCACCGTTGGCATCAACGATGATGTCAGCCACACCAGTCTAGATTTCGATCCGCAATTCTCTACCGAACCAGATAACGTAGTGCGAGCCGTTTTCTACGGTTTGGGTTCCGACGGTACGGTAGGCGCTAATAAAAACTCCATCAAAATTATCGGTGAAGAAACTAATAACTACGCCCAAGGTTACTTCGTTTACGATTCCAAGAAATCAGGCTCGGTAACAGTATCTCACCTCCGCTTTGGGCCGAATCCAATCCGCTCTACCTATCTGATCGGCAAAGCTAACTTTGTTGCCTGTCACCAGTGGGAATTTTTGGAACAGTTTGAGATGCTTGATATTGCTGCCCCAGGTGCTACGTTCTTGCTAAATAGCCCCTACGATCCGGAGGAAGTTTGGAGCCATCTACCGCGTTCGGTACAAGAGCAAATCATTAACAAGAAGCTCAAATTATACGTATCGAACGCTACCAAAATTGCCAAAGAAAGCGGCATGGGCCGACACATCAATACAGTGATGCAAGTCTGTTTCTTTGCTTTATCTGGGGTGCTACCGCGAGAAGAAGCGATCGGCGAAATTAAGAAGTTCGTCCAAAAGACTTACGGCAAAAAAGGCGAAAAAATTGTCCAGATGAATATAAACGCGATCGACAACAGTCTGGACAATCTTTTTGCCGTCAAAGTGCCAGATAAGGTAGATAGCTTCATCAATATGCGATCGCCCGTACCGGATACCGCCCCCGCCTTCGTTCGGGAAGTTCTCGGTAAAATAATTGCCAAACGCGGCGACGAATTGCCAGTCAGTGCTTTGCCGATCGATGGTTCCTATCCCAGCGGCACATCGAAATGGGAAAAACGCAATATCGGCCAAGAAATTCCGGTTTGGGAACCGGATGTTTGCGTTCAATGCGGCAAGTGCGTGATGGTATGTCCTCACAGCGTTATTCGCAGTAAAGTTTACGAACCAGCACAACTGGAAAACGCACCGGAAACTTTCAAGAGTACCGATACGAAAGACCACGATTGGAAGGGATTAAAATTCACCATTCAAGTCGCAGCAGAAGACTGTACTGGTTGCGGAGTTTGCGTCGATGTTTGTCCGGCCAAAAATAAATCTCAACCGAAATTGAAAGCGATTAATATGGAACCGCAATTACCATTGCGGGAACAAGAACGGACAAATTGGGATTATTTCCTCAGTTTACCGAATCCCGATCGCCGCGAATTGAAATTGACCAAAATCGCTCACCAACAAATGCAAGAACCTTTGTTTGAGTTTTCAGGTGCTTGTGCTGGTTGTGGAGAAACGCCTTACCTGAAATTGGTGAGTCAATTATTTGGCGATCGCATGGTGATTGCCAACGCCACCGGATGTTCTTCCATCTACGGCGGTAACTTGCCAACAACTCCTTGGACGCACAACAGCGAAGGACGCGGCCCAGCTTGGTCGAATTCCCTATTTGAAGATAACGCCGAATTTGGATTGGGATTCCGCATTTCCATTGACAAACAAACTCAATTTGCCGTTGAGTTAGTGACCCAATTGGCAAGTGAAATAGGCGAAGGACTTGCCAACGGTATCCTCACTGCCGCACAAAACAATGAAGCAGACATTTGGGAACAGCGCGATCGCGTCGCCCAACTCAAACAACGCTTAGACGAACTCCTGAATTCCCAACTCGAACCAAATCTCAAATCCCAAATCAAAAATCTCAAATCTCTAGCAGATTATTTAGTCAAAAAGAGCGTTTGGATTATTGGCGGTGACGGTTGGGCTTACGATATTGGCTACGGAGGATTAGACCACGTAATTGCCAGCGGTCGCAACGTTAATATACTCGTTCTCGACACAGGTGTTTATTCCAACACGGGCGGGCAAATGTCCAAAGCTACTCCACGGGGAGCCGTCGCTAAATTTGCCGCCGCCGGTAAACCCGCTGCTAAAAAAGACCTGGGTTCGATCGCCATGACCTACGGCAATGTTTACGTAGCAACTGTAGCAATGGGCGCACGAGACGAACACACCATCAAAGCCTTTTTAGAAGCCGAAGCTTACAACGGCCCATCCCTAATTATTGCTTACTCTCACTGCATTGCCCACGGTATCAATATGACTGCTGGAATGCAGCAACAAAAAGCTGCTGTCGAGTCCGGTAGCTGGATACTTTACCGCTATAATCCAGATTTGGTCAGCGAAGGAAAGAATCCGCTGCAACTAGACAGTCGCACGGCAAAAATGCCTCTAGCACAATATATGTATGCCGAAAATCGCTTTAAGATGCTGACGCTTAGCAAACCGGAAGAAGCGAAACGCTTGCTCAAAGAAGCACAAGAAGATGTGCATAATCGCTGGGCAATGTATCAATATCTAGCAGCGCGGCAACCACAACCAAATCACCCTCATAACGGTCATTCCGATCGCCCACAAGATCAAGGCAGCTAAACAGGCAAAACATGAGTCATCAATAATTAATAAACTGGAAATTTTTAATCTTTATTGGTGACTCTTCATTGCTATTTCCTATTCACTATTAGCCATTACCCATTAGCCAAAACCATGACAAACCAAACCCAACAACTGGAAACGCCACCAATACAAATTCCCCCTGGATTCCTGAATATCATGGGCTACGTTGACGAGTCAGAAGTAAATGGCCCAGGTCGTCGCGCCGTCGTCTGGGTGCAGGGGTGTAAGCGAGAATGTCCCGGTTGTTTTAACCCTCCATCTTGGTCGTTTGAAATTAACCAGTTAATCGCCGTTGATGAACTGGCAAACCAAATTTTAAGCAATCCTCAAAATGAAGGCGTCACTTTTTCCGGTGGCGAACCATTTTGGCAAGCACCAGCCCTAACTTTATTAGCCAAAAAATTAAAAGCTGCCGGTCTGAATGTAATGTCTTTTAGCGGATTTACCATCAAACAATTGCTGGCAGAAGATGCACCGCAAGGCGCTAAAGAGCTAATAGAACAACTGGACATTTTAATCGATGGCCCCTATCTCGAATCTTTAGCGGTTAATTCCCCAGATTGGCCAGTATCTTCCCGCAATCAAAAAGTTTACATCTTAAATCCTGCTTTTGAAGGCAAAATTACTTGGGCTTCCGATCAAATGGAAATTCACATTCTCAAAGATGGCAGTCGCCTGATTACTGGCTATCGCGGTCAAATGGGTTTATGGGAAGATTGAAACTCTTGAAGATAAGAGATCTAATAAATCCCGAACGCTAAAATATCATCTCTTTAATTAGATTAAGATTAATTACTCATCAGCAAAAGGAGTCAACAGAATGAATTTAACCACAAATTATATGGGATTAACGCTGCGATCGCCTCTAGTTCCCTCCGCCGCCGCACCTCTAACGGAAAACATCGACAACGTTAAACGGATGGAAGATGCCGGCGCAGGTGCTGTCGTATTGCATTCTTTATTTGAAGAACAAATTCAGAAAGAACGTTACGAATTGCACCATCACTTAACTTACGGCACAGATAGTTTTGCGGAAGCACTCACCTATTTTCCCGAACCGGAAATATTTCACGTCGGTACAGATGAATATCTGAATCATATCCGCAAAGCGAAAGAAATGGTAAGTATTCCCATTATTGCCAGCCTCAACGGTGCAACAGTTGGCGGTTGGACTGAATACGCTCAGCAAATAGAACAAGCAGGTGCCGATGGATTGGAATTGAATATTTACTATGTTCCCACCGATATAGAAATGACAGGTACACAGGTGGAGCAAAATTATATTGATATCCTCAGCACCGTGAAATCGGCAGTGAATATTCCAGTTGCCGTTAAGCTAAGTCCATACTTCAGCAATATGGCAAATATGGCGAAGCGTTTGGAAGCAGCAGGTGCAGATGCACTGGTATGTTTTAACCGTTTTTATCAACCCGATATCGACATCGAAGATCTAGAAGTTAGACCGAATCTAATCTTAAGTTCGCCTCAAGATATGCGTCTGCCGATGCGCTGGATTGCTATTTTGTACGATCGCATTGACCTTGATTTTGCGGCAACTGGCGGTATCCACAAAGGTCAAGATGTCATAAAAATGCTCATGGCTGGTGCTAAAATTAGTCAAATTTGTTCTGTACTGCTACGGCATGGTATCGACCACATTCGAGTCATCGAACAAGAATTGATAGGATGGATGAAAGAACACGAATATCATTCTGTTCAACAAATGATTGGTAGCATGAGTCAAATTAACTGCCCAGATGAGTCAGCTTTTGAACGCGCTCAATATCTCAAATCTATCCAGACTTATCGACCCGTACATAGCGTAGTTTAACGCTCCCATTTTGGAGATATGATTTTGTAGGTTGGGTTGAGGTACGAAACCCAACTTATACGGCATCTGCTTCGATCGCTCCTTTTTTAAACGCACCGCCATAGGCGCTCAGCGATTACCCTTCCGGTAGTCGCTCTCTTAAGTATATAAATAAAAGAGGCACGTCTCTACATTACCGCAAAATGAATGTATTAGCGGGTTAATTATAGAAGGAATAATAGAAAACCAGGTCTTTGGCTGCAAGCAAATATAGTCGTACCTACCCTAATTTTAGGTGATATTCAAAGATGAGGAATTTATGTATAAGTAGTAGATGAAAAACTTTACCAGGCTCATCAAAGTTTATTATAGTCTTTTTCCATAAAAACTTATTTTTGTCCCAAAATTGTGTAAATCATCGTCTCCTGCTGACGTCCTCGCAGTTGGATAGTTGTTACTTGTTGACCGAGATAGCGATCGCTCACATAATCAAAAGTTTCACCAGTTAACAGTATTTTATACGGTTTATCGGCAGTCAACTCTTTATTCATCGACTCCAATCGCGCCGCCACATTAACCGTATCTCCGATCACAGAATAGTTCAGCCGTCGAGAACAGCCAACGCTACCTGCAATTAGTGGCCCAGTGTGAATACCAATCCCGAACTGAATTAGCGGCTTCTTTTGCGCGTTCAAATCCTCGTTCAGCAGTTTGAGGCGTTCGTGCATGGCGAAACTGGCGGCGATCGCATTCATAGCATCTTGTTTAATTTCTTCTGCTTGGGTGCGCGGAAACGGAACACCAAAAACAGCCATAATCGCATCCCCAATGTATTTATCCACCACCCCACCGCGATCCATAATGCACTCAGTCATCGCATTAAGATACTGATTCAGCCAACTCAGCAATTCCCGTGGCGAAAGCCTCTCTGAAATGGTGGTAAAACCGCGAATATCCATAAACAGGACAGTTGCTGTCAGTTCTTGCGCTTCTAGTTCCCCTTCATCGATAATTTCGTCTTTGCGCTGCCAAATCAAATTAGCTGTTTCCGGAGCAACGTGTTTTTCAAACAAATTCATCAGTTGTTGCTTTTCATATTGTTCCCACAGTTGTACGCCGACACCAGCTAATAGCATTGTACCGAGCGGTGCCGCGATCGGAATCCACCATTGATAAAAACTGAAGGCGATCGCAGCGATGGCTAACCAAGTTATCGGCAGCAAAATAGCCAGCGCAATTCGTCCCTTCAAATCCCTATAAAACAGCAACCAACTCGTAACAGGCCCCAGCAAAATTAACAACCAAATTTCTGTATCCAGGGTCAGTTTTTGCAGCAGCCGATCGTTAAGTAAATTATCAATTACAGCCGCATGAAAATAAACTCCATATGTAGGTGTTTCTCTATTGTAAGGCGTCCGCAACGGATCTGCCAAAGCTGTAGCGGTAAAGCCAACCAAAACAAATTTATTTGCCAAATCTTTAGCTTGAAACCGACCTTCTACTACATCAACAAATGAATATGTCGGCGGCGATTTTATCTGGCGATCGTTTGCTAGATATTTAACTTCTCCCGGCCAATTTATCCAGACGTTTTGTAATTCTTGTCCTTTAACTGGCTCTGGTAAAGCTATAGGATTGTTTGGATTGTACAAGTTATAAACTTGAATCAAGGCAGGGCCAAGACCTACTTGAGAATCTTCTGGCCCGTTCATCCAAATGGTGGCCTTACGAGTAATCCCGTCCGAGTCAACTTGCTGGTAAATATGACCCTGATTAGCAGCAGCTTCCGCTAGTTTTTCATTGGGCTCCAGCAAGTTGCCTCGCTCGTCCCAAGCCCTAGCCAAAACTACATTTCCATTAGTGGCGATCGCTTGTGCAAATTGGTCATCAAAAGGACTCGACTCGATAAACTTAATATCAAAACCAATTGCCGCAGGTGGCGCTTTTTGCAAAGCTTGTAACAGTTGCACGTAGCGAATGCGTTGCCAGGGAAATTGGCCGTATTTTTGCAAGCTTGCTTCGTCGATCGCAATCACCGCAATTCGCTCATCCCATTTGGGCTCAGGCAAAACTTCAATTTCCCGAATTTTAAATAAATATTTATAGCCAATTTGTTCCAGCCTTTCCCAGTAGCCAATATGTAAAATTCCCACAGACAAAAGTGCCGCTACTCCACCTGTAAGCCAGGGAGAACTATTGGAAAAATAACGCCGCAGACTCTGAATATATTTTTTAAAGAGCATAAAAAACAGGTATAGTTAGGAGCAAGGGTTGTCAAAAGTCAAAAAGATCGGAAAAGATGTAGAAAGGAGAGGGAAAGGGAGAGGGAAGAAATTCCTAATTTTGAGTTTTGAGTTTTGACTTTTGACTTTCGCCTAGCGGTACTAAGGAGCGATTAATTCGTAAACTTGTTCCTGCCCCAAAGCGTTACGCACCCTTAACCTTAAAACACCGTTGGAAGGCAGCGGCACAACAACCTCGAACGAACCCGTAGGGCTAACATCTACAGCTTCTTCGTTGAGAAAAACTGAATCGATCGGATTGACAACCCCAGTTACCCGTACTTTATCGGAGTCCGGTGCTGGTAAGAGTTGTAAGCTAACTCGTAAATTTGCGGCGATCGCAGTGGGGAGTGTGGGCGGATTTCCGGGCACGATCGCAGAAGCATACCCAGCACTAACTTCCTGCGTTCGATCGGTACTGCTGAGTGCGACTGTCCCATCAATGGTGATGACCCGCGTTTCACCGTTAGGCAAAACGGTGACTACAAATTCCGTACCCCGCACCCCTGCTACCCCGGCTGGTGTTTGAATAGAAAAGCGCGATTGGCGGTTGTTAAAGCTGCGAACTTTCGCTCGCACCTGTCCCCTGTTCAGTGCCAGATCTGTGCTTGTCGCACCGCTGCCAGACCTGTTGAGATTTTTAACTCGGACGTTGCTGTTCTCAGAAACGTCTAAAGTGCCAATCCCATTATCGACCATCAATTTGACCGTAGAGCCACTACCTGTGTCGATCCCCTCCCCCGGTCTACGCAAGCGATCGCCCACTTTTACAGAGCGTGCTTGTGCAGCTTTGAGCGGCTCGTAATCATAGGTCACCGTACCGCTAACCTCCGTCACTTCCAGATAGCGCTCTTGCAGATATCGCTGTTGACTCTGCCGGGGAGCCCCACCGCTAAATACTGGCACAGAAAAGGCGATGAAAATACCTGATACTAGCAATAAGCTCAAGATTGCGATCCTGGATACCCTCAACATTTGGGTAAGTGTCTTCATATTTGGCATTGACAGTTATGCTGAAGCTGAATGATTCCTAATGGTTCCATATAAGACGCACCCGTTCGGAAAGTACCCTGCTTATAAAATCGATAATTCCTGTATTTTTTTTTCCCCCTTCTAAATTGATAAGCGCTACACTCTCTGGTGTATGCTTATTACTTCCGCTTTTTCACTCCATCAAGCGATAGATCGCCACCCTCTAACAGTCACGCCTGACTCGCCAGTTTACCAGGTCATCGCCCTGATGAGTCAGGCCAGAGCCAGTTGCGTTTTGGTGGTTGAGCGACAGCAACTTGGAGCAGACGATCGCATTTTCATAAGCGGGATTTTTACAGAGCGAGATGTAGTAAAAGTTACAGATCAAGAGCGCTCTATAGAAGGGGTAGCGATCGCAGAGCTGATGACCCACAAGCCTTTCACGCTCAAAGAGGCCGAAGCGCAAGATATCTTGACTCTGCTGAAGCTGTTTCGTCAAGCAAAATTTCGTCATCTGCCAATTGTAGACGACCAGAGTACTTTAGTTGGCCTGATTACCCATCAAAGCCTTCGAGAAGTTCTGCAACCGGCAGATTGGATGCGCTTAAGACGAGTTACAGAGGTAATGACAACTCAGGTAATTCAAGCGCCCTCAACTATCTCCTTAATACAGCTGACCCAGCTGATGGCACAAAAGCGTGTCAGCAGCGTAGTAATTGTACAAAATACGGAAGGGCACAATTCAACAGAAGTACAATCGGGCGATATTTCATTACCTCACTCCCCCTCGATCCCAGTGGGGATAATCACAGAGCGCGATATCTTACAATTTCGAGCCTTGGGATTGGACTTTTACAAAACTAAAGCAGAAACGGTGATGAGTAGCCCGCTGTTGCCAATTCGATCGAGCGATTCTCTCATCGCCGCTCACGAAAAAATGCGGCAGCAGCGCATCCGGCGCTTGGTAGTTTTGGGAGATGCTGGGGAACTGATCGGTGTAATTACGCAAACCAGTCTCCTGCAAGCCCTAGATCCGATCGAAGTAGATGCCTCCGTAGGAGCTTTGCAGCGAGTAATTGAGGAGCGAACAGCAGAACTTGTGCAGACCAACAAGCGACTAGAACAAGAAATATCGGAGCATCAAAAGACGGAAGCAGCCCGGCGTTTATCAGAAGGTCGCTTGGCTGGGATTCTGAATATCGCCCAGGATGCTGTTATCTCCGTTGACGAACAAATGCGCGTTCAACTCTTCAACCAAGGTGCAGAAAAAATATTTGGCTACACTGCGGCTGAGGTTTTGCAGCAGCCAATCGACTTGCTCTTACCTCCCGGCTTCACAAAAGCCCATCGCCAGCACATTTTTAGCTTGTCCGAACCCGCTGATGGGGGGCAGCAGATGGGAGGGCGTCGGGAAATTTGGCTGCGGCGCAAAGATAGAACTGAGTTTCCCGCCGAAGCTTCCATTTCCAAGCTGGATCTCCCAGAAGGAACCGTATGGACGGTGATTTTACGCGACATCTCCGATCGCAAGCGGACGGAAGAGGCACTTCGGCATCAAATGGCGCGAGAGCGGCTCCTCGCTTCTCTCTCCCTGCGAATTCGTCAGTCTTTAGATATAAATACAATTCTTAATACTACCGTTGCCGAAGTGCGACAATTTCTCAAGGCCGATCGAGTGATTATCTATCGCTTTGAGCCTGATTGGAGTGGCATTATAGCAGTAGAATCTGTTGGCCCTGGCTGGGTTCCTATTCTGGGCACAACCATTCACGACATATGCTTTGCGGTAAATTACTTAGATCGATATGAAAACGGTCGCATCGAAGCAATCGAAGATATTTACACCTCCGGTATAAGTCAGTGTCGCATCGATCTGCTGGCTCCTTTACAGGTCAGAGCCAACTTAGTAGTTCCCATTCTCAAAGAAACCAGGGGAGCAGAAGGGCTGGTCAGTACAGGCATCCTTTCAGAGGCAGCAGAGCAGCAGCACGATATCGTAACTCAAAACTCAGTGCGGGCGAAGCATTCGCGGTCAGAATCTAGTGCAATAACGCCAAAACAGAGCGCGAATCCTGATGCCTCTGCTACCATAGCCCCTTCTCTTTGGGGATTGTTGGGGGTACATCAATGTTCGCGAGCCAGACGATGGCAGGAATGGGAAATCGATCTGCTCAAACAATTGGCCACACAGGTGGCGATCGCTCTCCAGCAAGCAGAACTATACCAAAAGTTGCTCGCCGCTAACCAACAGTTGCTGGAACTAGCTTCCTCAGATGGATTAACCTTGGTGGCAAATCGCCGTCGCTTTGACGAATACCTCAATCAAGAGTGGCGGCGACTGGTAAGAGAGCGAGAGCCACTATCGCTGATTCTCTGCGATGTAGACTTTTTCAAAGCTTACAACGACACATACGGTCATATCGCAGGTGATATCTGTTTGCAGAAAGTGGCGGAAGCTATTCGTCAAGCCACAAGACGCCCAGCCGATCTGGTGGCCCGCTACGGCGGCGAAGAATTTGCCGTGATACTCCCCAATACACACTCTGCCGGGGCAGTTTATGTAGCCGAGCAAATCCGTTCCAAAGTCGCAACTATGCAAATTGACCATCCCAACTCACAAGTAAGCCAGTTTATTACCCTCAGTTTGGGAGTTGGCAGCACGATTCCCGACTATCAATCTTCACCCGCTCAGCTAATTGCAGCCGCTGACCAAGCGCTTTATGAAGCAAAAGCACAAGGACGCGATCGAACTGTCGCCCACAATGTCTAAATTCACGATCCTATTTGCGAAGCTACAGACAGTGTGGTAGGATACCTAAGCCAAGTCGGTTCTGATGGAGAGCAGCTGTCAGAGGTAAGGGGGAAAGAACGGTGAAAGCCCGTCACTGTCCCGCAACTGTGATGAGGCAATATCTTTTTGTCTCTAAGTCAGAATGCCTGCCGACTTAGACATCACTCAAGAAAACATCTGCAAGAAAACATCTGCGAGAAAACATCTGCGAGGTATGGATGACTGCACGTTCTATTTCGATTCGGAAAAAAGCGATCGGCTTAACTTTATCGTTGCCCGTACAAGCGACTCTTTACCTATCGCTTTCGTCTTTGATACTTTGGACAGTCTACTTCTCTACATACCCAACTGCACATAACAATCTGCATTCTCTGCGTCACAGCACTTTGCTCGTTGGCTGTCATTAGTCATCACTCATCAGACATCTCCAAAAATTCTGATGGGGTAGGCATCCTGCCTGCCTTTAAGATTCTTTTGGAGGAGATGTCTATTAGTCATTGATCGAATGTTAGCGGTTAGAAGGAAAAGACCGTTAACAATTAACTGTTGACAGACGAGTTTCGCGTGACGGCTAATCATCGGCAAAGCATAAATGAAAAAAACCAAACATCTTTTAATAGGTGCGATCGCTCTGATGGCGATCGCCTGTTTTCGTTCCAGTGGAGTAGCTCAAAATCCTCAACCAACAGTACAATTAACAACTCAACCGACTGTTGACAAATTATTACCATTTCAGGCGGCAGCTGCAACACCTCAATCGCCAGCACTTCTAAAGTTACAGGCTTTAAATACATCCGGTAAACCTTTAAAGGACGCCAGAATACACCTCAGTATTCTCACACCACCTCAAAATCCCTGGTTTCCCACCGATTTTCCCATCGTGGAAGGAACAAAGTTACTGGATATCGAAACGATCGCTTCCGATGGCAAATTGCAAATCCAGCAAATTTTGCCAATTCGAGGAAAATATCAGTTATTGGTAAATGTCACGCCAGTTGTTGCCAATGAATTTACTCCAATTCAGCAAAAATTGAGCGTTTCTGTGGCTGAAAATTCGGTTAAATGGCGGAATTTTGCTATTTTAGCAGTAATCCTATTGCTGGTAGGATTGGCTGGTGGTTGGGTAATCGGAGGAAAACAAAAAATCCAGCCTGGAGAAATCGCGCCGTCACAGGTGCGATTGTTGCTGAGTGGGTTAACTGTAATAGCGATCGTCGCACTGCTATTTGTAAATATCAGCGCCGAACTCGCAGAATCTCAAACACACGAACACCATCACTCTCACGAAGATTCTCCCTTACAGGAAAAACCAACTATTATCAATGCGGGAATCAAACTGGAACTATCCGGAGACAGTCACGCCACGGTCGGTCAGCTTGCTAACTACCAAATCCAAGCAACTGACACTAAAACAGGCAAACCAGCTAGCAATTTAGCTTTTAAGATCGAGACAACTCAATTAGAAGATAATTGGGTAGCTTTTGCTTATAATGGCAAAACTGATGCCAAGGGAAACTTTGCTTGGGGTCAGCAATTTTTCGATGGCGCACCTCATCGAGTAGAGGTAGAATTTTCTCCGAAAATTAATGGGGATAACAAATCTTCACCTTTAAGATTGACTAAAGCGATCGAAGTAGAAGGGATCGCGCCTCCCCTGTCACTGCGGTTAATTTCCCTAGCTTACTTTACAGGCATCATCGCCATAGGCTTAGTCATAGGACTGCGACTGCCACATCTTCAAACAAAATAATTAAACCTGAAAATGCAACATACTTTATTTGTTTGTACAACCTGCGCCACCATTTGGAAAGAAGGAAAGCCACAAGGAAAAAGTGGCGGAGAAAAATTGCTGGAAAATCTCAACAAACTTCATCAAAACTGGGATTTAAAAGATAACTTTACGATTCAGCAAGTTAAGTGTATGAGTGCTTGCAGTCATTCCTGTACCATCTCATTCGCCGCACCAGGAAAATACACTTATTTATTTGGCGATTTACCTGTCGGAGATAGTGCATCTGCTATCCTGGAATGCGCCTACCAATATTATGCGAAAGCTGATGGTTCGTTACCTTGGTCGGAGCGACCCGAACCTCTGAAAAAGGGTATAATAGCGAAAATTCCTCCTTTAACAGAGGCGAGAAGTTAGATTTTTATACTTTTCCAGTTCGGAATCACAAAAAAGAATTAATTCGAGCGATTAATTAAGACAAAATTTTTGATAATTAGGAGATTTTTATGGCCGGAAAAATTCCAGTTACTGTAATTACAGGTTTCTTGGGTAGCGGGAAAACCACGTTGATTCGGCAAATGCTGCAAAACAATCAAGGTCGCCGAATAGCTGTACTTGTTAATGAATTTGGCGAGTTGGGAATAGACGGAGAATTGTTGCGATCGTGCCAAGTTTGCGATGAAGAAGAAAATCCTGCTAGCAACATAGTAGAACTTACAAACGGTTGCCTTTGTTGCACGGTACAGGAAGAATTTTTACCAACTATGCAACAAATTTTGCAGCGAAAAGATAAGCTAGATTGCATCCTGATCGAAACATCGGGATTGGCTTTACCAAAACCGTTAATTCAAGCATTTCGGTGGCCGGAAATTCGCACGGGTGCTACAGTAGATGGTGTGGTTACGGTGGTAGACTGCGAAGCGATTTCATCTGGTAGTCTCGCCAGCGATATCAACGCTTTAAACGCGCAACGACAAGCCGATCCAAATTTAGATCACGAAACGCCGCTCGAAGAACTGTTTGAAGACCAATTGGCTTGTGCGGATATGGTACTCTTGACAAAAGTCGATCGAGTAGATTCCCAAACACAAACACAAGTACACAACTGGCTGAAACAACAGTTACCGCAAACAGTGAAAATTGTGCCTTGCGATCGGGGAAATATCAGTCCAGAATTGCTCTTGGGATTCAATGCTTCTGTAGAAGATAATTTAGAGAGTCGTCCCAGTCATCACGATGAAGAAGAAGACCACGATCACGATGACGAAATTAACTCGGTGTACTTTATTTTAGATAAAAATTTTGAACCGCAAGCATTGGTAGCTAAGCTGCAAGATTTGGTAGAAAAGTTGGAGATTTATCGCATAAAAGGTTTTGTTGACGTGGCGAACAAACCAATGCGGTTAGTGCTGCAAGGAGTAGGCGATCGCATCGAATATTTCTTCGATCGACCTTGGCAAAGTTCGGAACAGCGTCAAACAAAATTGGTATTTATCGGTCGCGACCTCGATCGCACTGAAATTGAGTCAGCGCTTTTGGAAATGTGAAGCGATCGCAACTTATAATTGGTAAACAAAAATCCGATTCCTCCTCTTTGCCTTTCCAATGCCGTACAGCCAATTTACTACCATTAGCAAAGTAAAAGCTGCCTTCGATCTTACAGTTCTGGAGGGATCGCGCTTCCTACCAATCCTAGAGCGCCAGTCCAGTAAAAGAGATTGACAAAAGAATTAAGGTGTGTATGCCTATATAAACTCGGCAGGGCGAAGCATTTGGATAAAAAAATTGTTGCCGATCGCGATCGATTGTCGCCCAAATGCTTCGCCCCTACACAATACATATTTAGTGATTTTTGTCAATTCATTCTACTGGACTGGCGCTCTAGACCCGATCGCACCTTCCGATGTTTTAGCAGGTACACTCAAAGAAAGTCTACCCATTGTGGCGATATCTGGTAGTCAAAAAGCGCGTTCTGAAGGAATTATCTATCCCGTACTGTTAGAAGTGAGACGAATTCTCGATCGCCAAATCAGCCTTTTTTCTGGCGAAGATTTTACAGTAGAAGAAGCCATTGGACTGAACGGCGTTTGCGACTTTATTTTAACTCGATCGACAGAAGTGCTAGAAATCGAAGCACCAACGGTAGTGATTGTAGAAGCAAAAAAAACCGACCTAAAAACAGGAATCGGTCAGTGCATTGCTGAAATGGTCGCCGCACAACGCTTTAATCAAATAAAAGACAAATCTATTCCCACTATCTATGGGAGTGTTAGTAATGGTATCCAATGGCAATTCCTCAAGCTTGAAGGACAAACGATCGCCATCGATCTATCAGTTTATCCGCTACCGCCGGTAGATCAAATCCTCAGCTTTTTTGTCTGGATGATGCAGTCAGAGTAGATACATTGATCGGATGAACTATGAGAGGCAAAACAAGGAAATTTACTAATTATTTGTCATTCTAAATCTGCAAGAGCAACTTTCAAGCAAGCACGAACTTCCTGCCAATCTCGTTCCGAAAGATGTCCAATTAGAACCAAGTTAGCAGATGGCGGTAGAGTGACGATAAAACTGCGAAAAACAGAAGCAACTCG
Organism: Aerosakkonema sp. BLCC-F183; assembly: GCF_041929145.1. Classification (NCBI taxonomy): domain Bacteria; kingdom Bacillati; phylum Cyanobacteriota; class Cyanophyceae; order Aerosakkonematales; family Aerosakkonemataceae; genus Aerosakkonema; species Aerosakkonema sp. BLCC-F183. The sequence continues at coordinate 95,231 of NZ_JBHFNU010000096.1, read as the reverse complement.
TAAACCTGCTGTTGCCCAATCTTGAAGTATATAATCTGTTGTACCTAAAGCGTCTGTCTGAGTAGTAATTAGTCCAACTATTACATCAGGGCGCGTTGTATTATAGGTAGCTGAAGATAGAACTACAGCAGGACGACGTTTAATACCTGTGACACCTGGGAAATCTACTGTCACCACATCGCCAGGATTAAACGACACTCTTATATCTCCTCGTTTTCGGGAAAAAGGGTAGCTGCGTACTGCAAAGAAAAGGTTGTTACATCTAGTCGATCTTGCTCACTCCAGGTATCGCTTTGCTCGACAATAGATAGATTTTGCTGCACCAAATCGTTAAGGATAAGAGTTGCTAAGCGTAGTCGCTCAGTTGGTGAAAGGTTACAGATAACTCGATCGTAAACTTCTTGAACAGTGGTTGACATGGCAAATCCTCCTGTTTCTTATCCTAATAGGTAAGTTGAGCATTGGCTAGGCACATCTTTGTTACGTTACCTTAACTAAGTCTTGACTTTCCGTTTATTATCTGTATATACTGAAAATATGGATTTTAAATGGGATGCAAAAAAAGAACGTACTAATCAACAAAAACATCGAGTCTCTTTTGAAGAAGTAGCAACCGTATGGACTGATACCTTAGCGTTAATAGCTCCCGATCCAGAACATTCTATAGAAGAAGAAAGAGAGTGGATTATAGGAGAATCATACAAAGGAAGATTACTGGTTGTTGTGTATACTCAAAAAGAAGAAACCATTAGAATTATCAGTGCTAGACTAGCAACAAAACGAGAGCGTCAACAATATGCCGAAGAAAATTGAATTTCCCTTTGAAAAAGCAAGACGAATTACCCCAGAAGAAGTGATGACTGCTGAAACGGCTATTCAAGAGCAGTTTGGCATCAATTGTTCTAGAATAGGAAGACCGCCAAAAAGTGAAACAGAAAAATATCAAGCGGTATCAATTCGACTTCATCCGCAAGTGATTGCTTGGGCAAAAACAGAAGCAAAAAAACGAGGAGTTGGTTATCAAACTATTATTAATGAAGCTTTGCTTAAACTTTCGGTATGAGAGGTAATTCTGATCTACAGAAGTGAGGCGAGATCGCTCTTTTACTCAAAAAATGTAAAGTGCGTTGGCGCAGCCTGTGCGTCAGCACGTATCGCTTATGATAAATGTATTCTCGTATGTCTGGGAGTTTAAACCATGTCTCTCGCTGAGTTAATTCCTTTGGTGAACAATTTGAGAAACTGTCCGCTTACCATTGGCTGGAAATTTTGCAAAAGTTGAGGCGCGGGGTGTATTTGTGCAGGTTCAAATTGGGAATCTGGAACCAGTTCGTTTAGCATTTGCTTGGGCAAAATCCTCTCAGGTGCCTTTAATTCTTGGGCAAACGAACTTCTTTCAAGAATTTGATGTTTGTTTTCAGCGATCGCGGACATGATTACGCCACAACCTCTACCTGATGTGTCTCTACGGTAAGTGGGAAACCCCGTTCCGCACGGACTTGGAGACAGGCAGCGATCGCATCTTTAATGTTCTCTAATGCCTCTTCTTTGGTCTGACCTTGACTGACACAACCTGGTATGCTAGGACACTCCACAATCCACATTCCATCCTCGTCGCGATCGACTGTTACATTAAACCTCATCTTTTTTGGCAAGAATCAACAAATTCGTAGTATACAGCTATTTACTATTATCAGCGATAGGCGAGATCGATCGCACTCTTTGCGAACAAAGCTAAAGTGCGATCGCTCTGTTGGTGAAAAAAGATAAAGTGCGTTGGCGTAGCCTGCCTAACGGCATATCGCGCAGCCTGTGCCTCAGCACTTATGGCATCCTTATCACTTAAAATAGAAGAGACATATAGCTCTGCGGTTAACATGGACAGGATATCCGTCAACCCTCAAATCCACTTCGGTAAGCCTTGCATAGCGGGTACGCGCATTACTGTACAGAGCGTTCTCGAATTGCTTAATGAAGGGCTTTCTTTTGAAGAAATTATTCGAGACTACTATCCTAACTTGCAAGTGGAAGATATTCGGGCTTGCCTACAGTATGCCATTGCACTGGTGGCAGCGGAAGATGTTCATTTGGCATCAGCTTAATTATGAAATTTCTGATTGACCAGGATGTGTACGCTGTTACCGCAAAGTTTTTGATGGATACTGGACACGATGTAATTCTTGTATCTCAGATTAATCTAGCGCAAGCAAGTGATGAAGAAATACTGACAGCAGATCAAGAACAGAATCGTATTCTTGTTACGCGAGACAGAGATTACGGAAATCTCGTTTTTGTTAGGGCGATCGGAACTGGTGTGATTTACCTTCGAGTTTTACCTAAAACTTTCTATCAAAACCCAAGACCGATCGCTCTGTCAGTCGGATCTTGTCGGAACTTTTCCCCAAAAAATTGCCAAAACGTCGGAAAAATGTCGGAAAGATCGGATAAGATCGGAAAAAGTTAACCCATCTCACCGATCTATGGACATCGCAGAAGTCTTGAAACTTGCGGATGAACTGCTGTTCGTATATACAGGCGATCTCTTATGCTTCACAACTAGGATCTCTCGCCCGTCCGCTTCATCGACTTGTTAGCCTGCGTTTGTACCGATGCTTAGAACTACAACTCATCAATCGTTACCAAGCCGCCCTGCGTAAACTGGATGACAAGCTCATGTTCATCCAGCAAAGCAGTTCCAACCAAGGGTCGCCGTCCTGTCGCAAACACACGAGCTTCTCGCTCCTCTCCGTTCCAAAGAATAATCGCTTTATGAACGGGTAGGATCACTCCGCTATTATCTGCCAAATTTGCACGAATATCATATTTGAAAGGAAGATTCAATAATGCGACTGCTTCTGGTGGTAGACAAAGCTCATCTGTAAATCCTGTGTCTATTACGAACTCAATCGGGAAGTCAGCGCGATTGGGAATCCGAAATGGGATGCTAATAATTGGGTGTCCGTCAGCCACAATACCCGAAATCACTTGATCGCACGCTCCATGACACCACCACCAAAAGCGGCAGCAACATTGTACCCAATTTTGATTCCGAATAGTCGGGCATTCGGATGTTTCTCGCTCAAGTAGTCAGCAGCGCGTAAGCCATTTTCATCAACCCTGTAGTCACCTGTCTCAATGTCAATAATGACCATCTTGCCAATATTTTCTTCAATTTCCACTTCTGGGCGGATTCTGCTTTCGTACAGTCGATCTGCGCGTTTGGCAACTTCTTCGCTGCTTAACAGGATCGCTTGCATAGGTTAACTCCCGATCGCTACACTACTCTCTGCACTTTTCCATAATACCTGACAAATCAATAGGCTTGCCTATCTCTCATCTCGATCGTCTTTGGTAAGCGGTAGGGTGCGTCAGATGTTTAAATTAATTATCTCATCAATAATTTTGATTGTCTGACGCACCCTACGGACTTGTAAAATGTTAACCAATAACCTATGTCCGCTCCAGCCTAACTGGTTCCACCTCCAATCGTCCCGATTTAAGAGTAACATTATACCTTCCTCCACCGCTTAATTGACGCTCAAGTATGTATCTAGGCTGGCGACCATATTCAGTATAAAAAAGAAAGGTAGAAGCACCGGAAAAAGTACGACATTGACTAGGATTTAAAGCCTCGGCGTTACCGTTAAGTCTAAAGGTTATTCTTGATGTAACACCTGTATGGCTACAAATAACAACTTGATTAGGTGCAATTTGAGCATTAACAGCCAATGGCACAAATCCTAATACAGTGCTGAAAGCAGTCAAAACGGCTGCATTGGTCACATTACGCATTTGAATCAATCCTCCTTTGATGTCTAACGATATATCGGCAAACCAAGTTATGACTTTTCAATCAAAACCCAAGACCGATCGCTCTGTCAGTCGGATCTTGTCGGAACTTTTCCCCAAAAAATTGCCAAAATGTCGGAAAAATGTCGGAAAGATCGGATAAGATCGGAAAAACCTACCCATCTGACCGATCTATGGACATCGCAGAAGTCTTGAAACTTGCGGATGAACTGCTGTTCGCATATACAGGCGATCGTCTAGACCATCTGCAAGCAACAATTCTTAAAGGTACATTGCAAGGTCAGAAATATGCCAAAATTGCCGCAGAACACCATTTAAGTGAAGGTCATGTTCGAGACACTGCTTCAGAATTATGGCAAAAATTATCGGAAACTTTAGGTGAAGATGTTAATAAATTAAATGCCCGCAATATTTTAGAAAAATTTATTATCTCTAACAGTGTGTCATCTGGAAATTTTATTAGTTTTCATGAAGTAAGTATTTGTTCAAAACGAAAGAGATTACCTAAACCTTATCCCCTATCCAAATCAACTCAAAAACACCATCTAGACATAGATAACGCCCCAGAAATTACCGCCTTTTACGGACGTTATGAAGAACTAAACACTTTAAAAAACTGGTTAATTCAAGATCGTCCCCGCATCATTACCTTAGTTGGCATGATCGGAATTGGTAAAACCACGCTGGCGATTAAACTAATTGAAGAAATCAAAACACAATTTGAATATATTGTTTATCGCAGTGTCCGCTATTGTCCAACTATAGATACTTTTTTAACTGACTTACTGCAAAGCTTTGTCTCTCCTCCCGTTGTTCCCAATACGCTCGATCGCCAAGTCGATCTATTGCTTAAATTCTTACGCAAACATCGATGTTTGATTGTTATTGATGATGTGCAGATGATATTTGAAAATGGACAATTTGCAGGTCAATATAAATCGGAACATGAGGGATATTATCTGTTATTTAAACAAATTGCCGAATTGTCTCATGCAAGTAGTTTGTTGTTGGTTACTAGCGAACAACCAGAAGATGCGAACGCAACTCGATATAAATTCACCCGTTGTTTAAAACTCGCAGGTTTGGGAGATTCCGCTAAACAAATTTTAAAAGATAAAGAACTTTCAGACGAGCAGATGTGGGATACTTTGATTGAAAAGTATTGCGGTCATCCTTTATGGTTAGAAATGACAGCCACGATGATTCAAGAGTTATTTGCCGGAAGTATCACAGAATTTTTATCTTATCCGTCATTGATATTAAGTAATGAAATTGTCTCTCAACTAAGTCGGATATTGGTAAGGTTAACTGAATCGGAAAAGCAGATTGTGAATTATTTAGCTAAACAAGAAAAAGTTGCTATTTTGGTGGAAGTTTTACAAAAAATGTCTGCGAATTATACACCAGAGATAATCTTAAATGCCATAAGATCGCTCAAAAGACGTTGTTTTTTAGAAGATAATCGGGATGGCTCCTTAAGGCTCGATCGCACTTTAGAAGCCTATGTGCGATCCCTCTTTGCCGATATAGCTTAAGTACATCTACCTTGAGTATAATTTGCGATCCCCAGATTCCCAGGCAATTCTCTACCCTCTTGTAGGGGTAAGCACGTAACCGTTTGTTTCACTATGTAAATGTGAGTTAACAAATCAACGGGATTGCATAGCTATGACAGCAACAAATGTGAGTGCTTACGATCGAGGTAAAGAAGCTTTAAAAAGCTTGAGTGTGGACGATCAACTCGGTTTATTGTGGTTTGTTTACACCAAAATAGGCAAATCAATTACCCCAGCTGCTCCCGGCGCTTCTGGGTCTGAAATTGCTCAGGGATTGTTCGAGCAAGTAAAAGTACTTCCCTTTGACCAGCAGTTGCAAGTTCAGCGCGATATTGCTGCTAGAAAAAACACTCAAATTAGCCGGGAATATGGCTCTTTGAGTCCAGAAACTAAGTTGGCTTTTTGGTACTATTTAGCTCAAGGTATGGACAACAAAACTATTATTCCCGTACCTCCTGAGTATCAACTTCCCCAAGCCGGTCAAGAGTTGTTGGCGAAGATTGAAGGAATGAGATTTCAAGAGCAAATTGATTTCTTGCGCGGTGCAGTATTAGAAATGGGAGCCGAAGCTGCGGGTAGTTCTATCTAGTAGTTTCCAGAAACCCGGTTTTTGAGACGATACCTTCGCCATTTTTTGTAGATTGAGTTGAGGGAAGTCATTTTTTGTAGGTTGGGTTGAGGGAAGCGAAACCCAACGCAAAAGTTGGGTTTCGTTCCTCAACCCAACCTACGAATCTAAAAAACCGGGTTTCTTTAATTCAACGATTCGGAGTAACAGTACAAAGTTGGCGATCGCTCTCGTGAATATGAGGATTAGTTTGCAGGTAATCCCGCAGGCGATCGCAACCACTCAGTAATAGCTCATCCAGCTTGATTTGGATTTGTTTTTTGTCTAAATGCCACAGATACTCTGTTGTTTGATCATCATAACGCAAATTAAATTTTTTGATAGTATTGCTACCTTCTACTCGCTCGCTATCTTTATCTGAATAGAGCGCTTCATGCAGTCTAATCACAGTCAATAACTTAAGATCGGGTGGTTCTTCGATCTCCTGTAATTTTTTGCCAGCTTTAACGCTAGCTACTAATGCTCCCACGCGATCGCGTGAAAGAAGTCGAGCTTCCGACACTGTATTTAGCGCCTCAATCTCTTTTCTTTCTGCTAGTTGCTTTTGCCATTCTGCTTTTCGCGCAAAGAAACCTGCCAGTATCGTTACCGCTGCTGCAATTACCGATATCAAAGCCAATCCAACAAAGCCTCGAAGAATGATTTTTTTGGCTTTTTGTTGGGCTGCAATTAATATTTGATTTGCTTGTTCGACAAATCTTAACTGTTCTTCTGCAAATGTTTGTCTAGCTCTTTCTCTTCGTAATTGTTCCACAATTACTGATACCTGTTGTTGGCGAATAAAAGGCAGCAGATACCCGTAAATTAGTTGATAGCGATCGGCTGGTACTTCTGGCTGCAAAAACACCAAACCCACACCAACTAAAACTGTTAGCACTAAGTCAATTTTTTCTGGCTCTACCTCTAAGCCGATGATTTTTAACTCAGCTACCAACTCAGCACGAGTCTTACGCACACAATTACCGCGATCATCTGTTAACGAATACAAAACTAATCGCGCCACTTGTTCGTTTGGCGTACCGCAATCTCTGATGGCGACGTCTAGAAATAGCTCAACCAGTTTTTCTTTAGATCCAAGCTGTCGATATTGTGTCAGCGTTGTAATTTTTTTTGATTGCAATGTAGCTCCCAGTACCTGCAATTCCATCGGGCGCACTACCCCCCGTTCCCCAGCCAGCGATCGCACGAATTCCTCAATCAAAGCATTTTCCAACTGAAACTGGGCGCGTGCGGTGAGACGTTCGATCGCTAACTGTGCATCGACTACAGAAACATTTTCCAAGTAGTAGCGCATATCCTTATCCAGAATGTTATTGTTGATAACATCCAGGTTGGCAATCCGTTCCCATTCCAACAAATAATGTAAATAGTCCTCTCGCATTGATAGAAGGATTTTCACAAAGGGAAGATTTAGGCAAACGCGCAAAAAATCATAAAAACGCCGCCGTTCTACTGGCTCTGTACAAACACAGAAAAATTGCTCAAATTGGTCAAAAATTAGCACATTTAACAGATGCCGATCGCTATTTATTCGCAATTGTTCTGCAATCGCTTCCACAGAATCTAGCCTCTCAGGAGATTCAAAAGTAATAGCCCGATTTGCTAATTTAATTTCTTGGAGTCCTTCTGTTAACAATCGACCCAAGCCGATCACCCAATCGCTATAATTTGATAGCACCACAGGCAAAGCAATTCGCTCCGATTTAAACCCCGATCTAGTTGGAGCCGGATCTTCTATAAGTCTTTGCTTCAATAGCGGTACTAATCCAGCTTTTATCAAAGAAGTTTTCCCGACACCTGGCTCACCGTGAATAACTGTTAATTTGCGATCGCTGCGACTGAGGCGATCGATCAAACGATTTACATCTTGCCAGCGCAGAGCGATAATTTCCGCAGCTACAGTTACCCCCTGCTCAAATGGCTTGCGGACTGGATTGAGTGCTTGTCGCTGCGGTTGCAAGCATCCCGCACCGATAAAAGCACGAAAACCGTACTGATGCTCGATCGAGCTTTGTTCTTGCTTGAGTCTAAAGGCTTCTAAATAGCGACCTTCCTGGAAGTAGAGTTCGCGCAACTTCTCCAATATTTCGATATACAATTGGGGAGCGTATCGCCGATCGCTTTGGGCCTTAGCCGTTTCCAATTTTTCGATCGCTTCGCGTACCTGACCCAAACACGAAAGCGATCGTCCCAGCAACAACAAATACCAACTTTTATGCCATCTTTTCGCCCAGTCTAAGTTTGGCCCCAATTGCTCGACATTGGCAACCGATTCTGACTCTTGGGCATTCAAAACAATTTGTATAGCTGTTTCTGCGCGTTCCTTTGCTAAATTCCAAGCCGATTTAGACAGCGCCACTTCCGCTAAAAAGCCGTAAGCTTGTGCCAATCTCGTAAAATCGGGATAGATTTGATGGATATCCCGCGATCTTGTAGCAACCATTTCTAGCAGATCCCACTGCTGTAGTCGTTTGTACGCCTCTCCCAAAGCATTGATAAATTTCGCTACCACATCCTGACGTGACAGTTGTTCAAAAATATCGATACATTGCTGAAGGCGATCCCGCGCTTGAGAACAAGCATCTGCATATTGGGAGCGATGCAAAACTGCATATCTGAGCCACCAAACACCCAAATAGAATAGCAGACAGCCTTGGCGTTCTCGATAAACTGAGTCGGGGAGTGGCGAAGAGGAGGAATTTTGGCTTTTGACTTTTGACTTTTGACTTTTGACTTCCGCGCTCTCCCCTTCCTCCCAAAAAGCGAGACTTTGCTCGTAAAGTTGACGCGATCGCTCCATATCATCATTAATAAAAGCCTCGCGCCCTCGCAGAAAAGCCAAACTGGCTTCTAGATCTGGGTCTAAACTAACACCTCGGCTTTGCAAATCTGAAAAAGCATCATCGAGTTCTTGGCGGTGTGTAGAAGTTGTCCAATCGAAGGTACTATAGACAGAAGCATTATCGGCGGTCTGTAAAACCCTGGCAAATAAAGAATCAGCCTCTGTCCGGAGAAAGTCAATTAACTGCTGTGTAGGCATTTCAAACTTAATTGTGGGAGCGGCAAAACTTTTGAAATCCGGTGCCAATCGCGTCAGTTTGTGGAGTACAATATCTGTCACCCACAACACCAGTGGGAAAGGAAAATTTTGGCAGAACTGATCCCGCATTCTATTCGTAGAAACTAGCAAATCGTCAAGAGCGATCGCAGATTCCAAACCCAAAACCATCAGAGCTTGTGGAAACTCTTCAGAAACTGTTCCCAGAATAGTCGCGTGCAATTGCGTGACAGACTTTGGTAAAACCATCTCGCACATTTTAACGCTACATCGCTGCCTGAAATTGCGGACTGTTTCTGCTCGCAAGCGTGCGTAATTACATAACACTAAAATTAGCTCAAATTCTCCCTGAGAAAGCACGAGCGCCCGTGCCAAAGTTTGCAACGAACGCTCGTTATGGGAGTAAAAGCTTTCTTCCCGATGGGGGTCAACCATGACTCAAGTTTTTTTGCTGCTGCCAAGATTTATACTTTTCAGTTTCTGCCAAAGCGGGATTGATCCCAAACCAGCGACCGACAGAATCCCGGTATTCAAATATAAACATACTTCGCAGCAAGGTTTGGTATTCTATTTCGCTTCGGATACTGGAAAATTGCACCACTTGCAACAGCAAGTCCCACTCGCTTTCGTCGATCGCCAATAATAAGTCATCCCGATTCCTTGTAATCACAGTTTCCAAGCATTCGCGGGAAATCGGTGGGTCTTCTCGCTGGAGACAGCTATAGAGCAGCCCCAACAAGTTTCGCACATGACCGCCACTGATACGGCACAATCGATCTAAAGTCTGCGGGCTGTCGAAAATCTCAGAGATGGCGTTGAGTCGCATATCTCTCTCCAATTCGGGAAATGCTCTGGCGAGTACCAGCTGTCGCAACAGCGCCATACCGTCCGGACAATCTTGCCCATCTCGTAATTTTACCTGCACCATTGGCAGAACTTTAGGAGCCAAACCACCCCCCAAGCGATTCTTGAGAGTTTCATAATCATTAGAGAAAATTAACGATAAGGGAATAGTGTAAACTACGTGACAATTGAGCTTTTGCAACTGTTCGCCTCTATCGATAAACAGATACTCCGGTTGCGATCGCCCGCTAGCAGTCACCGGTCGCATATCTACCCGATCCAAGTTATCGATAATCACCACCAGTCCTTTTTTGCCGCGTCGCTTCAGTTCCGAGATAGCGCGGGAGAGCAGCTCTTCGTTGATCGATTGCAATATACTATTGGTGCGGGGTTCTAGATATTGCCTTAACTGATGGCGGAGTTTGGGAGCAGCTTGCGTTTTGGCAGTAATCTTGCCGATCCCCAGCGATAGTTCTGCTTGTGCGCCAAGATCGATCGGAGTTTGCAAGAAATCGACCATTTCCTGAAACAGGTTGACAAAGTAGGTAGGTTTGAGCTTAATCCCGATCGCTTCTAAACTAGCGCTGACTTGACGAGCGATCGCCAGCAGGATATCTGTAATATCAACATCCGCCATATCTAAGTCTTGGCTGGATTCAAAGTAAACTACATGAAGTCCTTGCTGCTCCAACTCCGTCCTTAACCGTTGCAGTTCCGTAGACTTACCGCAGCCAATGTGCCCGGTAAATAGCTGGCAAGTTGGCTCATCCGGTGAAATGCGGGTGATGGTTCGTTCTAATTCCTCAATGATCTTGCCACCGCGCACACTGGCGAAATCAATATAATACTGTCGATCCTCTGCATTCCCGACTATAAGCGTTCGGCTGGGATTGCAAGCCTTAAAAAATCTGGGAAAATCTAACATATTGTTTACTCAATGCGATCGCACTCGTCCCTATCCAACACACTCGACCGTCAACAGAGAAATCCCTCTCCAGACAGATCGCTCAAATATCAAGGATCTCAACCCGCCCCTCGAATAAAACGGTGCAGGGAGAGGAAGAAAGGGAAATCAAAGCTCCTCAAATCATTTTTACAGTCCCTTCCAGCTTAAAATCGGGAAGTTAGTCTCTTAAATATTTGCTTAAAACGATTTTTGCCAATTTCGATTCTTTTGTCGCGCTCTACAACGCTTTGCGTGCCAATTGTCAAGGGGTTCCGGATTCTCAGAATTTAACTAGGAAAAATCAGCTGTTATGTATAATAATCGGCGGTTGTCTTTAGGATTAGAAAAAATAGTAAGCAATTTCTCTGGAAGGCTTAAGCACACTCAACTAACCAGTCGCATTACATCACAGATTAGAGGGATATAGCAGAATGACTAGCATCATAGCAGTCTCGCCATCAGAGCTGAGCCAGCGACGGCAAAGCTTGCGTCGGCTTCGTCGTCGCCAAGTAGTGCATGAAATTTGGCGAACTTTAGCGCTATGCGGTTTGGCAGGAGGCTTAGTCTGGGGAAGCAGCCAACCCGTCTGGACAATACAGGAAGCAGAGCAGATAGATATTCAGGGAAATCAACTTCTTTCGGATCGCACGATTCGGTCTTTGTTATCCTTAACCTATCCCCAGTCTTTGCTGCGGATCGAACCGCAAGAAATTGCCGAAAAGCTGGAGTCTAAGCAATCCCTGATTGCGAAAGCAACAGTTACTCGGCAGCTATTTCCACCCGGGTTGACGGTGCAAGTCCAGGAAAGACAGCCAGTAGCGATCGCGCTGAGCGGACGCTACGCGAATGTCTGCAAACAAGTTGGGTGCAATTTTTTGGCAGCCGCAAAAGAGGAAAAAAGTCCATCCCAACAATCAACGGTAGGGTTGCTGGATGAAAAGGGTGCCTGGATATCGATAAAAAGTTACACCAGCATAGAAAAATCTTTTCCTTTGCCTACGCTCAAAATCATCGGTTCTCGCGAGCGGTATCTGCCATACTGGTCTAAAGTTTATCAAGTAGTTCGTCGCTCACCAGTGAAAGTTTCTGAGATTGACTGGCAAGACCCAGAAAACTTAATCTTGAAAACTGAATTGGGTGCAGTACATCTGGGGCCGTACAGTTCCCAGTTGGGGGAGCAACTCAAAGTACTCGATCGGATACGCGATCGGATGAGACAATTGTCAGCTAAACTAAATGGACGCCGGATCGATTATATCGACCTCAAAAAACCAGAAGCCCCAGCGATTCAATTGCTAGAACCAGGGAGTCAGGACTAATAGGCCGATAGCTGCTGGCAATAGAGCAACAGCGATCGCCCTGGCAGGCTATTTGAAAAACGCTTTGCCATCCTAACTATCCGGCTTGTCATTTAAGATTGGTTTTTCAACCGACTTACCCTATAGTTGACTTGAGCTACCTAAAATTGAAAAGTTGTTTACTAGCTATTTTTGAAAAGCAATGACGCTTAATAATAAACAGGGGCTCGCTTTTAACCGTTCCCAAGCAGAGGGACAACCGGGTTTGGCACCGACGATGGACGCCAATAATCCGTATATGAATTCTGGTTTTCAGTCAGGTCAAGTTCGCGATGCCAAAGGTATGGTTGACGAAACAACTCGAAGTAGCGAAATCGTGCCAAGTCGGGTAGCAAAAATAAAGGTGATCGGTGTCGGCGGTGGCGGTAGCAATGCGGTAAACCGCATGATCGCCAGCGATGTGGCAGGTGTTGAGTTTTGGGCGATCAATACAGATGCCCAAGCTCTGACCTTATCATCTGCCATGAAACGATTGCAAATCGGACAGAAATTGACGCGAGGTTTGGGTGCGGGGGGCAATCCGGCGATCGGTCAAAAAGCCGCAGAAGAATCTCGCGACGAAATCGCCCAAGCTGTAGGCAATTCGGATCTCGTTTTCATCACCGCAGGTATGGGAGGTGGTACGGGTACGGGTGCAGCACCAATCGTGGCAGAAACGGCCAAAGAAGTGGGAGCCTTAACAGTTGGGGTGGTGACGCGACCTTTTCTATTTGAGGGAAGGCGACGCACGAACCAGGCGGAGGAAGGCATTGCGGCTTTGCAAAGTCGCGTGGATACGCTGATTATTATTCCCAACGATCGCCTCCTATCGGTAATTCCGGAAACAACCCCCGTCCAGGAAGCTTTCCGGGTGGCAGATGATATTCTCCGTCAAGGTGTGCAGGGGATTTCCGATATCATCACCATCCCAGGTTTGGTCAACGTTGACTTTGCCGATGTCAGAGCCATTATGGCTGATGCAGGCTCGGCTTTGATGGGCATTGGTGTAGGATCGGGCAAATCTCGCGCCAGAGAAGCTGCGATCGCCGCCATTTCCTCTCCATTGCTGGAAGCTTCCGTGGATGGAGCCAAGGGTGTGGTGTTTAACATTACCGGTGGCACAGACTTGACTTTGCACGAAGTTAATGCTGCGGCAGAAACTATTTATGAAGTGGTCGATCCCAACGCTAACATTATTTTTGGGGCAGTGATCGACGAACGGTTGCAAGGCGAAATCAGAATTACGGTAATTGCCACGGGGTTTAGCGGCGAGGTGCAAAGCACTCCGCAAGCGCGGGTAGCGAAAGTGCAACCGCAGCGACCGATCGCACCAGCGCCTGTTGTTAAACCTACCCCAGCTCCGGAAACCCAAGAAAAACAATCAGGCGGCTTGGATATCCCGGATTTTCTGCAAAGACGACGCCCCCGAAATACGTAAAAATTAAAAATTAAAAATGAGGAATGCTTCATTTTTATTTTTTGTTTGTGAAAAACTCGGTGTACTCTTATTCTCACTATGACGGCAACAACCGGATCGAGCGTACCCGTAGCTTTGACAATAGCAGGTTCGGATAGCGGTGGCGGTGCGGGAATTCAAGCGGATTTACGGACATTTGCCTTTCACTGCGTCCACGGCACCAGTGCCATCACCTGCGTGACGGCTCAGAATACTGTGGGGGTAACGCGAGTAGACCCTCTCTCAGCAGAGGCTGTCATCGCCCAAATTGAGGCGGTGGTAGCAGATATTGGGGTGCAAGCTACCAAAACGGGGATGTTGCACAATCGGGAAATCATTGCCGCCGTGGCCGATCGCGCAGAAGTTTTGGGGTTGGATAATTTGGTGGTCGATCCGGTGATGGTTTCCCGAACCGGGGCGCAGTTGATTGACAATGATGCCGTAATGTGCTTGCAGTCAAAGCTGATACCCCAAGCAATGTTGGTGACGCCAAATCGATATGAAGCACAAATATTAAGTGGCTTGCCAATTCATACGTTGGATGATATGAGGGCAGCAGCACAGCGCATTCACAAGCTAGGCGCTCAGGCAGTGTTGGTAAAGGGAGGAGGGATGCCGGGAAGTCTGCGCGGTGTGGATATTTGGTTTGATGGGAATCGACTGGAAACTTTGACTGCCGCGATGGTCGATACAAGTAACACTCACGGCACTGGCTGCACCCTCGCAGCTGCGATCGCAGCTAATCTAGCATTGGGTAAAGATTTACGCTCCGCCGTCCGACTGGCAAAGGATTACGTCAGCAACGCCTTGCTATACGCTTTGAGTATCGGTCGAGGTCAAGGCCCGGTAGGACATTTTTTTCCGCTCATACGGAAAAATGGCGATCGATAAAAAAATTTTGGGAATAATCTTGTGAGATTTTCCCGATTTGGATTATTCTGAGGCATAGTTGTTCTACAGGTTGCCTCTGTCTGACGCAATTCTAGGTAAAGCGTCTTACTTCCTCCCCGACCGTTAGGTGCGGGATTTCCCAAACGATCGTGAGCTTTATGACATCTAACTTCAATCCCAAGCAATCGGTGTCCCATGCGAGTGCAGGTCATCATCCCCAAGCACCAGGAGCTTACTCACCTTCCGTACCAATTTCGCTCTATCGAGAATTGGCAGCAGAGTTGCAAGCAACTAAGGTGATGTTAGACTCGTTGAACAACCAAAATCAACAACTATCGCAACACAATCAACAGCTGCGTCGGGAAATCGAAAAGGTTGTTCACGCCGCGCTGCATTTACAGCAAACAGCTGACACATCCACAACCGTTGGCTGGAGTCAGATTCCCCACAGCTATCCCGAAACTCATCCAGAATTAAGGCCCGAACCAACTCGGCCCATCCAGTCAGCGCGTCCCATGCCTCGCCGCCGCAGCTCGGTTCCTCCTGCTGCACCTTCGGCGTCTGCGGTTGACACTGCTAATATTTTCGCAGATATGGAGCCCGACGTTTCACCTTTGCAAGAAAAAATGGTGATCGAACAGCCGGAAGTCCGCCACCGTCGTCGTTCCCAGCCAGAAAAAAGCTCTGAGGTGAATGGCTGGTGGTTGACGCTGGCGATCGTTATGATTGTGGTGACGGCATTCGGTGCTGGTTATTTGATTATGCGTCCGCTGCTACCGAAGCGATAAACTGGTAAAAGAGGCGATCGCATTTAGGACTCAGGATCTTTGGGTGCGATCGCTACTTGAAAACCCAGTGCATCCAGTAATTCAATAAAAGTGTAAATTTCAGTAGCATTACTTTCTGTTAGGATTCGATCGAGCTTTTCATGCAACTGCTTCGCTGAATCCGAAAGTCGATCGCTTTTTGCACAAGCCTCTATAACCTTTCTAACCGCGTTTCGGAGTAGTTCTGGTTCGGGGTCTTTTTCCTCTAAAATAGCTTCTATGTAGCCAGCAGCGTGTTATGGGTCTTTCAGACATTCAATTAGAAACTCGCGGTAGCGATCGCTAGTTGGCATTTTCGGAATTCTGCCATCAGGCGTAATATAAGGTCGAATTTCTCTTGGGGGTGCTTCCATGATTTAATTTTATACCTGTAATAACACTAAGAAAAACTATCCATATCTTCCTTATAAAATGACCACGAATATGAACTGTAACCTTTACCACGACCATACATTTTTTTGGCATCTGACGATAAAAATCCTTCGTTGTTTTCTACTAGCTTCCACCATCCTACCGATTCAGGAAGAACTTCTATCTCTTTTATCCTTATTTTATTAAGATTGGAGATGAGACTAACTTCAATTTTAATTTTATTTTGCCCTACCCACTCTTTAACAGTCAAATTTCCCTCAAATGAGTTATTTGAGCGACGATGTAAAATCATAGTAGCTGACTTGTTACCAAATTCGCCATACCAAATTTCATCGCTTGCTTCTGCTTTAGAAAATGACCAATAGTATGAACCGTAGCCTTCCCCTGTGCCAGATATTTGTTTTTTATTTGATGACAATTGCCCTTGATTTTTCCCTAGTACCCATACTCCTCGCTTAGGTTCCGATAATACACGGATTTCTCCTATATTTAGATTATTTGTTTTGTGGTCAAGGTTGCCTTTAATCGCGATACGAGAAAGACCTTTACTATATTGAACTGTGAGAACTCCACTAAACGAATTACCTGATTGATGAGTAATAGTCAGACTAGCAGGAGCATTGTCAAACTCGCCATACCAAATCCCAACCATTAGAGGATTCAAATCTTTTATTACCTCATCAACTGATTTATACCTTTCCCCTAGATCTATTTTCAGCATTTTCTCTAAAATTTGCCCCAACTGTTGACTAATATAAATCCCATTCGATCCCAAAACATCTCCCCATAACCACCGATTTTCCTGGGGGTTAAATAATTCATCTGGACAAACATTAGTCATTAAATGAATACAAGTCACACCCAAAGCATAAATATCACTTGCGGGATAAGCTACACCATAAGTCATTTGTTCCGGTGGTGCATAACCCAAAGTTCCCACAGTTGTCCCTAAATAACTAACCGTTCCACTCAATTCTTTGGAAATACCAAAATCAATCAGCACCAGTTGACCATTTTGGCGGCGCATAATATTTTCAGGCTTAATATCCCGGTGAATTACACCTTTTTGATGTATGAATTTCAAGAGAGGTAGCAAATCCTTTAATAACTGGTAAGTTTGTGGTTCGTTGTAAGTTCCCTTTTGTTCTAACTCCTGAAGTAAATTCTGCCCGTCGATGAATTCTTGCACGAAATATAATTGTGTATCTTGTTCCAAATAAGCAAGTAAGCGTGGAATTTGGGGAGACTCATCGCCTAGTCGATCGAGCATTACCGCCTCACGGTTAAAAAGTTCTACCGCCTTCTGGAAATCTGCTGGGCTTTTGACAATCTCAGGATGTGGGGAAAATTGCTTAATCACGCAGCGCTTTTTTGAGGGTGTCCTTTCATCCACCGCTAAAAAATTTCTGCCCATACCGCCAGCACCGAGAAAATCAGTTGCACGATAGCGATCGTCCAGCAGCAACTTTTTACCGCAACTGAAGCAAAAAGCTGTCCCTGGTTGGTTTTGCGGTTTGGGACAATTGGGATTGAGGCAATAGCTCATACTGGCGAGAGATTGACAAATTGAATCTATCTTACAATCTTCCCTTGATTGGGGGAGAGGTCAAGCATTTCAAGGAAAAATTCTGTAAATCTCTTTTCGATGAGCAATTCTTTCACAAATTAAGGTGTTTGTCTCTTCCTCAACCGTGATGCCAATTCGATAGACACCTACACGAATCTTATATTTATCGCTATAACCTTTCAATTTTTGCAAATATCCTAACTCAAAAGGATTTTCTGACTCCAATTCTTGAAAAACGATAGGTTCGACTCGGCTTTGTATCTCTGCTGGCAAAGCTGCAAGTTCTTTCAAAAATCGCCTAGTGTATTCAACTTTCCACATCACTTCCCTTTATAAATTTATAGTAGCTTAAAGCTTCTTCCTTGGAAAGTCGTTCTTCATTCTTAGCTTCTGCGATTAACTTTGCCAATCCGTAATCTTCTAATATTTCCTCAATTTTCTCAAATTCAGCAATCGGAATTTGTACGGCTATGGGTTGCTGATTTTCGTCAAGAACAATGTTTTTATGAATTTTCAGCATTATTGACTTGGTAATTCACAATAGTTTCACTATGGATATTATACAGCATACAGTCGCTTTCAGGTGAGTGTGGTACAGAGAAACCCGGTTTCTTCAAGAAACCGGATTTATGGAGCGTAGTTTATGCAACTGAAAACCGCTATAAGTGTCCTGTCTGCATGAAACCAAACCCCGAATTATTAGCACACAGTTTCAATTCCATTATCCAAAATCGATATCATTTCCTCTCCACCTGACTCCTCATCAACTTTTGCACACTAACCAAAGCCCGATTTAATTCATAATTCTTCCTGTCAGGATTCTGCAAATACGCCTGCTGTTCCTCCTCAATCATTTCCACATCCTGACGCACCAAACCATCGAGTAAACCTTTCGCTGCATTAAAGCAAATATCTTTCACGAATCGCCGAAACCATACGGGCAATTTGTGCAAACGCCAAAACGCATTCAGCGATGTGAAATGAATCAGATAAGCGCGAGTTTCGGTTTCATTCACCGGACAAGGCAAACAGTAAATCTTAAAATCTTTTCCTAATGTTGAAACCCAGTGCGGATAAACGTAACTCACATCCAACGGTTCGGGATGCAGACGCCGCAAAGCTGGGAAAAATAATTGCGAAATTGACCATATTTTATCTATTTTATAATAACTTTGGGCTTGATAGTGAGCATCAACGCGGTTATTGTCTTCGTCAATATCTTGCAGCACGGGGTCTGCCCAAGCTTGCCAGTCTTGATGCAAATGTCCGTGATACATATCCATCAAGTTTTCGATTAAATAGGAATAGTGGGCTTGACACTGAATAATTGCCACACTACCTATATAATTGAGATGTTCCCATTCCGGTAATCCCATAGGCGAGATAGTTTCAGCTAAAGCTTCATCTCCGGGAAATAGCCAGATGAAACCATCTTTCTCTTGGACGGGATAGCGGCGAATCTGACAATTTGGTAATTTTTGATTGGCTGCTAAGTAGGGAACTTCGGCACATTGACCATCGCCATTAAAACGCCATCCGTGATAGGCGCATTCTAAGTTGTCACCGATAACTTTACCGTGGCTTAGTTTAACTTGACGATGGGGACATCTATCTTCTAAAGCGTGGATTTTACCTGCACTATCTCGATAAATAACTATTGGTTGATGCCAGAGGGTGAGGGCGAAAGGTTGGGTTTTCACCTCTGCGCTGCTGGCGACAACGTACCAGTGATTTGGATTGATTCCTAGTTGACGAACATCGCGAGATTGGTTGACTGAGGAAAGGGAGGTCATAAGGGTATTAATTTTGTTGATAAGTTATTTTTTTACCGCAGATGAACGCAGATGAACGCAGATAGTAACGCAAGTTGCTAGTTATATAATTGAGGCTGGTATTAGGTAAGTTGTTGTGCTTTAGCGCTATTAACCCAAGTTGCTAGTTATTAATTTTGAGTCTGTAGGGTGCGTCAGCAGGCAGAATTTTGGCGATTATCATTAATTATATGGCTCTGACGCACCCTACTTCATGTAAATAGCAACTTGAGTTATTATATCAACTAGGATAAGAGCGCTAAAGCGCAACTACGTACCCAGAGGTTCATCTGCGGTGAAATTTCAAATTTTCAAAACACCTTCTGGGTTGACGGAAAGTAGGGGACGCCTCTGCAAACCTTCGCGATGCAGGATTTCGTTTGCTGCGAGTAATCCGCTACTGATTGCGCGTTCCATTAAGCCGCAAGGGAAGGGCATTTTTACCCAATCTCCGGCAAACATTAGGTTGGGAATTGCTGTGCTGGTTTGGGGTCGTTCTGCATAACTATTTGGTGGATAACCTGAGAAGTTTTTCTGATTGACTAATTCGCGGTGTAAGATATTGGCTTCCTTGAGTTCTGGTACAATTTCGTACAGTTCTTGCTGGAAAGTAGCGAGTAATGCTTCCTGAGTGGGAAATTCTTTTTCTTTGTAGCAATAGGCGTGTAACTCGACAACGCTACCGCCAGTTTTTTTCGCCCATTCAATAAATTGTGTTTGGATGCGGTGGTAGAGGGTGATGCTGTCTGTGAGGCGATAACCGGAGAGGGAGGTAAACCAACTTTGCGACCATTCAAAGTCGCGATCGAACCAAAATCTACACACGGCAAACGGGTCTGCTATACTCAATTTGGCTACCTGTGTCTGCACTCGGTTATCTATATTGCCAGTCATTAAAGTAAATAAGTGCTGCACTCCCGGCACATCTGCGGCGATGACGTAGTAATCTGCTTTGATAGTTTCCGCAGATGTTTGTTGTGGGGAATTGGTGGCGGCGAGTAATTGCGATCGATCGCCCTGTCGCTGTACAATTTTGTATCTGGGCAAATCTCTTTGTGCTGGCCCTTTCACCACTTTACCGTCAGCGTCGAAAACCGCACCGTGACAGGGACAGTGAAACTCACCATTCGCTTGTTTCTGAACAGTGCAACCTTGGTGAGTGCAAGTGAGAGAAATCGCTTCAGTTTCACCAGACTTAGCGACAAAAACTTCATCACCAGCGCCGAAATATTCCATCTTGTCATCGGCGATAACATCATTGCGAGTTACCCAAAAAGGAACATCGCTACCGCCATTCCCTTGCTGATAACTCAACGAAGCAATCTTTCCTTCGGAACAATTAATTTCTCTAACCGTTGCAGATGTAATTATTTTACCGCCCTTACTTTCAATTGCCCTCGCAATGGGTTGTACCAAACTCGTACCCATATCATCCTTAGTGCCGTTGAAAGCTAACCCCTCCGGATTGCCAAAAAAGTAAAAGTGGAAAAACTGCATTAATTCTCCCACACTCATTTTATCTGGCGCATTCAAACTAGATTTGGCAAACGGGAGAAAGTACAAGTCATAAAGTCCTCTGGGAAATTCTTTCTCAACCCACTCCGAAACTGAGATGTTGTCAAGATTCTGAAAAGTTCTTTCAGTTTGGAAACCAGTAATCGCCCGGAAAACTTGCCAATGTTCCCACTTAGTCAGATTGATTCCCCAAGTTAATCTGTTCGGAGATGCTATTGCCAAATCTACAATATTCCAGGGAAAAGCTGAATGACTGGGGCGAAATACTTCTGGTTTGTATTTATCTCGATAAACAACCGAATAGAATTTCAAATCTACAAAGTTGTCTTTAATTCCCAGTTCGGTAACTAAACTCTTGAGGTTATAATACTGGGGAAAAAAGCCGTGAAACCCGTGTTCCATCATAAAAGTTTCATCGCCGACTTGGATAGGCCAACTGGCGATTTTGCCTCCCAACTGCGGCGCACGTTCTAAAAGGGTGACGGCGAAACCCCTTTGGCTGAGTTCGTAGGCACTGGCTAATCCTGCCAACCCACCTCCAATGACTGCGACGCTAATAGGACGATTCAACCAGCGCGGCAAATCTAGGCTATCTTTCTGAAAGACAGTCGGCTGCGGCTTGGAAAACCGCGAGTATCCGACTATACCGCTGACTGCACCGACACCGAACATCTTAAATAATGTGCGTCGGGAAATGGGCTGCGAAAGCGCGTACCTTGATAATGGATTCATGAACTACCCTACTGACTCCTCACACAATGAAATATTGGCGCGAAACGCTGGCTGTGGCGCAGCGAATTTTGATTGAATTGTTGCGACGGCGACGCAGCCTGATTTTTTGGTGTATCTTTCCGGTTTCTGTCCTTTTACTTAACGGTTTTATTGTGGCAGAACGCGCCCAACTGTCAATGGCTCAGGCTTTTGAATACGCTGCCCCCACAACGGTGGTCGGTGCGGCGTTGTTTTTTAGCTGCCTGGGTGGTAGTGTAGCAACCGTGGTGTCAGAACGAGAACAGCAAACCCTCAAGCGTCTGTTTATCTCGCCGCTAAGCGGAATTTCTTACTTTCTGGGCATTTTTGTAGCTCACAGCTGCATAGGTATCGGTCAAACTCTCCTAATATACACAATTGCGGCTTTTTGGCAAGCCAAGTTTCAAGGTTCTATCCTGCTGGGAGGAATTATTATTTTACTAAGTATTATCTCGTATGTTGGTGTAGGGTTTGTTCTCGGTACGCAATTTGCGCGTCGCACTGAAGATGTCAATGCTTTGGTGGCGGCTTTTGGTGTGCCTCTGTTAATTTTGGGGGGTGCGTTTGTGCCAAGTTTCGTGTTTCCTAAGACTCTACTGAATCTAGCTAAATATAACCCAGTTTACCATATGATTCAGGCGTTTTTACAAGTGTCTGATGAGGGAAAAAGTTTTGCTGATATTGAGTTTCATTTTTGGTTTTTATATGCTTTTGCTATTTTAATGATGGGAGCGGGATGGCTGTGCTATCGGCGAATGTTAAGTGTAGAGAGGAGGTTGTGAGAGTATTTATTTTAACGCAAAGGGTCGCAAAGGGAAACGCAAAGGGTCGCAAAGAAAAATTCTTTCTCTGCGTACCTCTGCGAGAACCTCTGCGTACTTTGCGTTAAAAAAAAGGCTCTATACGAAGTTAGGATACTAGGTTTTATGCTGCATATCAAAAGGTTAAGTAAGTCTTTTGGGAAGCGACAAGTTCTTCAGGATTTGACCCTGCACGTTCGACCCGGTGAAATTTACGGTTTGTTGGGGCCAAATGGCGCTGGGAAGACTACTACTATCAATATAATATGTAATTTGCTGAAGGAGGATAGGGGAGAAATTACGCTTAATAAGCAACCGATTTCTGAGGCGACTAAATCGCTGATAGGGGTAGCGCCGCAAGATAATTTACTTTACAACAGTCTCACTTGTGCGGAAAATTTGGATTTTTTTGCGCGGATTTACGGGTTATCAGCACAGCAGCGTTGGGAACAGGTACAAGTTTGTTTGGAAGCGGTTAATTTGGTAGATAGGGCTAAGAGTCCGGTGGAAACTCTCAGCGGTGGGATGAAGCGACGGTTGAATATTGCTGTGGCTTTGGTACATCAGCCGAAGTTGGTGATTTTGGATGAACCGACGACGGGTTTGGATATTGAGGCGCGTTATGAGGTTTGGGAGTTAATTCGGAATCTGAAAAAGCAGGGTATTACTGTTTTGTTGACGACGCATTTGTTGGATGAGGCTGAGCGGCTTTGCGATAAGATTGGTATTATTAAAGGTGGGCGAATTGTGGTTGAGGGGAGTTTGTCTGCGTTGCGAGAATTGATTCCGGCGCAGGAAATTATTGTGGTGCAAACGCGAGATGAGGAGAGTGCGATCGCACGCGCCAAACAACTCGGTTTCACTCACCGTCGCTACGGTAATGACTTGGCTTTTTGGTTGCCAAAACATTTGGAATTGAAGGAAATTATTGCTTGTTTTGATGGGATTGCTGTGGATGCGATCGCGCGATCGCCTGTGCGTTTGGAACATATTTATGTGGAGGTGACACAAAATTAAAAATTATGTTCGAGTTCTCCAGCAGAATTTTTATAACAAAACCCCCTATCTCTTTCAGTCGATAGATAACAGCAAAGCTTTCACTAAATCACCAATAATTACCTTAGCTTTCTCATGTTCTGGTAGTGGCACCCTAATCTCCAAAGTTCCGTTAATATAAGCTAATCGAGAAGTACGTTTTTCTCCCAATTCTTCTAAAATTGCCTCAAATTCCTGCCAACTTACATCATGGAATAATACCCGATGTCCAGGCGGTACGCCCAATTGCCGCAGTTGCAGCGTTACCATTTGATTCTCCTGAATTAATTTTCTTAATTCTAACAATATGTGCCGCATATAATAGAATATAATCACAGAGAGATGACGGATTATGATCTGCTGCCTCAACCCCGATTGCCAGAAACCTTTCAATCCTGATGGGACAAAGTTTTGCCAGAGTTGTGGCTCAAAACTGGTGCCTCTGCTGAGAAACCGCTACCGTGTTATCCAACCAATTGGTAGGGGAGGATTTGGACGCACCTATTTAGCTGAAGATGTAGATAAATTAAAAGAACGCTGTATCGTTAAGCAATTTGCACCGCAACTGCAAGGAACTGGCGCACTGCAAAAAGCTATAGAATTATTCGAGCAAGAGGCAAAGCGACTGCAAGAATTGGGAGAACATCCCCAAATTCCGACTCTGTTAGCCTACTTTGAAGAAGACAAATATTTGTACCTCGTGCAGCAGTTTATTGAAGGTCAGGATTTGTTGAAAGAGTTAGCACAGCAAGGAGCTTTTAGCGAACAAAAAATTTGGCTACTTTTAAACAATTTATTGCCAGCTTTTAAGTTTATTCACGAACGCCAAGTAATTCATCGAGATATCAAACCGGAAAATATTATTCGCCGCAGTAACAACGGTCAGTTGGTTTTAGTTGATTTTGGTGCGGCTAAGTTCGCAACTGGAACTGCTTTGCAAAAAACGGGGACGGTGATTGGCACTCCGGGTTATGTTGCGCCCGAACAAAATGCAGGTAAAGTAGGTTTTGGTAGCGATATTTATAGTTTGGGAGTTACTTGTATTTGTCTGCTAACTGGAAGCGAGCCTTTGCAATTATTTGATGTTGATGAAGGTGTTTGGGTGTGGCGAGAACATTTAATTAGTCCAGTAAGTGATTCGCTCGGTCAAATCCTAGATAAAATGTTGGAACTTGCCCCGAAGCGACGTTACCAATCAGCTGATGAGGTACTCTACGCGCTGAATCCTAATACGGTTGTGTCCAAGCGCAATCAAACTTCTTCATCAACATCTCAAACTCAGAATTCCAGGTGTTTGCGAACTTTAACTGGACATTCAAATTGGGTTACGTCTATTGCTATCAGTGCTGATGGGCAAACTCTTGCCAGTGCTAGTTTTGATGGTACTGTCAAAATTTGGAATATCGATAGCGCTCAACTGCTTCGCACTCTATCTGATAAAAAATCGGGTGCAGTTTTATCAGTAGCGATTAGTCCTGATAGGCAGACTCTTGCTGCTGGTTGTGAGGATGGTAAAATTAGAGTTTGGAACTTTACAAATGGTCAACTGCTTCGTACTATTGGTAATTGGACAATATATAAGCATTTAGGACGTGTAAATTCTGTCGCATTTAATTTTGACGGACAGTTTATTGCTAGCCTTTGTAAAGCTGACGGTCATATCAAAACTTGGAAGACGAATACGGGTAAATATGTGGATTTTTTATCTGGTGCAGAAGGTATAAATACTATTGCTTTAAGTCCTGATGGTAAGAGCATAGCTGGTGGAAGTCAGAACACAAAAATTAAGATTTGGAAACAAGGATTTTTTGGAGTATTCCTCAGTCGATTAGGGATTAGTTCTAATGTTTCTGGACATTCGGGAAGCGTTCGTTCTGTTGCGTTCAGTCCTAACGGAAAAATTCTCGCTAGTGGCAGCGAAGACAAAACAATCAGACTGTGGGATATAAACACTAAAGAATGTACTTGGGAAATACCTGGACAGCATTCTGCCTCAGTTGATACTGTTGCCTTTAGTCCCGATGGAAAAATTCTTGGTAGTGGTAGTGCAGATAAAACAATCAAACTGTGGAGTATAGAAGACCATCTAAAAAATATTGGCACTTTCAATGGTCATTCTGGTGCGGTTAATTCTGTTGCTTTCACTCCAGATGGTCGAATTCTCGCGAGTGGCAGTTCTGACAATACAATTAAAATTTGGCTGGTGTCTGTTTAAATTTTGCTATCAGGTAGTAGGATCGAGAGTATTGGGAAGAATATGAAAAGCGTGAAAATTCCAACTAGCGATCGCTACCGCGAGTTCCTAATTGAATGTCTGAAAGACCCAGAACACGCTGCTGGCTACATAGAAGCTATTTTAGAGGAAAAAGAACCCGAACCAGAACTACTCCGAAACGCGCTTAGAAAGGTGATTGAGGCTTGGGAAAAAAGCGCTCGCCTCTCCGAATCAACAAAACAGTTGCATGAAAAACTCGATGGAATACTGACAGAAAGTAATGCTGTTGAAATTTATACTTTTATTGAATTAATGGATAAGCTAGGTTTTCGAGTTGCGATTTTACCGAAAGAAATTGAAGTGTGATACATGACAACAGACTTGCCCGATTTTGATATGATGCGATTTGTGCGATCGAGAGAGCGATCGCACAACTGCTGAATTACGATAAAATCATGGAAGTACAACCAAAGCAAATTCGACGTTATATTACCCAAGATGGCAGAGTTCCTTTTGCTCAGTGGTTGGATTCCCTTCGAGATACAAAAGCCAAAAACCGCATTCAGTTGAGGCTTGACCGAATTGAGGAGGGTAATCTGGGGGATTGCCGTTCAGTTGGAGAAGGAGTTTTTGAGCTTAGAATTGATTATGGCCCTGGTTATCGAGTTTACTTTGGACAAATAGGATCTATTATTGTACTTCTCCTCTGTGGCGGAGATAAAAGCACTCAAGATCGAGATATTCGCAAAGCTAAGGAGTATTGGGCTGATTATGAAAAATCTGAAAACGCCAACGAGTGATAGCTATCACGACTACCTAATTGAATCTCTGAAAAACCGTGAAGAAGCTGCTGGTTATATTGAAGTAGTGCTAGAAGAAGGAGGCGATCAACCAGTATTATTACGCAAGGCAATTAGAAATGTGGTTGAGTCTTGGGCAAAAAGCGATCGACTTTCCGATGCAACAAAACAGTTGCATGAAAACCTCGAACGAATGCTAACGGAAAGTAATGCTGCTGAAATTTATACTTTTATTGAATTAATGGATAAGCTGGGTTTTCGAGTTGCTATTTTACCGAAAGAACCTCAAGCGTGATACCTAATACTATCAATGACTGAACAAGAAGGAATTCAGCTTACTCCAGGTGGTGAGAAAAAACTCGGCAATCTTGTTAACCTCAAAGATTACACTATTGCCGATGCAATTCGAGAACGTGGCGGCGGTCAAGGTCAGGTTAATCAGTTACGATCGGATTATCAAAATCTCAAAGTAGGTGAATTAGCTAATCTCGCTGCTGAAGGAGACGCTGACGCTGAAACTGCAATTAAAATACTCAAACAAGCAAGGAAAAAGAGAGAAAAATATGGCAACAGATGAATTTCCGATCGGACAACCTCTAACATCAGTATCAACACTAGAAGATACAGAATTTTCTAGCCATGAACTTTGCCTGGATAAAATCCAATTATTCTTTCAAGATACTACAGTTACCCTGCTACCAATTGCCGATACTGATGAAATAGAAATAATACAGGAAACCACTAACGCACCTTCTGCGGAAAATACACCATCTTGGTGTCAGTCTTTACTTGGTAAAAAGTTGATGACAGTTTGGATATGCGAAAATGACCGAGGTTATCGAGATCAAGTGATTTTCGCGTTCGAGTATATGCGTCCCAGCATTGCCTTTGTTGCCGAAGGTTCGGTTCTCAAAGCTTTTCGTCACCAAGCAATTTACCGTGTAAAATCTGAAACTCAGTTGCAGCATAGCCAAGTTGACGCGCCATCCCCACTCCAGCACAACCCTAGAACCGTCGAATCGCGATAAACTGTTCTAGCTAGACAACTCAATCCTCGGTTATGCCTAATTTTCTATTAGAAGTCGGTACAGAAGAACTCCCCGCCAGCTTTGTCGGTAGCGCCATCCAACAATGGCAAAGTCTTATTCCCAAAAGTCTCTCGGAACAATACTTGACAAATGAGACTATTAATGTATATGGAACTCCCCGGCGTTTGGCTGTGCTGATTGAAGGTTTACCAGCACAGCAACCGGATAGAGTAGAGGAAATCAAAGGCCCACCAGCATCGGCGGCGTTCAAGGATGGACAACCCACCAAGGCGGCGGAAGGTTTTGCCCGCAAGCAGGGTGTGGCTTTGGAGGCGTTGGAAGTGCGTCCTACGGATAAGGGCGATTTCGTGTTTGTCAAGCAAAGCATTCCCGGACGCGCTACGGCTGATATTTTGAAGGAATTGATTCCCCAGTGGATTTTTAAGTTGGAAGGTAAGCGTTTTATGCGCTGGGGAGATGGAGACATTAAGTTTTCTCGTCCTATAGTTTGGTTGGTGACATTATTAGATGATGCGGTTTTACCACTGGAAATTGAGAATGGATCGGAGATAATTAAGAGCGATCGCATTTCCCACACCCATCGCGTTTTAACCCCCCCTCAATCCCCCCCGTCCACAGGGGGGAAGACTGTCACAATCCCCCGCGCTACAGATTATGTGACTACTCTCCGTTCCGGTTTCGTCGAAGTCGATGCGGAACTGAGAAAAGCCAGAATTAAAGAGCAAGTTGAAGCGGTTGCCAAAAATCAAAGCGGCTATGCAGAAATCTATCCGGATTTATTAGCAGAAGTCACCAACTTGGTAGAATGGCCTACTGCTGTGATGGGGAAATTTGATGAGGATTTCTTGAGTTTACCGCCGGAAGTAACTACTACGGTGATGGTAACTCACCAGCGCTACTTCCCCCTATTCAAAACAGCAGAAGCGAAGGAATTATTGCCGAATTTTATCACTATTTCTAATGGAGATCCCGCTAAATCCGATTTGATCGCCGCAGGTAACGGGCGGGTAGTGCGGGCGCGGTTAGCCGACGGTCAATATTTCTACAAATCCGATTTGGCTAAACCATTAGAAAGTTATGTTCCCCGACTGGAAAAAGTCACATTTCAAGATGAATTGGGAACGATGCAGGCCAAAGTCGATCGCATCGTCAAAATTGCCGGAAAAATTAGCCACCAACTGCAATTAAGCGCAGAAGATAGCAAAAATATCCAACGCGCTGCTTTCCTGTGCAAAGCTGACCTCGTTACCCAAATGGTAGGCGAATTCCCGGAATTGCAAGGTGTAATGGGACAGAAATATGCAGCCGCGAGTGGCGAAACCGAAGCAGTAGCAACGGCGATTTTTGAACATTATTTGCCGCGAGGTGCAGGCGATAAATTACCGCAAACTATTACAGGTCAAGTTGTCGGTTTGGCAGACAGACTCGATACCTTGGTAAGCATTTTCGGGTTGGGAATGTTGCCCACAGGTTCCGCAGATCCTTTTGCGTTACGTCGGGCAGCAAATGCGGTAGTTAATATCACTTGGACAGCAGAATTACCGCTGAATTTGCAGGAGTTACTTGAGCAAATTGTCGCTGATTTTGTTGCTGCTTATCCCAAAACCAAATCGGGCGAATTATTGCCACAATTACAGGAGTTTTTCCTGCAACGGATACGAACTTTACTGCAAGACGATCGCACCATAGATTACGATTTAGTAAATGCCGTTTTGGGAGAAAACGATCCAGAATATACGGAACGCGCCTTAAAAGATTTATTGGATGTGCGAAATCGCGCTATTTTCCTACAAGAAATCCGCAACAACGGCAAACTTTCGGAAATCTACGAAACTGTCAATCGTTCTACTCGTCTCGCTGCACAAGGAGATTTGGATAAGCAACAATTGGAACCCACGGAAGTTGTGCGATCGAACTTATTTGAGAAAGCATCAGAACAAGCATTTTATGATGCGATCGTCCAACTTGTTCCCCAAACTAAAGCATCGCGAGAACAGCGCAATTATCAACAATTGGTAGATGCTTTAAGCGAAATTACTCCCAAAGTCAGCACATTTTTTGATGGCCCAGAAAGTGTGTTAGTAATGGATGAAAATTTAGAAGTCAGGCGCAATCGTTTAAATCTATTGGGATTGCTGCGAAATCATGCGCGAGTGCTGGCAGATTTCGGCCCGATCGTGAAAACTTAAAGCTAATAACCTCAAAGAAACCGGGTTTCTTCAGTTTAGAAATCAGAAACCCGATTTCTCTCCGCACATACCTTTTAAGTGAGGACAAAGGGAATGAAGGAACTAGAACTAATCCGCAACTCGGCACAACAATCGGCGCGATCGTATTGGAGTTCTGCCATATCATTAATATTGGTATTATTCGTGATGATAATATCCTGTATAACGAGTACGGGATTCGGCAATCCATTAGGAATAATTTTTGCCCTCATAAGTTTGTCGATCGTCTACGCAATCTCCTTGCTGCAAACGATCCGTCTTTTGTGTAGAGGAATCGCACGTTTGGAGGAAAGAATTGCCGATTTAGAAAGACGGATTCTTTAAAACCGACAAAAACAGATTTAAAATTTTACCTTTTTATCCCGATCGAGTACCATAAAGATTGCAAAATCAGGGAAAAGTAAAAATACTAAACTATGCCTAACGCGCACATCATTGGTTTGGGGAGATCGGGAATTGCAGCTGCAAGACTGTTGAAACGGGAAGGTTGGGATGTGACCCTCAGCGATTCTGCCAGCGCCGAAAGCTTAGCTTCGCGCCACACCTCGGAAATCTTCCAACAACAGCAACAGCAACTTACCGACAATGGAATTACCGTCAAACTTGGTTATTCTTTTACACCGGAAGGCGAAGATTTACCTCAGCTAATTGTGGTCAGTCCCGGCGTACCTTGGGATATTCCCGCCTTGCTTCGCGCCAGAGAATTAGGCATAGAAACAATTGGCGAAATTGAACTCGCGTGGCGTCGTTTGCAAAGTTGTCCTTGGGTTGGCATTACTGGTACAAACGGTAAAACTACAACTACAGCGTTAATTGCTGCTATCTTTCAAGCGGCTGGATTTAATGCTCCCGCTTGCGGTAATATCGGCTATGCTGCTTGCGAATTAGCGCTATCGGAAACACCTCCCGATTGGGTAATTGCCGAAATTAGCAGCTATCAAATTGAATCATCGCGCCTTTTAGCACCGCGTATTGGCGTTTGGACAACTTTCACTCCGGATCACCTCAGTCGTCACAAAACCTTAGAAAATTACTTCAATATTAAGGCGAAGTTACTAAATCAATCGCCGTTCCAAATATTCAACGGTGACGATCCGTATCTGAGAGAAAATGTCCCCGATCGCTTTGTTAATGCTTACTGGACAAGTGTAAAAGGTAAAGCGGAATTAATTGCCGATCGCGGTTTTTATATTGAAGATGGCTGGGTGGTCGATCGCGGCGATCGAATAGTGGAAACCTCATCATTAAAAATGGTAGGAGAACACAACCTGCAAAACCTGTTAATGGCAGTAGCGGCAGCAAGATTGGCAGGAATTGAAAAAAATGCGATCGCGCAAGCAATCGCCAACTTTCCCGGCGTTCCCCATCGCCTCGAACACATCTGCACTTGGCAAGGAATTGATTTTATTAACGACAGCAAAGCCACTAATTATGACGCTGCTGAAGTTGGATTAAACTCAGTAAATGCTCCCGCTATTCTCATCGCTGGTGGCGAAGCCAAAGCAGGTGACGATACAGGTTGGATGAAGAAAATTCAAGAGAAAGCCGCCGCAGTTTTACTCATCGGTGATGCGGCGACTGCCTTTGCCAAACGACTCGAAGAAATTGGTTATTCCCATTATGAAATAGTGGAAACTATGGCACGCGCTGTACCGATATCTGCTGAATTAGCCAAACAACATCAAGCCAAAGTTGTCCTGCTTTCACCCGCCTGCGCTAGCTTCGATCAATACCAGAACTTCGAGCAACGCGGCGACGATTTTCGCCACCTATGCCTGGAATTTCAGGAACGAAATTCTGCTGATTGATTTGCCAAACTAACAAAAGGTAAAAGAAAAAAAACCATTAGTTTTAAAACAAATTTAATATAAGGAATTTCTTTTACCTTTTTCTAATTTTTACTTGTTAAACTGCTTCACTTGCAAATTCTTTTATTTGCAACTGGGTACAGGGAATTTTATCAGATAAAATTGCACTCGATAACTTGCCTGTATGGATTTCTAACTGAGCATCTGGTGGGGCTTCAAATAAGAGGCGTTGCCCTGGAAAAACAACCCGCTCAAAATACCAATTAGCAATATTTGAGATCCGCGCAATTTGGATATGACTGCTACTATTTATATAGCAGCAAAAAATGCGATCGGAGTTATCGGAAGGAAGAGAATCGAGGATTTGAGCCATAATTAACAGATTGCTTTTTTTGATGATGACGGTTTTTAATGAATGTTAATGTGTTACACACTCGTTTTACTATATACTAGACGCGCCTAAGTCAGCACGCCAAAAGTCATGAAAAAGTGACAGTATAAGTTATAGCAATCTCCCTTGCACCCGGATATTATGCTGGGATCGCGATCGCAAAACTGAAGCCCAGCTTCATTTTTACCCCACTCTCCGCCTCTGTTTCCCATTCCACCCAAACGAGTTCTACATTGCAGGAAATTATATTAACCTGTCTGGCGTTCGGGTGCTTTAAGGTGGTGCGATTTTCCGTAATAACACCGATCCCAAAACCTACCAACGATACTTTAGGAGTAGGGGGAAAATCGACAAGAAAAGGCCCAAGTTAACCAGTGCCCCCCGGATGGGTATCTGCGCGATCGCCATACTGAGAAAAACTCCTCCTATGAATCGATCTCAAAAAATATATCGATCGCCCTTAGAAAACAAAACTTAAAAGGCAAAAGTAAAAAAAGAAATTACACCTTTTCTTTTGCCTTCTTACTCTTAGTTTTCTACTTTTTTTATTCGCTGCGTTCCTGATAATCTTCCGAAGAAGAAGGATCTAACTCCCAGCGTCGATCGTCCCGCTGGTCTAAAATCTCTGTAGTCCGCAGAAAAGCCCTGTCGTCCATCTCCAGCCCTACAGCAGCTCCCAACTCATCAACAATATCTTGGTCGGGAGTAGCAACCGTTCCACCAACCGCCTCCTCACCAACCATACTCGCTTGTTCCCAAGCCGCATCCACATCACCCCCACTCAGTTGCGGGCTAGTCGATGTATACAGCTTCTCTTCATCGCGCAATCTTCGCGTACCGATGTTGTATCCCGGTTCTGTCTTCACACCCGTTCCGTAGGATTCCGTAATTTCCTGCGGTAGATCTAAAACCATCGGTTCGTCGTTTATATCCAGTACTTTTTTATCTGCTTTGTCAGCCATAAAAATCACTCCATCTGCTTTTCCAGCATAATTTCTGGCAACAAAATCGATGTCTTGCTTTAGAGCGAAACCGATCTATCTCTTTTGAATGAACAAGGAAGCCGCAAAAAATCTAAAATCTAAAATCTAAAATCGAATGCCGTTCCTGATAATCTTCCGAAGAAGTTGGATCTAACTCCCAACGGCGATCGTCACGCTCCTCGATAATTTCTACTGTGTGCAAAAAAGCCATATCATCTATATCTAATCCGACAGCCGCCCCCAATTGATCGACAATATTCTGATCGGGAGTAGCAGCAGTTCCGCCGACAGCTTCCTCACCAGTTGAGTCGGCTTGTTCCCAAGCCGCATCCACATCACCCCCTGATAATTTTGGACTGGTGGAAGTGTACAGTCTCAACACCTGCATGAAAATGTAAGTGCCAAAACATCCTGGCACCCTGGGAATATCTGTATCCACGGTTATATTCTCCTGCGGCTGAGCCTGCAAAGAAGGCCGATCGGCTTTCTTTGTGGCAGCTTTTTTTATCTGCTGAGTTAGTTATATAGGAATTACGCAAAGTGTCTAAATGTAGGGTCAATTCATGAATTTACCCTACTAGATATAATGATTTTTTCAACTGGCTGCGTAAGTACCGTTACATTAATAACCCTTTCTGCCTTTCCAGTTTAAAGGCTATAAGAAAAACCGATCTATCACTTTAGAGCGAAATTTTTTTATCACTTTGGAACGACGAGATTACAGTCCTGCCATGCCTAACCTGGAGAAGAGATCGAACGACATCTAGCAGGTGTTGTTAAGCGCAGACATTCATTTCTGAGGATGCCATGAACCGCGACGAGTTCATTAAACACGTTCAAAGTATAGCTCAGGTCGGTTCGCGTGAAGAGGCAGAGCGTGCTATTTGCGCCACCCTAGAAACGATCCGCGATCGCATCGTAGGCGATGAAGCAAAAGATTTAGCTTCACAACTGCCATCTGAGTTTAAACAGTTTTTGCAAGGTAGAGAGGCAGAGAACGGTCAGCACTTCTCTCTACATGAATTCTATCAGCGCGTCAGTGACAAAGAAGGTGTAGACCCAGTTACAGCAGCGACTCACGCCCGCGCTGTATTCTCGGTGTTAAACTCAGCAATTACGCCCGGTGAATTTGCCGATCTTCGCGCTAATTTTTCTGACGATTACAGCGATTTACTACCAGCCCCAAGCCCAACATCAGAGGTAATCTCAGGGACAGGTATGTAGAACAATGGCAGATTGGAAAAAACTTCAATTTGCCATCACAAGTTTGCCAATTAAAATTATTTGAGGAAATTGCATGACACATCACAACAATCACGGCAGCAATAAACGAGTTGCAATTTTAATAGAAACAGGCGTTGAAGATGCCGAATTTCAAGTGCCTTACAAAGCCCTAAAAATGGCTGGATTCGATGTAGTTGTACTCGGCTCCCGCATGAACAGCACTTATGTGGGCAAACAAGGCAAACTTTCCATACAGCCAGATGGAACTACGACCGAAGCACGTCCCGAAGAGTTCGATGCAGTCGTTATTCCTGGCGGTTTGGCTCCTGACACGATGCGTACCAACCCCAATACGGTGAAATTCGTGCAGGATGCAATGAATGGAGGAAAACTGATTGCTGCTGTTTGCCACGGGCCACAAGTTTTGATTGAAGGCGATCTGCTCAAAGGCAAAAATGCTACCGGCTTTAGATCGATTCGCAAGGATATGATTAACGCCGGTGCTAACTATATTGATGAGCCGCTCGTTGTAGATGGCAATTTAATTACATCGCGTCGTCCTGGAGATTTGGGAATTTTCACAACTGCAATTCTCAGCCGTCTCGGTTATGGCGGTAAAGAAGTCGATCTGCCAAATGAAAATGATGTCACAGCAGAATGGTGGAAAATTGCCAACGCTTGGGGTGGCTCGACTAAGGGCGATATTGTTAAAGCTTTGAATACAGCGCTAGCAGGCGAACGTTATTCGAGCGAAGCTTTCCAGCAGTACGTTGAAAAGTCATCCGATCGCGAAGTCAAAGCACTTCTGGAAGATACGATCGCCAATAAAAAACAACACATTCAAATGCTGGAAGAACGGCTGAATGCACTCGGCGAAAAACCATCAATACCCGCCCAAGCAGCTGACACTTACGCCAAACTAAAAACTTCCCTACAAGGTAGCGATGAAATGGCAATGCTGCGTCGCGCACTCGGCGATATCCAAACGGCTGTTGTTGACACTTACCAACTTCGCAATCAGTTAACCGACCCGATTACAACTGAAATATTCAGCCAAATTGAAATCGATCACGCAAAATACGAACAACATTTCGCGCAACTCTACCGTAATCGGTTGGGCTCGGAAATTGCTAAACCCGCCAAACCTACCACCGCACCTGCTGTCGGTGTGTAAGAAAGGGGTTAGGGGCTAGGGGTTAGGGAAGAGGGAGAGGGAAGAGGGAAAAGGGAAAAGAAAAGAGGGAAGAGGGAGAGGGAGGAATTTTGAATTTTGACTTTTAACTTTTGACTTTTGATTCCCCCCTCCCTCTTCTTTTTGAATTTTGAATTTTGAATTTTCAATCAAGGAGGTGTTAATGTCAGATCGCGGCATCTTCTTAGGAGCTAAGAATGATGGCAAAAAAAGTGATTTTTATTTGTGTTGAAATCAATTGGAGTACAAACTACAAACAAGCAAAAAGCAAAAAGTGGGGAATGGGTAAATGCTCATTTTCAATTTATCATACACAGCTACATTTTATTTTTTTCATTATTATCACTTTTGATAACTGTCAAATCATAAATAAGGAAGTCATAATGAAAGCAATCACATTTACTCAAGGAATTGCCATGTTTCTCAAAAGCAAACAAAATGGTACTTTGATCCAAATAGAGGATCTAGAATCTTTGATCAACCCCAATAAAAATCAAATTACCGGACGAGATCAAGCTGGCCAGGAAGAACAAGGGCCTGCTTCATATCAAAAAGAAGAATTGATTTTTCCTTCCGGCGAGCAACTACCCCGCTGCTGGTTAGATGCAAATTACCAAACAGCCTGATCTCGAATTAGTTATTGGTCATTTGGAAAATTCTCTTTTCATTAATGACCGATGACTGATGACTAATAACAGCTGTATGGTGCGTCAGAAGAGCAGAATTTTTGCGGTCATCATTAATTTTATCCCGCTGACGTACCCTACTTAATCTAACGCGCAACTTAAGTTAATAACTGAGGACATTTATATGGTTGATACCAGCGTCAAGAAAATAGACTCTACCCAATCCCCTCAAGGTCAAATGGGCCAAAAATATCTGGCTTCTGGAAAGAGTGTGTCTATGCGTCTTTGGGAGGACGAACAGCCAGGTGAAGCGAAACCACTAACTCAGCGCGAGTATGAAACTGTCGGTTATGTGATTAAAGGTCGCGCTGAATTACACATCGAAGGACAGATGGTTTTACTCGAACCTGGTAGTTCCTGGGTAGTACCGAAAGGAGCATCTCACACTTACAAAATCCTCGACCCATTCTCCGCAGTCGAAGCAACTTCTCCTCCTGCCCAAGTTCACGGGCGCGATGAATAATACTTAAGTAGGGTGGGCATTGCCCACCTTAATTTTTAGGAAAAAATTCTCATCCTATTGACTTAGACAAAAAGGTAGTATTCACTAAATTTTATGTTTGTTTAGTTGTATTTTAGATGGCAATTTATTATTACTTAGGAAAGATTTAATAATTACCTCTGTCAAGCTATTGTTAAGTTGGGTGAACAAAAAATCATAGATCGAAATCAGTTGTAAGAAAACAAGGAAGATTAGATGCAGAGCAATGTAGTTAGCTTGCCGCTAACCGAATTTAAGCTGAATAAGATGACTGAGCGACAAGCGCAAGTTTTCAACTACGATGAAGCAGAGCAGCAATTCATTACGCTGTTGTATCTCGAAGATTTAGACAAAAAACTGGCAGCACAACCGGAAATTTCTGTCAATTTTGAAAGAGCGATCGCACACGCAATTGAAATAGCTTATAAAGGAGAATGGGGAGATAGCGACGCAGCCCACCTTTTTTTACAGCGCGTCCTTTATCGCATCAACCGAATCAACCTTTTTTGGTATGACGATTTGCGCCACTACACCAACGAACGCTCTTACTATCTGCAAAAAATACGTAACCAAATAGAAGAAGTTTGGCAGCAGTGGGAAATATCGCAAATTGATGTAGAAGCGCTGCAAAAACTCGATACCACGCAAGCATTAATTGAGCGGGGAGAACGCGATCTCGATCCGCCTTTATCTGAAGATGCGCGGTACATTCGCGAAGAAATGACCGAGGCAGGATATCGCCACCTCTTAGCAATTGCTTCTTTCGACGGATTGGTAGAAGCAAGTCGTCTTTCCCGCATTTTGGGCGGTGCTGCTAACGAAGTGCAGTGTACTTTGGTGCGCGTACTGTTGGAAGAATACGGCAACGGTCGCCTCTCCCGCAAGCATTCTACATTTTTCGCCCAAATGCTGGCCGAATTTGGCATGAATACGGAACCGGAAGGATATTTCGATATCGTGCCTTGGGAAGTTTTGGCATCGATAAACCATAACTTCTTGCTAACAGAATGCAAGCGCTATTTCTTGCGTTACAACGGTGGACTGACATATTTTGAAATTGTCGGCCCTTCGATCTACAAAAACTATCTAACAGCAGCGCAACGACTGAAACTTTCAGATGCGGCAATGGGTTATTGGGAACTACACATCCGGGAAGACGAACGTCACGGTCGCTGGATGTTAGATGATGTTGCTTTGCCATTAGTTGATATGTATCCCGATGAAGCTTGGCAAATTGTTTTGGGATACGACCAAGAGAAATTCATGGCCGATCGCGCTGGCGCATCTGTCGTGCGATCGATCCGCTCAAATTGCTAATTGTTCATTGCTAATCGCTCACTCTCCATACTGCATTTCTTGCTCTTATGAGCTATCAGCGATGAACCGCTCGTCCGATTTTTGCTGTCCTTTTTTGCCCTTTTCTGCCCTTTTTTGCTCCTGATACTATGTTTAACCTCTCCATCCTCGCTCCCAAGTCTAAGACACTCTT
Source organism: Aerosakkonema sp. BLCC-F183 (assembly GCF_041929145.1). Lineage (NCBI taxonomy): Bacteria > Bacillati > Cyanobacteriota > Cyanophyceae > Aerosakkonematales > Aerosakkonemataceae > Aerosakkonema > Aerosakkonema sp. BLCC-F183. The sequence continues at coordinate 57,483 of NZ_JBHFNU010000096.1, read as the reverse complement.
TGGTTTTCGCCCAACTCAAAAGCCAAGCTCTAAAATTGCGAAGAGAAGCCCTTCTGGAAAAGAAGTATTTATTTGCCCGGAAGAATCTAATTTTTACTCGCAGTGCTTAGAGATGATGGTGCTAAACGATTGCGGTGAGGATGAAGTAGCGATCGAGTTTGGTTCTGGCGATGGCCTGCCAGTGATTAATTCATTGCTGAGAAACCAGTTTAATGGTATAATTCACGGCTACGAACTCAATCAGTCAGCTTGCGAAGTGGCCAATGCCAAAATCGCTACATACGAGCTCGAAGATCGATATGTAATTCATAATTCTTGTTTCTTCAATTCCGCTAAACCCGATTCGCGATATCTTGTATCAAACCCACCATATCTGCCATCATTAGATGACGATATCTATCTGCCATTATTACGCGGAGGCATGGATGGATCTGGAATTACCAGACAACTACTGTCATTAGATTACGAGAACGTGATGCTGATGATTTCCAGTTATTCCAATCCAGTAGACACCATTGATTATGCCATTGCCAAAGGCTACTACGTTTCTAAGTTTCTCGTTACCCCTCTAGAATTTGGCTATTATAGTTCTGAGCCAAAAGTTAGGAATACGATCGCAAAGCTGCGCGAACACAACATGGCTTTTTATTCAGAAAATGTCTACCTTTTGGCTGGTGTTTTGTTTCAAAAACAGCATAAACTTTCTATAGACTTGTCTAACGAGTTAATCCAGATAATGACAAGTTTGTGAACTCAGTAGCTTTTTGGTTAAAGATTTGGAGAAGAGAGAATTTGCCGATCGGTTCTGGAATCATTGCGAAGGTGTGGAGAGTTCCGAGGGACGCTGGGCGAACGGCAAAGGCCAGTTCGAGTATCTCGCCAATCCTCAGCCGCTTGGCCCAGAACCGCACCCACCCCAACCCGATCCGAAATTGCACGGGACGCCAAAAGACAGATAAAAGTGTTTGAGTTCTAGGGGCGATCGCACGATCGCCCTTATTTTATTCTGCCGCGAGTTTGAATAGCGATCGCGATTTAGTTAATTTTTGCAAATATTATCCCCCAGGTAGGTATAAACTAGGTTAAGGCTTGGTTAAGCATATCTATAAATACCGTTATCAAACGAAGAATCAATGGCCACTAACGGAGAAAATTTCAACCAACAGAACAAAAACAACTTTTTATACCCTAGAGGCCGCTACTACGGTGCCTTTACGCCCGAACAACTAGCTTTTAACGCTAATTTGCAAGAATTTGCTCAAAAAGTTGCGTATATCGCGGCCCTAGAAACCGGAGGAAAGATTTTGCCAGAGGAGGCGTATCAAAAGATCAAATCTTTGTGGAAGCAGTTAAAGCGAAGCAGGAAGGCGATGAAGATTGGCGAAAATCCGCCATCGGAAACGCAATAGTTTTTTCTGCTATCAGTTTATATTTATCACCGCTCAAAATAACCAAGATGTGTAACGCCTTGGCGGAATTCTTGGCGCAAACAGTTACCGGGCCAAACCATTTGCAACTGCCGAACTTTTAGCAGCGATCGCCCCACCGCAAATTGCCGAGCTTGTTTTAGGTGGGCAAATGTTGTAAAATCTAACAAAAATTGATGTGATGGCAGCTTTCTGAGCGCAATTAACCAAAAAAATCAAGTTGCGACACCCTAAAAGCACAGCATTAAAATTGAAAAATATTTAAATTATGCCATTGATAACTTCTTACACCTAGAAATACAAAAATGTCTCTAAAAGTTGAATTATTAGAACAAAGTTTCCAGCGCATTAAACCTCACGCGGAAGAATTTGCCGCTAGTTTCTACGAAAACTTATTTGCCGCTAACCCCAGAGTAAAACCGCTATTTGCTCATAGCGACATAAAAAAGCAGCAGGGAAAGTTGCTGAGTGCTTTGGTGTTAGTAGTAGAAAGTCTCCGGAAACCAGAAGTTCTCAAGGAAGTTCTTAAAGACTTAGGAAGCAGGCACGTCAGTTACGGGGCAATACCAAAATATTACCCGTTAGTCGGCGCGGTGCTGTTGGCAACTTTTGAACAATACCTACAAGAAGATTGGACTCCTGAAGTTAAGCAAGCATGGGTGGATGCTTATAGTGCGATCGCAGCTTTAATGTTTGAAGGCGCAGGTTATCCAGCCCAAACTCTCGAATTAGAAACAGTAACAATTCTTTCACCAGCCCCACACAAATCTACCACTGCAATCAAGGAAGTTGCAGCATCAGTTACCCCACTTCCGCCACAACAAAAATTATCAATCGCTTCCACCGACGAGAAGAAAACAGCGATCGGACAGCGGTCTTCTGGTGAGATGTTAAAAGATGCCGCCAGTGCAGCGCCACCTCCATTAATAGAAAAACAAGCAATCGCTTTTGTAGGGGAGAATAAAGCACCAATCGTGCAGAAATCCACTACCAATGTAAACGAATTTACAGCTAATGTCGCGCCACCTCCGCCACAAAAATCCGGTGCATTACAAGTAGAATTACTCGAAAGTAGCTTCGCCAAAATCAAACCCCAAGCAGAGCAATTTGCAGCTAGTTTCTATGAAAACCTATTTGCAGCTAACCCCAGAGTCAAAACTCTATTTGCTCATAGCGACATGAAAAAGCAGCAAGGAAAGTTACTCGCTGCTTTGGTATTAGTAATAGAAAGTTTGCGTAAGCCAGAAGTTCTCAAGGCAGTTCTTAAAGATTTGGGAGCAAGGCACGTCAGTTACGGAGCCATACCCAAATATTACCCGCTAGTTGGCTCTGCTCTAGTCACAACACTAGCGCAATATCTACAGTCAGATTGGACAGAAGAAGTCAAGCAAGCCTGGGTGGATGCTTATAGTGCGATCGCAGCTTTAATGTTTGAAGGCGCAGGTTATCCAGCCGAAACTTTGCAATTAGAAACACTACCAATCCCTTCAGCAGGCGAGCAGAAACCACCAACACCGCAAGAATCCACTACCTCTATATCAAAAAGTACAGCATCGACGACTTCTTCGGTATTAGAAAAAGCACCAGCACTAACTCCTTCTCCGGTATTGGAAAAAGCACCAACTCCGCAGAAATCCGGCGCTTTACAAGTAGAATTACTCGAAAGCAGCTTTGCTAAAATTAAGCCACAGTTGCCGGAATTTGTGGTGAGCTTCTACGACAACCTGTTTGCCGCTAACCCAGGTGTGAAACCGTTATTTGCCCACATCGATATGAAAAAGCAGCACAAAAAGCTGCTGAGTGCCTTGGTGCTGGTAGTAGAAAGTTTACGCAAACCAGAGGCTCTGCGCCAAGTGCTTCAAGACTTAGGATCTCGGCACGTTGCCTATGGCGCTTTACCAATATATTATCCCCCAGTGGTTTCTGCACTGTTGGTGACTTTAGAACAATATCTACAGCAAGATTGGACTCCCGAAGTAAAGGTTGCATGGGAGAATGCTTTTGCGACGATCGCCAATGTGATGTTGTCAGGTGCCGGTTATGCAGCCCCATCTCTGCCATCGCCGCCAGTACCTACTTTTTCTAATGACACAGTAACGGTACCAGTTACAGAAAAGTCTCCCGTTTTCCAGAATGAATTAATTAATAACAAATTCACTCTGCTTAAAACTCAAGCGCAAGAACATATAAAACGCTTAACATCGGTTGTTAAAGAAGGTGTAACAACAGAACAAATACAGGAAAAACTTACTGTTTCCCAGGAAACATTAGTTAAATGGTTCTGGGAACTACCGACATGGGCGATCGCCAGCTTTGCAGCCTTAATATTAATATCGCTCGTTCTCATCAGCGATGAAAATTCCCCTCTAGCAAAAATTCTGGGCAGTGCTGACGCTATCAGCGTTCTGCTGGCTTTGATTCTATTCATCAAAGAAATTCCCGAACGTAGGAAACAATCTCACTATCAAGCTTGGAGCATCATAGATGGAGCGGAAGGCGTAGAAGTTAGCTATGCTAGGTTAATGGCATTACAAGATTTGAATCGCGATCGCGTTTCTCTTAGAGGGGTAAAAGTTGCTGGTGCAAAGTTAGAAAATATCGATCTAAGCGAAGCAGAATTAACTGAAGCGGATATGAGTAACGCCGATCTCGATGAAGCCAATTTCACTCGCGCCAACCTCAACCGCGCCAATCTCAGTTTTGCCAGTCTCACTCGCGTCAACTTCAGCCGCGCTAACCTCAGTTTTGCTAAATTAAAAGGTGCAAGAATGGCTGGCTCTAACTTTAAGAATGCCAATTTGCTCGGTGCGGATTTAAGTGATGCTTTCTTGACTGGTGTAGATCTCAAAGGTGCTAATTTGAGTGCAGCTAACCTCAAGGATGCCAACCTGAGTGGCGCTAACCTGGAAAATGCCACTTTGACTGGTGCCAATCTAGAAGGTGCTATTATGCCTGATGGTTTCCAAGAAGGGTAAGATTTTGCCAAACCTGCCCCCTTCTTTTATAAGAAACGAAGGGGAACTATCGATCGTTTCGATTACAACTGTAAATTTTCCAATTCTTGCCACACACTATTCATAAATTCTTTGGCATCCTTGATTCCCATTTCTCCCAAAGCAATCCACTCCTCATCGCTATGCTCTCTATCCATTCCCATTACTTCTCTCGTCCAATAAGGCAAATTTGATGGGTTTTCCATCAGATCGCGAACTATCTCTAAAGCACTCTTACCAGCTACTTTCTCATCCCAGCCGATCGCCAAACAAAATCTTAGCAATTTCGCTAGGTTGCTCTTAGGCGGAATCGACAACAGCAAGGCCATATTTTCTGCAAGATAATATTTTTGGATGTCCATTTGCATCTACTCTTTTAGTTAGGCATTGATGACATTTAGAATACTCCAATTGTCATCTATCTAAAGATTGGCTTAGGAAATCTTAAGCTTCATTATTTATGGTTTGGGGTAGGCGCGATCGCATTCCGCTAGAAGGTGCGTTAGGACTAGGACTTCCCTATTTGTGACGATTTCCCTCACTTACAGCCTGTCGAGAGATCCCTGTTTTGTGGAGAGATCCCCGACTTCTTCAAGAAGTCGGGGATCTGTTTTGTGGAGAGATCCCCGACTTCTCTAAGAAGTCGGGGATCTGTTTACCTCAGACTTAGCGTTTTTGGATAAATCAAATAAAAAAAATAACGATATATCAAATATCTACCTTTAGGCAGTATTTTGTCGTACACAAAACTTGTTAGCAATAGAAGATAAAATTAAAGTGAATCCTGAAATAATGAAAAAAATTACCAGTTTTCGATTGTTCGTTACTAATTGTTCAGATATAGCAAGTACCTTCGTCCATTAGGACGTTCTAATTCCACCAAGCCCTTTATTATAGCTTCTTTTTTTGACTTTTTCTAGCCCCTAGCTATATGCCACAATACTTTGGAAAATTGCCCACGACAAATCAACCTTGGACAACAATCGGAACAGTGCGATCGATCCTACACGACGATCGCGACGTTTGGTGCTATTGCGGCGATACCCGCCTTGCCATTAGCATCCTAGCACCCAACTTAATCCGCGTTCGTCTAGCACCAAATGGCGAATTTACACCGCACAGTTCTTGGTCTGTTGCTTTAGATGATAAAGAATGGCCTATCGTACCTTTCCAATTTAAAGAAACTGCTTCAACCATAGAAATCGAAACAGAAAAGATGCGCGTTTCAATTCAACGAAACCCTTGCCGCATCGAATTTTTTGACAAAAATGGCCGTCCATTTGCTTGCGATACCGAAATGAGTATGGGTTGGCGAATGGGTGCAGTTGCTGCTTGGAAACGCATCGAAGCAGACGAACATTACTACGGTTTTGGCGAACGTACAGGATTTCTCGATAAATTATCCGAAGTTAAGACAAATTGGACAGTTGATGCGCTAGATTACGGTTCGCTTACCGACGAAATGTATCAGGCAATTCCATTTTTTATGGCATTGCATCAGGATGAAATTCCCCCCAGTTCACGGGGGGGATTAGGGGGGGTTAGTTATGGTTTATTTTTTAATACCACATTTTGGAGCCAATTCGATATCGGTGCCGAAAAACCCGGTGTTTTGCGAATGGAAACTCGCGGCGGCGAACTCGATTATTACATTATTTATGGCCCAGAACCAGCCCAAATACTCGATACTTATACGCAACTGACGGGGAGAATGCCCCTACCGCCAAAATGGTCGATCGGCTATCATCAATGTCGCTGGAGTTACGAATCGGAAACAGTAGTACGAGAACTGGCAAATGAATTTCGCCAACGCAATATTCCCTGCGATGTAATTCATCTCGATATCGATTATATGCGCGGTTATCGCGTCTTCACCTGGAGTCCGAAACGGTTCCCCTATCCTGCTAAACTGATTGGCGATTTGAAACAAAATGGTTTTAAAACAGTAACAATTATCGATCCGGGAGTTAAGTACGAACCAGAAGCAGATTATCATGTGTTTGATGAAGGAATAAAAGACGATTATTTTGTTCGTAATGCGGATGGTCAACTATTTCACGGCTACGTTTGGCCAGATAAAGCAGTATTTCCCGACTTTTTGCGACCCGATGTGCAGCAGTGGTGGGGCGACTTACAAAAAAGCCTCACCGATATCGGTGTTGCCGGTATTTGGAACGATATGAACGAACCGGCATTAGACGATCGACCTTTTGGAGATCCCGGCAATAAAATTTGGTTTCCCCTCGATGCACCCCAAGGAAACTCCAACGAACTCACAAATCATTTAGAAGTACATAATTTGTATGGCTTGTCAATGGCTAAAGCTTGTTTTCAAGGGCTAGAAAAGCATCGTGCGTCAGAGCGATCGTTCGTGCTGACGCGATCGGGTTTTGCAGGCATTCAACGCTGGTCATCTGTGTGGATGGGTGACAACCAATCCTTATGGGAGCATTTGGAAATGTCGCTACCGATGCTTTGCAATATGGGATTGTCGGGCGTGCAATTTGTCGGTTGCGATATTGGCGGTTTTGCTGGAAATGCCACAGCGGAATTATTCGCTCGATGGATGCAAGTCGGAATGCTTTATCCCTTAATGCGCGGTCATTCCGCAATGAGTACCGCACGACACGAACCGTGGGTATTTGGCGAAAGAGTCGAGAAAATTTGCCGCGAATACATCAATTTGCGCTATCAATTATTGCCTTATATTTACACACTTTTCTGGTCAGCGGCGACAACAGGCGCACCGATTTTGCGTCCGTTACTTTATCATTATCCTAACGATCCGAAAACCTACAATCTCTACGATCAAGTATTACTCGGCCCGTCCCTGATGGCAGCACCCATCTACCGACCCGGAATCGAACATCGCGCCGTATACCTGCCCGAAGGTACGTGGTATGACTGGTGGAGTGGCAATCGCTACGAAGGGCCAATTCACATCCTCGCCCACGCGCCTCTAGAACGAATGCCTCTGTACGTTGGCGGCGGTGCGATTATCCCAATGGCACCCGTAATGCAATACGTTGACGAACGTCCCCTCGATCGCTTAACGTTGCGTATTTGGCCCGGAACAGGTGAATGGACGCTTTACGAAGATGACGGTCATACCTTTGCCTACAAAACAGGCGCTTGGGCGACCACAACTTATCGCGTTTATCGAGAAGGACAACAAATAATTGTCGAAATTGGGGCGCGTGAAGGACAATTTTCGCCACCAGTAAGGGATGCGATCGTCGAACTCGTAGGCATAGGAGAACAGCATTTCCAAGATGATGGTACTGCAAAACATTTCACTTTTTGAACTTTTCAAGTGATCGAAAAAGCCGGTTTCTATGGAAAATCGTGCTTGGCGACGAGAAATCTCCGCAGAAATCGGGTTTTTGGCCTCTGCGTGCGTAACTCCCGTTTTAATTAAAAATCTGTAATTGGGAATACAGTTTGATGTATCTTTTGACAGAAGTTACAGCCTTAATTAAACACTTAGGATACTTGTGACAAAAAACAAAAAGGAAAATACTATGCAACGCCTTTTTTCCAGTTTAAAGCACGCATTTCGCCAAAGCTTTTTCATTTTCAGCTTGATTAGTTTGATTGGCCTCTCAAGTTTATTCATTTTCAGCCCGCCAAGTTTAGCCGCCGCCCCCACAGAAAGACAACCCACTTTAGAGAGAGGAATTGATAAAGCCGCTCAAACTAACCAAGCTGGCCATAATCGCGTAGATGCTTACGAAAAAGCAGTGAAAGCAGTTGACGATCCTCAAGGTCTGGATAAAGTTTACGAAAAAAATCTCGGCAAATACGAAGAAACACAACCAGATACAGGCATCATCAAAGAAGCTAGCAAAATAATTGAAAAAGTCACCGGTCAAGAGTAATCTATTTTTCAGAACTTTCGCAACTGGCCAATTAAACAAAGGTATGTTGTTGCGCTGTCTTCGCTAAAGCGCAACAACATACTTAAAAACTAACTCTACTTTTTGTGCCGATCGTAAAAATTTATCTAATCGTAGGGTGGGTTAGGCACGGGCGATAATTTAAACACTTTCAACCAATAATTTAGTTCCCTTACCGTAACCCACCGATCGCAATCTACTGTAACATAAATAAACATTTTCCCCATAAATCCGAAAGAGCCTACGATATAACATATTAATTGGTACGAATTTGAGGCATGGTGCGTTAGGCACTTTTGACTTTTGACTTTTGACTTTTGACTTTTGACTTTTGACTTTTGACTTTTTAGTCCCTAGCTATAACGTTGCAATTCCTGTTGCAAATGTTTTCCCCACTCAGTAGCTATAGCTATATCTGTGAAGGGAATTCGGATAGAATCGGTTGTATCTGCAAAAGAAAATTCTAACGCTACTGAACGACCTCGATCGGGTGGATTTTGTAAATCAGCTAACTTGTCATCTACCATTAGAGAGATTGATTTGACATTTTTCAGAGAAAACGTTTGCAGATTCACTGGTTCTGTGCGCGTAGGTTTTCCCCAAGTTAAATTGCTGCCATTTTGACCCAAAACAGCATAAATATCGTACTTTGCCCGCTCAAATTGCGACGCCCAGCGACGATAAGCTTCAACCTTTTGAAATTCGTTCCAGCCAGCCCAAGCTAACCAAATAAATAGTGCCAGCAGTGGCAGCCAAATAAGACCTCTTTCCATATTTCCGCGATCGACTTTTGGTAAATATCCTGCAACAACAGTTTCTAAACTGGGTGAGGTTGAGTTATGGTGGTGATCGAGCTGTCCCTACCCCTGGCAGGTTGACATGAAAAAGCTTTTTCTTCTGAGTTTGTTTATCATCGGTCTCGGTTTCGCCATCTTTAATTTTAAAGGACTGGCAGCCAGAGGCAACTATGACTCGATCGTACTGGACTTCCGGGAAGATGTTCCAGCGGCCCAAATTGCCGAAAAGTTGAGCGCGATCGCAAAACAGTACCACGTTAACCCTTATCTCAATAGCGAGTTCTCTGTAAAGGATAATGTCTATATTGTCAAGGGCGATGAGAAATTACTTAACGCCCTGAAAAAATCAGATCTAGCCAAACAGACAGAATCTATTGAGCCAAACTATCTGTATTACGCCCTAGAAATCCCCAACGACCCAGAGTACAGCAAGCAGTGGAACCTGCGAAGCATCAACATCGAGTCAGCGTGGGAAGAAACCAAAGGTAGCGGTGTGACAGTAGCCGTCATCGACACTGGCGTCAGCCGCGTTCCGGACTTGCAAAAAACTAATTTCGTCAAAGGCTACGACTTTGTGAACGACAAAGTAGAAGCTGATGACGACAACGGACACGGCACCCACGTTGCAGGTACGATCGCACAATCTACCAACAACGGTTATGGCGTCGCCGGCGTCGCCTACGAAGCCACCATCATGCCGCTGAAAGTCCTCAGTGCAGGCGGTGGCGGTACAGTTGCCGATATTTCCGAAGCCATCAAATTTGCCGCCGACAACGGTGCAGGCGTCATTAACATGAGCTTGGGTGGTGGCGGTGCCAGCGAACTGATGCAAGAAGCCGTTGACTATGCCCACAGCAAAGGCGTAGTTGTAGTAGCAGCAGCGGGTAACGAAAGCCGAGATTCCTCCTCCTACCCAGCTCGCTATCCCCATGTAATCAGCGTATCCGCACTCGGCCCCGACGGTGAAAAAGCACCCTACTCCAACTTTGGTGCAGCTGTGGATATCGCCGCTCCCGGTGGCAGCGAAGCTGGTAAGATTCTCCAAGAAACCATTGACTACCAAACCGGCGAACCAATCTTTGCCGGTTATCAAGGCACCAGCATGGCATCTCCCCACGTTGCTGGAGTCGCCGCGATGGTAAAAGCAATGGGTATCGAAAACCCAGATGAAGTCGAAGAAGTCCTCAAAAAATCCGCACTTGCGGTCAAAGAAGACCCCCTCAACCACTTTGGTGCGGGAAAACTGGATGCCGCCGCAGCAGTGAAACTCGCCGCCAAAGGACAAATCACCTTCCGCGACTTCTTCCGCTGGTTGCGCGAAAATGGTTATCTCAACCTCCGCTTCTGGTTTGATGGCGGTGCTGTAGCACTCCTACCTAAGATACTGATGGTATTGGGTTCCTACCTGTTAGCCTGGTTCTTGCGGAACTATTTACCCGGCTGGACTTGGGGGCTAAACAGCGGTTTAATCTTTGGCAGTTCCGGTTTGTTCTTCCTGCGCGGTTTATACGTCTACGATGCGCCCCAGTGGCCTTTCCGAGTCTTGGGTAGTTCTATTCCCGAACTGGGTAACGCCATTCAAGGCACTAGCGCTTTAAACCCGATATTTGCCAGCGTGCTAATTCCTTTAGTTTTAGTAGCGCTGTTGCTGGGAAATCGCAGTTGGAAGTGGTTTGCGATCGGATCTGGCATAGGTGTGGCCAGCTGCTTGCTTGTCAGCGCCGTGATGATGCCTCATGTCATGTGGCTGGGAGAAGGTATCTGGGCCCGCGCTTTCCTGATCGTCAACGCTCTACTCTGTTTCGGACTTTCTCGGTTAGCTATGCAAGGAGAAAAACAAACTGCATGAGTTTAAGCGTCACAGGTACGATCGAACGCAAAGGACTTGGGCCAGGAACCTGGGCTATAGTCACCGATAAAGGGGAAACCTACGAACTCTACGAAGGTGGCCCAAAAGAACTGCACGAATCCGGATTGAAAGTCAAAGTCAAAGGCGAAGTCCGAGATGATGTCATGTCCTTTGCCATGATTGGCCCCATCCTGGAAGTCAAATCTTTTGAGGTCGGTAAGTAATTACCGGAAAATCGGGGTTTGTAAGGGGGAGATTGAAAGCCTCTTCCTTATAGGGAAGGGAAGATGAAAATCTCCCCCCTTACACAAATAATTGAGCGGCAGCGAATCGATAGTTTTAATCTGCGCTATCGAAAACCTGGGTCTAAAACCCCGTCCTTCCAGGACGGCTTTTTTAGCTGCGGGCAATTTCTCTTTAGCCTCTAAAATTTTTAGACAAATATCTAACCCAGCCTCTAATCCATCTTCAAATTATCGTCGATATTCATCTCCACAATCACCGATTAGCTCATACAAATTCCGCGACTTTTCAGAGATGGAATCAATGCGATCGCCATCTTGCGCGTCTAGTGCAAAATCGAACACCTTCGCATTTTCTTCTATATGTTCCGATATGCTAAGTCTAGCACCGACGATCGCACCACCCACCGCTGGTTTATCCAGAACATAACGCACAGCTACGTTGGCAATACTTACGCCATATTTATCTGCTATTTGCTTGAGTGTATTCAGCAGTTCTTGGAAAAGATTCCACCCTCCCCAAGCATCGACCATATTTTTGTATTTTCTCAAGCTAACGGTGAAAAGATCTCCCCCTCGCGGTTCGGGATGACCCAAATATTTCTCCGACAACAAACCGCCGCAAAGTGTCCCGTAAGCAAACAGCTTAATATCGTGTTGTTGACAGAATTTTATCATGCTTACTTCCGGACGGCGATCGACCAAAGAAAATTGCACTTGATTGGATACAATTTTTATCCCTGCATCGGTGATAATTTTCAAATGCTCGGTATCGAAATTGGTTAAAGCTAGGTGTTTAATTTTTCCTTCTGCCTGAAGTTCCGCCATGTATTTTAGCGCATCCAGGTAGTTTTTATCCCTATATTCCCACCAGTGAAACTGTACCATATCCAAACTAGGTACATCCATTCTTCTGAGGGATATATTAATGTTATCTTCGACTACTTTACGAGTCATTTTGCTAGGGCGAGGTACCCATTTGGTGAAAGCTTGGAGATTTGATAATGCTGCTTGGCCGCGATTAGCAATTAATTGCCGTCTGAACTCGCCAATAAAATCTTCTGCGGGGCCATAATGGTCTGCTAAGTCCCAAGTGGTAAAACCCGCATCTATGTACTCGAACATATTAGAAATCGCGGTTTTTTGGTCAATTTTTCCGTGAGCGCCCGACACTTGCCACATACCATTGAGGATACGGCAGATGTTCAGATCGGGGGTAAGTTGCAGTCGGCTTGATGCAGGTAGTTTCATGTCGATCGCTTGGATTTTGAACTTAAGCTGTAGGGGTAATTCATGAATTACCCCTACAGGCAGAGATAACTTATCTATTTGAGTCCACTTAAGTGGACTTTTGCTATTAGCTGGGAACTTGATTTCCCAGGGGGATTAAAGCACAGATGCAAAATGCGAACCAAATCAAAACTGAACCCAACTGCCGTGGAAACCATAAGGTACGCGACTGGGTAGTGAAATTCTAGCAACAGGTTCGGCGGTTATTTCTTTAGCACTTACTACGACTAACTCGGAAGTTTCTTGGTCTTCGTCGTAAACAAATGTGACCAACCAGCCGTCATCTTCATCAGCAGCATCTGGTTGCGGCACAAATACTGCTTCGCCGCCATAACGTCCTTGCCCAAATTCGTGAATTTGGGAAGTACCGCTAACAAAGTCATACTTGATAAAGCCATCGAACAAAGGTACTGAAGTTGGGGCCGATCGCGCTGTATAACCGTAACGATTTGGACGTCCTACCAGTTGTTCGTTTACACGCGGAAATTCCGAGGGTATATCATCAATTTGTTCTTGTTTCATCGTACCAGTGCGGAGATTAAATCGCCAGCGGTGCAGCAGGGGAATATCGCTTTGGCTATTTTGAGATGTTGGGGAGGCAGCAAGCACGCTAGTGCTTTCCATGCGACAAGCGATGAGTACGATTTCATCTCCTTCTTCGTAGGCGTTGAGAGTGTGAAAAATATAACAAGCTGGTGCTTCAAACCAGCGAATGTTACTGTTATCTCCGTGGCGGGGAACGATGCCAAAGCGACTGGGTGTGTCCGATTCAAACATAAATGCCGGTTCGCCTCTTTTCATCCGTTCGGCTCGGAATGTGAGGGGCAAATCCATAAATATGGTGTAGTTTTCCGTGATGGCAAAGTCGTGCATCATCACGCCAACTGGTAAGTCAATTGGAACTGTTTGCAGCAACTTTCCTTCGGGAGAAACTACGCTGTATTGCAGATAAGGCGGTTGCGCTACTCCGTAGCCAAAAAACATCATTTCGCCAGTTACGGCATCGACTTTGGGATGGGCGGTGAAAGCGCTTTTTAGCTGGTTTTCATAAGTGTAGGAACCGACTGTTTCCAGTGAGGGTACTTTGATTTCGTGGGGTTCTCCGCCTTCCCAAAGTGCTAGCAGGCGTCGATCGTGCCATACTAAGGCTGTGTTAGCTGTGTTCTTGTATGGGCCATAGGGATTATTTTCCTGAATCGGTTCAAATATGCCCGTCCAAATGGCTTTATCGGCGTTGTGTTCGATTTGCCATCCTTGCGTTCGCACGTAACGGTTACGATAGGTAGCCCTGCCGTTGCTGATTTCTACTGCGTGTAACATTCCGTCGCCGTCGAACCAATGGTAACGACCTTTTGGGCGAAACTGGGGATTTGGGCCGTTACGAACAAACATCCCGTTGAGGTTGGGTGGTAGTTCGCCTATTACCGGGAGGTCTTGAGCTGTAATTTCCTCTGGGACTGGGGCAAAGTTACCTTCTAGATAGGGATTGACTGCTGTTGTTGTCATAACTCTGAATTTGCTTAATCGCTGGCTTTCCCTATTTTTACAAATTGTTACATAAGTAGCGATCGTTTTGGCGCAAGACCTTCTAAAATATCGATTCATTAATCCCAAAAAGCGGGTTTCTATAGGTCGCGCAATGAAATATGGCTGTTTGCAAAACAAGAAACACAGGTTTCTGGGCAAAGACAACGCCAAATCCAAAACGTTGGTACCAAAAGATGAGTAAATCTTCATCTATCAATAGATAGAGATTTTTATGGGATATCATTGTAAGACGATAGCCATCAACCTTCAACGGAAGAAGTTTCTTCCCTTTTTTTTCACTTTAAAAATCTAAACTTAAGTAAAAGCTCTACAGGTGGGATTGAAAGCTGAAATCTCAGAAAAACAACGAATAGAGACAACACCAATAAATTTAGGTATGGTAAAAATTATCACTTTGTTACTATAATGCACAAAATTTATAAGATTAATCAAAATTTAAACTTTCTCACGGATCTCTATACAGGATGCGATCGGCAGCTTTCCAGCCAGTGTAAGGGAATTAGTAAAATTATAGTAACTTCATCTCCTCTTGCCGCCCACACCTGACAATTTTCATAATAAAAGCGATACCCAGGGAGATATTGAGATGAGAATTCTGCTAGTAGAAGACGATGAGACAGTCGCAGGGCTTGTTTGTGACTTCCTTAGCAAACAACATTACGTCGTCGATGTTGCTGAAGATGGAGAAGCTGGTTGGGAATTAATAGAAGCCTATACTTACGACTTGATTCTCCTCGATGTCATGCTTCCTAAAATGGATGGTATGACTTTGTGCCGTCGAATACGATCTGGTGGGTATCGTATGCCCGTACTCCTCCTCACGGCTCGTCAAACTAGCATAGATAAAGTTACGGGTTTAGATGTGGGAGCCGATGATTATGTAGTCAAACCTTTTGATTTAAAAGAATTAGGCGCTCGCATTCGCGCCTTGCTGCGACGGGGAAATTCTGCTTTGGCTCCCGTTTTGCAATGGGGAAAGTTACACCTTGACCCCAGTACCTGTGAAGTCACTTATGAAAATAAAATAGTTCCTTTAAGCCCTAAAGAATATTCTTTATTAGAGCTTTTTTTACGCAATAGTCGTCGTATATATAGTCGCAGAGCAATTTTAGATCACCTTTGGTCTTGGGAAGATGCTCCGGGAGAAGATACAGTCAAAGCTCATATTAAAGGCTTGCGGCAAAAATTTAAATCTGTAGGCGCACCTGTGGATTTGATAGAGACAGTTTACGGTATGGGTTATCGTCTCAAACCACTATCTAAGGAACAGGAGGAAGAGAATCTGCCCTTGATTTTAGCGGCTGGTTTGCCCGAGCGATTAACATCCTGGTTGCAGGAGCGATTGGCTTTGCCAATCGAAAGAACTGATAGTAGTGAAGAAATGCTGGATGAACTAGAGCGAGGAAACTGGTCTTTACTGTTACTGGATGCGAGCGCGATCGATCCTACTGTAGCCAGAGTCTTAGAACAAGCTTATTCCCGACTCAAGGAAGCAAAACAATCAATCATCTATTGCTTCGATCCGAATTTAGCGACTAATTTACCAAGAAAACTAATCGGTCAAATTTTACTTCACCCTTTGGATTGGGAGGAATTAGCTAGGAGCGCAGCAGACACTTTGGGATTGACTTTAACTCCGGCTCAGCAATTGTCTACTTCAGATTTAACATTGCCTATCGAAACAGAAAACAGCCAATTGAAATTATCAAATTTACCCGCAGAAATTATTCATAACAAACAAGGGAAAAACAGCGCGATTGAAGATAAATCCGAGGTTCCACAAACGGAAATAATTACTGTTAATAGTGAAGACCCAACAAGTAATGAGGGCGCATCTATTGATAAACTAGCACGGATAGAATCGCTACAATCAGCAGTGGGAGGACTTTGGGAAAAGTTCAAAGACAAAATTATTAATCGTATTGCGGTGCTAGAACAAGCAAGTGAAGCTTTACTGGCAGGAACACTTAACGATCGATTAAGAGAACAAGCAATACGCGAAGCTCACAAATTAGCTGGGTCTTTAGGTACATTTGGTTTTGTTAAAGGCTCTTCAATAGCGCGGGAAATAGAGGAATTATTACAAGTAAAACAAGGGGAAACACATTCTCATGCCAGCAATGCGGACGAAGATCGACCACTACAAAAAACAACACTATCTACAGGCTCTTCCGGTTTGTGGAGTGGCTTAAAAATATCGCCAGCCCACGAAGTAAATATAATGCGCCTTTTTCAATTGGTGACAGCGTTGCGCCGGGAACTGGAAGCAGCTTCAGATGCAAATACTACCGATACTTTTCCTTATGCTGGGTGGCAGAGTTTATTAAATAATAATAAACGTAGACTATTAATAATAGAACCAGATCGACAGTTGGCAGAACCGTTAGTTAGAGAAGCAGTTACTTGGGGAATGCAGGTAGAGAGTCTTAGCAATTTGTCTGATGCCAAAGTGACAATTGAAAATAGTAATCCTGATTTAGTGCTGCTCGATCTTTATTTTGGCGATTCTACTGAGAACGGATTGAAGCTGTTGAAGGAACTATCGGCGCAAAATCCACCTGTACCAGTTATTATCTTGACATCTCGCGATACTTTCAGCGATCGTGTAGAAGTTGCTCGTATGGGTGGGTGCGCTTTTTTGCGAAAGCCGATCGAACCAGCCGGTGTGATGGAAGCAGTTAGTCAAGTGCTACAAAAAGAACGCAATAATGAATTTAAGGTCATGGCAGTAGATGACGATCCTCAAATACTCTCCACTTTAGAAACTATATTGCAGCCTTGGGGCATCAAGCCGATTTCCCTAGACGACTCGCGACGTTTGTGGGAAGTCCTAGAAGCGACTGCACCGGATTTGTTGATTTTAGATATAGATATGCCTCATGTGAATGGGATTGAAATATGTAAAGTCATACGTAACGATCCGAAGTGGAACTATCTACCCGTGCTTTTTCTTTCTAGCCACACTGATGCCGAAACTATAAAGCGGGTTTTTGGCGTAGGCGCTGATGACTACGTATACAAGCCAATTATAGGATCGGAACTGATCGCCCGTATTTTCAATCGCATACACCGAGTCAGGGTACTGCGGAGTATTTCTGAAACGGATATTTTGACTGGAGTACTCAATCGACGCAAGTTAATGCAGGATGTACAGCGGTTTTTAGGGATGTGTAAACGTTATGGACAAACTTTATCCTTTGCCATTTTAGATTTCGACTATTTTCAGGAATTTAACGAAGAGTACGGTCATGCTGCTGGCGATATGATGTTGCAGCGATTTGGCAAATTGCTGCTGGAAAGTTTCTGTAGTGAAGATGTGGTGGGCCGTTGGGCTGATGGAAAGTTTGCGATCGGTATGTACGCTCTTAACAAAGAATCTGCCGCAAAACGCTTGAGCGACTTAATAGCTTGTTTCCAGCAATCGGAGTTCGATCGCCCAGAAGCAAGGAAGTTGCAAGTCCATTTTAGCGTTGGTGTGGCTCAATATCCTGATGATGGTGGTGACTTACAATCTTTATATCATAATGCTGGTAAAGCACTAGATTTGGCTAAGGCAATGGAAGGCGATCGCATCACCTGCTATAACTTACCATAAAATCTAAAATCGAAAATCTAAAATCAGCATGGCAGCCAAGCGCATTTTAATCATTGATGATGAAGACGATATCCGAGAAATAGCTCAAGTTTCCTTGGAAACTATGGGGGGTTGGGAAGTGCTAACAGCTGCTTCCGGTGACGAAGGTTTAGCGATCGCCTCAGAGCAAGTGCTTGACGCCATTCTCTTGGATGTGATGATGCCGGATATGGATGGCCCCACTATTTTTCAAAAGCTACAGGCAAATCAAGCCACCCAACACATCCCTGTGGTCTTATTGACAGCTAAGGTTCAGGCGGCAGAACAGCGCAGATTTGCACAGTTGGGCGTAAAGGCTGTATTGACTAAACCTTTCGATCCGATGATGCTGGCAACTCAGCTAGCAAAAGCACTAAACTGGAGCCAATAAACTGGCAATTAAGCTGTAATTTGCTGGAGGAAGCCGTGTCACTTAATGTGGGATTTCAAGATCGCAACAGTGCCGGTGAGCAGCTAGCCCAAGCGATTAATGCTCAAATCGACCAGGTTCGGGAGCAAGGAATTTCGGCTTCCCCCATTGTCTACGCGCTACCTCGCGGCGGTTTGCCAGTGGCTGCACCTGTGGCTCAGAAGCTGGGTTGCCCTCTAGATATTATCGTGGCTAAAAAGATTGTTCAGCCAGAAGACCCAGAACTAGCCATTGGTGCTGTAACTGTAGATGGGCAGGTGGTGTGGTCAAATCGATTGCCTTTCCCGGAAGATCGTCCGCAATTACAACAAGCGCTCCTTCAAGCTCAAGAAAAAGCGATCGATCAATTCGATCGCTTCGCTGCTTATCGTCCTAAAATTACGCCAGAAGGTGCGATCGCCATCTTGATCGATGATGGCATTGCTACCGGGATGACAATATCTGTGGCGACTTCGGCTCTGCAACTTCAAAAAGCGGCACAGGTTTGGATCGCTACGCCTGTAGCACCTCTGGGATTGATGAAATTTTTACGCCGAATTTGCGATCGCGTTATTATACTCGAAACGCCCCAACAGTTCTTCTGCGTCAGTCGCTTTTATGTAGAATTTCCCCAAGTCGAGATGGAAGATGCTTGTAGCTTGTTGGAGCAGGTAAATAGGGGTTAGGGGTTAGGGCGTCGGGATTAGGGGAGCAGTGGAGCAGTGGAGCAGGGGGGCAGGGGAGCAGGGGAGCAGGGGAGCAGGGGAGCGGGAAGAAATTCTTAATTTTGACTTTTGACGGAGTGACTTTTGCCTTTCCCTCCTCCACGGACAACGGACAACTGACAACGGACAACGGACAACTGACAATTGTTTTGACACAAAGGAAAAATTAAAATAGTTTACGAAACTTAGTACTCACGGGGAAAATGTCGGCAACCCTCGTCTCCTCAGCAACTTCCATACCCGGTGCATACTGGTCGTGGCGAGAGCAACCCATCTACTATGTGCGAGCTGGACAACAACACTCGCAACGTCCGCCACTGCTGCTAATTCATGGATTTGGTGGTTCCACAGATCACTGGCGCAAAAATATCGCTGGGTTGTGTAAAGATTATGAAGTTTGGGCGATCGACTTGTTGGGATTTGGGCGATCGGCTAAACCAAACTGGCAGTATAGTGGCGATTTGTGGCGCGATCAACTACATGATTTCATCACACAAGTCATCAATCAACCAGCTGTATTGGCAGGAAACTCTCTGGGAGGCTATGCCAGTTTGTGCGTAGCGGCGCAGCGTCCCGACTCTGCCAAAGGACTGATTTTGCTCAACAGTGCTGGGCCATTTACGGAAATCGAACCTCAGCCCCAACCAGATCTTGTTAGAAAGATTTGGGGCGAGATTATGCTATCCATTCTCCGCCAACCTTGGGCTAATTACTTGCTGTTTCAGTACCTGCGACAACGTTCTGTAATTCGTAAAACTTTGGAGAAACTTTATCTTGACCAAAGTGCAGTTACCGACGAGCTGGTAGAAGATATTTATCGTCCTTCTTGCGATCCCGGTGCCCCTCAAGTTTTTGCCTCTGTGTTCAGTACCCCTCAAGGCGAAAAAGTGGACGTTTTGTTAAAACAATTAATTTGTCCGCTGTTGTTAATTTGGGGAGAAGCAGACCCCTGGATGAATGTAAAAGAACGGGGAGCAAAGTTTCGTAAATTTTATCCCGAACTGACAGAATACTATCTGCGTGCGGGGCATTGTCCTCACGACGAAGTACCGGAACAGGTGAATACTTTGATTTCTGAATGGGTGTTAGGTAATTGCAAATTTTAAATTTCAGATTGCAAATTGAAAGTAATTTTTTATTTTCATTTGCAATCTTTTTTCTTCCCCTAACCCCTAACCCCTAAACCCTAACCCCGACGCCCTATAAAAATTATCGCCAATTGCCTACCAAAACGTAGGGAGCCCAAAAATAAGGAAATTTGTATCGCTTTGACTGCAAAAGCTGTACCTGAGCTTGTCTGAGTGCTTCAGCTTTCGTTATGCCGGATTTGGCTAACTCGTTGTAAAATTTCACCATCAAAGCTGCGGTCGAATCATCGCTGACTCGCCATAAAGTTGCTAGAGTGCTGCGTGCGCCTGCTTTTACCGCCACTCCCGCTAATCCTAAAGCGGCGCGATTATCGCCATCTGCGGTTTCGCAAGCGCTAAACACAAGCAGTTCGATCGGACGAGAAAATTTTTGTTGTTTCCGGCGCAGTAAAATATCTAAATCCTTGACATTAATTTTATCATTCCAAGTCAGGATAAAAGTTTTTTCAGCTTGGGAACTAAACTGACCGTGAGTGGCAATATGCACGATGGGAAAAGGAAGAACATTGAGTGCTTGTTGTAGATTGTTATCGGTAAATTCGCTATCTAACAATACCTGACTGTTTACCTGGGATTTGATTTGTTCTAATTCGGGTATTACATTAGGAAGGGCGGGAAATCCTTGACGTGCTTCCGATAAACCGGCTGTCAGCACTCTAAATTGCTCTCTTCTCAGAGGTTGAGGCGCGAGTAGCTGCAATCCTGGGGTAAGAGCAATGCTATATTTTTCGATTAAATATTGTTTGCCATCGTGCAAAGCAGCCATTGGGATATTTCGCAACAAACCATCTGGTACAAACACTAAAGTTTGCACTTTATTTTTCTCTAATTCTGCTTCTGCCGGTCTGATAATCCAGTCATATACTTGTTGTGAAAGGCGTAAAACCCGGTCATTGTTAGCAGCAACTCTACCTATGTCTTGTTGCAGTTCGTCGAGAATAATTGCGATTTCGCTCTCTGATTTGAGGGTGGTATATAAGCGCAGACCTGATTCTGGCAATGCAAAGATAACAGCTAATTTATCTTTCAAAATGATCGGATAAATTACGGCAGCAGATGTGTCAACTCGATCGATTTGTACTGGTTTGGCATTGATGCAAGCTTCTTGAAAGAAGTTATCTAATTCTGCTAGTTGGAGAGATTCGATCGCATAACGCGCTTGGCGTAAATTTTCTTGACTTTGTTCGCTTTTTATGCTTACTAATAAATCGACAAATTCGCGATAAACTGGTTCTACCGTATCTCGAAAAGAAAACTGGATATCGGAATTATCGGCATTAATGGCAACCAAGTCACTGCGTAGGGATTTAAGGGTTTCAACTGCTACGCCATAAGCTGCGATCGCACCTTTTTCATCACCTTGAGTTTTGAGCAATCTTCCTAACTGCCATTGCCACCGATAATAAACATCAGCAGCGTTAATTGCTTGTGCCAAAACAAGCGCTTGTTGAGTGAGATTTTCGGCTTCTTTTGCTTGGTGCGCTAGTTCGTACAATGCCCCCAAGTTACCGAGAGCAAAAGATTCAGCACGTGTATCTTTTATGCTTCTGGCTTCTTGAACTGCTTTAGCTAATATTTGAGCGATTTCTTGTCTATTAGCGAGAGGCAATTGCGAATTTTCTTCTTTTTTGCTATTATCTATTTGCGATTTTCCATTTGTCAATTTACCTAAACTTTGGGCAAAGTTAATGCGAGCAAATACAGACCTGCGACTGGCAGGTAATTTCTCGAAATGAATTTGCGCTCGCAAATTTTCCGCTTCGCTAAATTGTCTTTCTTCAAGCAGCAAGCTAAGTTGATTCACTTGTGCTTGCACGCGCATGATTGGGGAAGTCGATGTTTCCGCTGCTTGTTGATACGCGCTGATAGCAGCTTGTACTTCAGTTTTTGCAGATGCTGCATTCTCTAAATATTCTGCTCTATTTGCCAAAGCTCTGTTGGTATTTCCTAAACTGAATTGAGCCGCGCTAATTGCTGCTGGCGATCGCAACTCTTGGGCTATGCTCAAACTTTGTTGCAACAATTGGCGGGATTTTTCCAATTCGCCTATCGCACGCAATGAATTACCCAAACTACGCAAACCTGTTGCTTTTAACAAAGAATTCGGTTGAGTTTGCAGAGATACTTCTACTTCTTCTAAAGTTTTGCGAGCGCGGCGGTAAAGACCCAAATTTTGCAGAGCTTGGGCTTGATTGATTTGACAGCCGATCGCACCTTCTTTATCTCCGATTTGAAAATATGTTGTCGCTGCTTTTTGCCAATTTTTTAAAGCAGCTTCCGATTGTCCCAAAGCTAGTTGCAAATGACCTTGGGCATTCAAAGCTTGAGCCAGAATAATTCCCGATTCGCTATTGTTATCTGAGTTACGAATGAGGGCGAGACTGGAAGCGATCGCATCTTGAGCTTCTGGCAATTTTCCTAATTGTTGATAAGCCAAAGATAAATGATTTAAAGCTTGAGCTTCGCCGAGTTTATCGCCAGAAGCTTTAAATGCAGCAGCAGCTTGTTGCCAAACTTCTGCTGCTTGAGAAAATTGTTCGGCTTGAAAAAATTCTCTCCCCTGTTGTAATAATTGTTGGGAATTGGGTATCGGTGATTGAGAATTGGGGATTGGTTCTTTGGCATTTACGATGGCCCATTGCCCATTTCCCGTGAGTGCGATCGAAATGCCAACGCCCACAAGCGCGGCTAAAAATGCCAGTACAAATCGCGCTAGCCACTTTTTAGCCAATCGCCAATATCGAGATAGATGAAAACGATAGATATGGGATTTTGTCAAAAATGCGATATGCCATCCAGCACCCGGCGGGAACGTCTTTCTCAAAAATTGTTTATGTTTAATAAACATTTTATACCTCCCATTTTGCCCGCCAGGGATTTAAATCCCTACATCATAGCGAAAGTCCACGCTCAGTGGACTGCATAATTTTTGAGATTCCTCTTGAGAGGACTTGGACTATTAGCTGGGGAATTGATTCCCCAGCGGGCGAACAAATTAGTAAAAAAGCTCAAATTAAGGCGCATGACATATATCGTTCAAGGATAACCTCCTTAGTTGAGTGCGATAATTGGAAAATCTCCTAACTCTTTCAGTCCGGCGGATTCTAATAGTTTTTTCCACTCCTGTGCTAATTCTGTATCGTTAGGATCGTCGCGGCGCAGTTCGGCTAAGGTTGCCAAGGCATCGTACCAAACGCCATTTTGAGCGTACAATTGCGATCGCTCTTTTTGCCCCACTCCCTCTAGTTCGCTTGCCAAATTAGGCCGCAGCGCGTTTATTTCCACTCGCCGAATCCACCCGTCTACTGTACTGCTCTGACGGCGATTTTTGGAACTGCAAAAAATTGAAAAATACCAATGATAATTTTGGTTTTTATCTAACTTAACAACGTTTTTGGGTACGCTAAATCTGACTATTCCTGCTGCACCGGAAATGGGAAAAGTTGTGCGATAAACATCTTTTCCATCTTCATCCTGCAAGGCAAATTCTGCCATACGTGCGGAAGTTTGGGGCACATATACAAAAATTTGTGGATTTTCTTCTGTCGTTAACGCCCAGTTATTATCTTTATTCAAACTGGGGATCAAAGCAGTTAGCAACGTACTTGTATTTTGTTCATCTCTGGAACAACTTCCCGAACGAGTCGCTCCCGATGCAGTTTCTGGAGGTACGCCTAAATTTTTTGGCGGTACGTATTGCGCTATCTCAAAATTGGCGACTGGAAAATTTTCGGAGGGAATGAAATCCCTTTCAACTTTGTTTGTCAAAGATAATACCTGGTGTGGCAAGAGGACGATCGCGCACAAATCCAGACTTAGAGCTACCGTAAATATTGCTTTGCTTGAGATAGAAATCTGTCTGCTCATATGTATCTACTTATTTAGAAACGATCGCTGTTTGGATTACCTCCAATACCGCCAAATCTTTTATTATAGCGGTTCCCTGAATTAATTTTTGATTTTGCCATACCAAAGCTTTGTTAAAATTATTAACAAAGCAACTGGTTTCATTCAACCAAAACTTGATAAACCTTCACCGGATGTTCGCGTCCCTTGAGCAAAACGCTGCCGACAAGTTTGGTGAGAAACTTGTCTTGATTGTACAGATAAGTGTCCTCGCTAATCAAAATTCGGCAGCTACCTCCATCAAGAGTCTTATCATAACTTTCCAACCGCGAGGCAATATTAACTGTGTCTCCGATCACAGTATAATCCTGTCTGCGATCGCTTCCTAAGCTGCCGGCCACAACTACACCAGTAGCAATGCCTACTCGCATACATACAGTAGGTAGACCCTGACTCTGCCAGCGCCTGTTAAGCGATTTTAATGCCTCTGCCATTGCCACAGCACAACTGACTGCTTTTTCGGCGTCTAAAGCGATTTCTTCAGGAGTTGTAGCGGGGATGGGAACGCCAAAAACTGCCATAATTGCATCGCCGATAAATTTGTCAATTATGCCATCGCGATCGAGAACAACTTGCGTCATTACTTTCATATAATCATTGAGCCAACACATAAGTATTTTTGGCTCCATATTCTCGGCAATGCTGCTAAAACCTTTTAAGTCGGTGAATAAGACAGTTGCCGTCATTTCTTGAGCTTGTAATTCTCCCTCTTCTAAAAACTTAGATCGCTCGCGCCAGATAGCCTCGGCTATTTTTGGCGTCACATTGCGCTCAAAAAGCTTCATTAAAGCTTGGCGTTCTTCTCTTTCTAAATTGGCGATGTGAATAGCCATCGCCATCTGAGAAACAGATAAAGCTAGTAGCGAAGGAACTACTGGAATCCACCAACCAATCAAAAAAGCTAAGTAAGAACCAACAATTAAACCTCCTCCGATAATTGCGATTGTGAGGATGATTAAATAAATTAAATAAAGTCGATATTTTGTACTAAAATATCTCTCCCACCAAGCCAAACCCACACCAATTGCCGACCACCCAAAAATCCATAAGTACTCTAAAGGTTCAGACCAAACTTTAATCAAAGGTCGCCCATCAAGTGCAGATGCAATCATTTGGGATATCGAGTTAGCATGAATTTCTACTCCAGAAGTACGTTTCGGAGAACTCGAAATAATAGTATCATCGTAAGGAGTCTGGAAATAATCTTGTAAACTGGCGGCATTTGAACCAATTAAAACAATGCGATCGCGCATCAAATTGGCTGGAATTCTGTTTTCTAAAACATCCATCATCGTGACGATTTGGAAAGTTTCTCGTGGCCCTCTAAAATTAATCAGCACCTGATATCCGTTTGCCGAAGTACGGACATAGCCTCCATCATCGGGTTGAAAACGAATAAATACCGCCTTACCTAATTGTAAATATTCCGGATTTACTGCCGCATTTTTCGGAAGCATTCCCTTACCTTGCAGATAAATAAAAGCGAGCTTCAAAGGCAAACTGGGGATAGCTTCACCATGATTATTTCCTATATACAGAAAACCGCGACGAACTTTGCCATCTGCATCTATCGCTACATCGCTAGCACCAACTTGTCCTTTTTTAGCCAGGATAGGTGATGGATTAACTGCAAAACCATTCCGATCGCCACTTACTTTTTTTACTCCTATCAAATTAGGAGTTGTCTGAAAAACTTGAACCAGCTTTTGATGACCTGGTTCTACTGGTAAATCGCGATAAACGTCAAGACCGATCGCACTTGGTTTTTGCTGTTTTATTTTCTCGATTAACTCAGCGATATCGCCATCGGGAATAGGCCATTTGCCAACTTTTCTAATATCCGATTCAGAAATCCCTACAATCACAATACGCGAATCGGGAGATGACAGCGGACGCAGAAGAAAAAAACGATCCAAGGCTGACCATTCCAAAAATTGTAAAACTCCGGTTAGGCGCAGAGCAATTAATAGTGCGGCTACACTGGGGGCTGTAATTAGTACGCTACCCCAATCTTTAACAAAGGTATTCAGCCTTTTCCACATAATTGATTTAAACAATTTTAAAGGTAAATAAAGTACACATATTTGATGCACCATTTCGACATATAAAATGCAGCTAGTATTTAGTTTGACTAGCAAGGGGAAAATGTTCGGCCAAAAACGCTTCAGCAGCAGCGCGAATCTCCTGGGGAGATGCTTCGTTAACACAGACTACCCCATCCAGCGTTGCCGCTAACAAAACATCTAACATTTTGCTATATTGCGGCCCAGGTTTATATCCTAAAACTTTCAGATCGTTGCCGTTTAGCGGTGCTTTGATATTTCTCCATTCTGTCAAATATCGCCAAATCTTCCTACGCACAAATCTTGTGCTTTTCACCGCAACTAAAATTAAAGTAGGCAAATCGTAGCGGCGTAACAATTGCACTACTTTACTGATATGTTCGCATTTGGGTAAATTTTCGACAACTTCAAATTGAGCCTTATCCAAATTTTGCAAACGAGCAATACTATCTGTAGGTAGTTGGAGATTATTTGCCACCTTGCCGCGATATTCTGTTGCTAGATAAGCAATTAAAACTTCCAGTCGCATTTGCCAATGTTCTAAAGTTTTTTGAGCATCGAACCGCCGCAAACAGCGAGCGAGCAAACGCACTTGCCACCACAAATTTTCATCCAAATCCAAGGTAGGATGGATACAGCGCAACGCGCCTAAATCTGCGAGTAACTTTAAAGCCGCTTTCCAGTAAGGAGCTTGCAATATATATTTCAATTCGCTTTTGAGTCGCGTTTCCAGGGCGGGGGCTCGACCATTTTTGCCCTGCACTTGCTCGTAGATACCGCTAGCGATCGCATGACGAATATATCTTTCTGTTTGGGGTTCAATTTCAAATCCCAACCGCACCGCAAATCGCACAGCCCGATAAATCCGCGTTGGGTCTTCAATAAAACTATTAGCGTGCAAAACTCGAATTTGCCGAGATTGTAAATCCAATACCCCACCAAAGAAATCTAATAGCTCACCCGCACGCGGTTCTGTTAACCTTACCGCCAAAGCATTGATAGTAAAATCGCGCCGATACAAGTCCTGACGAATAGAACTCGCTTCCACTTCTGGATTAGCAGCCGGATAAGGATAAAATTCCGTTCTCGCCGTCGCAATATCAACCCAAAGAGAACCTAAATTTGGGTCGTTGTGCCACAACAAAGCAGCTGTTTGAAATTGACCGTGAACTTCTAAACGCGCAGCCGGATAAACTTGCTGAAGCGCTTTAGCTAATTCTACACCTGCACCGACATCAGCCGAGCGGTGAAAGCCGTCTACTACCAAATCTATATCTTCAAGCAGTACTTGTCCTTCATTATCAGCTAAAAGCAAATCCCGCACCGCACCACCAACTAAATAAAGATGCCAGCCTCGTTTTTCTGCCTCCTGAAATGCTTTTTGCAGTAATTGCCAAAGTGGAGAAGCGAGACGATCGCGAACAGAAGGCAGCAGGCAAAGCGCAAAAGACAAAAGCGAATCATCTTCCCATACTTTTGACTTTTGACTTTTGAATTTTGCCTTTTCTTGGTGCAATTGCCGCAACACATCCGTGCGCGTCACAATTCCCACTAACTGCCCATTTTGCAAAACTGGCAATCTGCCAATATCGTAAGTCACCATCAGCGACTCAATTTCTGGCAATGGCGTATCGGGAGCGATCGTTTTTAGATTAGTAGTCATGTAGCCTTTTACAGGTGCGTGACTGAAACCGTGATGCAGAGCAATATCGATATCTCGTCTCGAAATAATGCCAACCAATTCATCTTGAGCATTTACCACAGATAAACCAGAATGTCCGTAACGCAGCAAGATTCGTTGCGCTTGTTCAATTGTCGTATCCGGGCGAATTGTCCGCACTGGCGATGACATCAATTCCCTTGCCGTAGGGGGATGGGGAATCTGATTTTCCAGCTGTTCCACCAGCTGTTCTAATATTGCTTGTGAATCGACCGATCGCAAATTTGCAGACGCCGCCTGGGAATGACCCCCACCACCGATTTCTTGGAAAAGTCGGTTGAGGTCAGTGCCATCAATACGCGATCGACCAATTATCGTCAACCGATCGTCTGATTTTGGATTTTGGGATTGTAAATAGGTTAATTCTTCCGTCTCCCCCGCTCCCCCTTTCCCCCGCTCCTCTTCCCTCTGCTGATATCTCGCCGCCAGCAGCAAAGCATCACTTTCAGTTAGCTCGATCAGTTGGGATGCAAGACTCGATAACCCAGGTACAAAACCGGAAGTACTCAGCAAACACCAAGATATAGTGTGACCCCATTTGGTTATCCTCTGCATATTGTCGAGGGCAACTTTGAGCAGTTCTTGCAATTGGCGAGATAAACCTGGGTCAATATATTCGGCAATTACTTTCAAACTCGCTCCTTGGGCCATTAACCAACCCAAAGCGGCGGCGTCTCTTGGCGTCGTATGCTCAAAAGTGAGAGATCCCGTATCTACATGAATACCCAACGCCATCACCGTCGCCTCAGCGGGTGTCAGTTCGATTTTGGATTGGGAAGATTCTTTACTCAGTCCCCAGTCGCTTTTTTGTAGCTGTTCGACTACCAGGGTAGTAGTAGCTCCGACTGGCTCAATATAAATTTGGGTAGCTGGAATATCGCTATCTCCAGCTGGGTGATGGTCGTAAAGGACAATTTCATTCAAGTGGGGTAAGTCAAACCATTCAGCTGCTTTGCCAAGGCGATCGCGCTGTTGCGTATCGACTACAGTCAGAGAACGAATCTGTTTGGCATTAACCGATCGACGTTCGATCAAAGCAAACTCATCCCGGTGCAATGCCAAAAAATCCCGCACCGCTGGGTGTGCGCCCCCAGGCAAGACAATTTTCGCCCCAGCTTTCAGGCGCGATAATCCTACAGCTGCCCCCAGAGCGTCAAAATCTGCGGTTGTGTGACACAGTATCAAATCCATCTACCTTTACCACTCTTGCAAAATTTGCGATCGCTCTCTTCCCACACCCAATCAAACCTTCAATTCCATTACAGCTAAAAATCTTTGCGCTTGTTTTGGCCGAACTAAAAATCTAAATCCAGATTCTCACCCGCTCCCCCACTCCCCCACTCCCCCACTCCCCCGCTCCTGCGATCGAACTTCGCCAAGAATTAGTATTACTTTCGGTGCGATCGAGGTGGGCAGAGGCGTGTCGCTGTGCTGATAAAATGCCTTAAGACGGTAGACCGTGTTAGAAATCCGTTAGGCTGTTAGTGGTCGGGGTACGGTCAATTACCCCCTTAGACCTCCGTTCTCCGAACAAGAGCTAGACACGGCTAGAAAATTGGCAGGGTAAGCGATCGGATATTGTATCCTTAGCAATTGACGCTAAATAACGCTTGTATAACTAAAAATCCCGCTACTAAAAAAGGTGGGAATGTCGCTCGGTCTGTTGCTGTATTGGGAGAACCGCAAATGACAATTTTGTTTCAATTAGCTTTGTTTGCTCTAGTCGTCGTATCCTTTGCTATGGTGGTGGGCGTCCCCGTTGCTTATGCAACACCTCAGAATTGGGATCAATCCAAACGGCTTCTGTGGTTGGGTTCGGGCGTCTGGGTTGCTCTGGTGCTTATAGTGGGCGCATTGAGCTATTTTGTTGTTTGATCCGAGTTCATCAGTCATTAGTCGTTTGTCATTAGTCATCGGTTATCGGTCTCTCAGTCATGAGCAGCTAACCAATAACTTCTGACTTCTGACTTTTGAAAACTAACAAATGACCGATACCCAATGATTAATGACTGATGACTGATGACTCATCACAAACGATTAATGGCAAAGGACTATTGATATGGCAGTTTTCGAGGGAAATTTTACTCAGACAGAATCTCTGCGGTTTGCGATCGTCATCGGTCGATTCAACGACCTCGTGACAGGCAAACTTTTGGAGGGTTGTCAAGATTGTTTGAAACGCCACGGCGTCGATGTCAATCCTCACGGCACTCAGGTAGATTATGTTTGGGTTCCGGGTAGTTTTGAAATACCTTTGGTAGCGCGTCAGATGGCGATCGGCCAGCGCTATGATGCCGTAATTTGCCTGGGTGCGGTAATCAAAGGGCAAACGCCTCATTTTGACTACGTGGCGGCGGAAGTATCCAAAGGAATTGCTGCGGCTGGGTTTCAAACCGGTGTTCCGGTAGTATTTGGCGTCTTGACCGCAGACACGATGCAGCAAGCTCTGGAAAGAGCCGGAATAAAAAGCAATAAAGGCTGGGATTATGGGATGAGCGCTCTGGAAATGGCGACTTTGATGCGTCAAATCAAGGCCAGTTCAGATATTCAGCCAATACCTGCCTCCCTAAAAAGTGCTGTGGCTCCCAGGGAATCGGTATAAGAGAAATCCCAGAAATCACTTTCCCAAAAAAAATTCCCTTGCATAGTTGACATACAGGAGTTATTTTGACATACTAAAGAAAGTTCAGAGGTTGCGGGCATAGCTCAGTGGTAGAGCGTCACCTTGCCAAGGTGAATGTCGCGCGTTCGAATCGCGTTGCCCGCTTAAAAGTTAAAACAAATGCAAACGGTAGAATCTTAAGCTTCACCAATTAACATTTCAGCACTTTTTGCGAAGGAAAGAGGCAGAAATTGATAGTGGATTGGCCAAAAATTAGGCGATCGAACTGGTACTTCTAGGACGGCTTTGATTAATTTTGTGTTAATCTCAATGTCTAGCAGGATAGGGTATTCAACCTGGATAAAAACCCAGTCGCCTACAGGCAAAGCACCTTGAAAACTGAGGATAGAGGGTTCTAGCAGGAAATGCACTGTTAGGTAAAATCTTCATGCAAGTACCAGAAAACCAAAATTTTTGAGGTTGAAACTGTAGGGTAGGGCATACCCAAACAGGCTTCTGAAATGGAGTAAACGCTTGGGGAGAGAACCATCTCTGGTGCAAAACAGGCAACTGGGTTGTATTAAGTGGACTCGTTGAACCAAGAATCTCCGCCCTGAAGTGCGGGGAGTGTCAATAAAATGTTTTAAATCCCCTTTGGATAAACTCGGTTTGCTTGAAGACCGCTTGTGCCATCCCCGAAAGCCCAAAAGATAGATTTGAATGCTGACTACCCTTGTCCCTGCGGACGAAAGGGTCGTTTAGTGCCGATCGTACTGACGGAAGCCTTTGGCTGCAATCGCTGTCAGCAAATATTTGTCGTGGAAAAAAGCGAACAGGTAATTGAACAACTATCGACAACACATCCCTACAAGAAAGCTTGGCTGTGGACGGGCAGTCGATGGTACAGAGCCCATACTGGTTTGAAAGAACATTATTTGGCATCGGCTTTTGTGTTAGTTGTCCTGCTTCCGCTTATATGGGTGATAGGGGTTTGCAACATCCCAAACTTAGCTAACAGGCATTTGTGGGCAATAATACCCGTAGTGCTTGTGGAATTAATAGCACTGATACAGTGGTTAGCTTACAGGCGTTAGCTTTATGACTGCTGAAACGTTTGATGCAGCACCCGATCTGATGGCGACAGTTAGCAGCGCCTGGAGAGCATCTTTCGACTTAGGTACAACCAAGGGAGTCGATCGCAGCCGCGCTGTTGTGGCAATGGCACAAGCGCTGAAACGTGCCTCAGACGAGATTCTGGAAGCAAATACGCTCGACCTTTTGGCGAGTCGGGAAATGGCAGTGCCAGACCTAATTTTGGATTGGCTGAAACTCACACCCGAACGTCTCCAGACAACGATCCAAATGCTACAGCGGTTAGGAGAATTGTCCGATCCGTTGCGGCGAGTGATGAGCGCTTCCTATCAGTTAGAACACTCCCAGACTTATTGCCAGCTGATGCCTTTGGGCCTAATCGCTTTAGTGTATGAGGCATTTCCGGAATTGGGAGCGCTGGCGGCGGGTTTGTGTATCAAAACCGGCAATGCCTTGATTCTGCGAGGGGGAACAGAGGCGAGTCACTCGAATGCGACAATTGCCCAAGCTTTACAGTCAGCTTTGCAAGATGTAGGTATGCCGGCGGGATGTTTGGAACTGCTGCCATCGGATCTAGGCAGTTCGCTGCGGGATTTGATAACTCAAGACCGATATATAAATTTAGTCATACCATACGGTCGCCCCAGCCTTGTGCAGCAGGTAGTGCGGCAGTCAACTGCACCTGTTTTAAAAGCGGGGATGGGGAATTGTTATCTGTTTTGGTCGCCATCTGGTAGTTTGGAGTTGGCTCGCTGGATGATTTTAGATAGCCATCAAAGCGAACCCGACCCGGTTAACGCGATCGAAAAAGTTCTCATCCACAGCAATCAAAAGCCCTCTTCCTTGGTGACGCTTTGGAACAGCTTGAAGGAAAAGGGCTTTAAAATTCGAGGGGATGCCCAGTTAGTCAATGAGTTTCCAGACTTGAAGCAGGTGAGTGAGTCGGAGTGGGGGGAACCTTACTTAACTAAGACAGTTGCTTTTAAAGTAGTCAATAGCTTGGAAGAAGCGATCGCTTGGATTAACCAATACAGCAGCGGTCATGCCGACTGCATAGTCACTGAATCTTACCAAGAAAGCCGTCAGTTTGCCTTGGGCGTCAATAGCGCCACTACATACATCAACGCGACTCCTCGCTTTTCGCGCAATCCCTCGCGAGGCGATAACATTTTTCTCGGTATGTCTAACCAAAAAGGACATCGGCGCGGCTTGATCAGCATGGAAACCTTAACAACTCTTAAGCACATTGTCCAAGGCAATGGCAGATTTTAGGGATTCTTGGGCAAGAAAAGTCAAAAAAAAGGAGAGTGGGAGAGTGGGAGAGTGGGGGAGTGGGGGAGCAGAAGAATTAATATTTTCCCTTTTCCCTTTTCCCTTTTTCCTTTCCCTCCTCGCTCTCCCTCTTCTTTTTGACTGAGTGACTTTTGACTTTTTTTAGCCCCTAAATCTACTTTTGTGCCAGTTTCACATTTGTGGCCAGACCAAGAGCTTGTAATAATTGAATCGTCATCCAGGTGAGGTCAATTTCCCACCAATGCAAGCCGTGACGAGCCGAATATTGGAATGCGTGGTGATTGTTGTGCCAACCTTCACCGTAGACTAGCAAAGCAACCCACCAGCAGTTGGTGGAGCGATCGCCTGAATCATAGGTGCGATAGCCAAATTTATGGGTAGCGCTGTTAACTAGCCAAGTGCAGTGATACACAGCAACTAAACGCACAAAGATTCCCCACAACACAAAAGACCAGCCGCCCAGCAGATAAAGCACTACGCCCAGGAGAACTTGGAGCGGGACAAAATACTTTTGTAAAAACTGATAAACTGGATCTTCTGCAATATCTTTGGTAAAGCGGGGAATTTCATCCCTAGACGGTAGCTCGTAAAGCATCCAATTCAGATGACTCCACAAAAAACCTTTGTTGGAATCGTGAGGATCGCCATCCTTATCTGAGTGTAAATGATGCAGGCGGTGCATACCCACCCAATCGATCGGCCCGCCCTGGCAGGCTAAGCTACCAAAGAAAACCAGGATATATTCCAGCCACTTTGGCGTTTGAAAACTGCGGTGAGTGACCAAGCGATGAAATCCCAGGGTGATTCCCAAACCACCCGTCACCCAATGCAGAAAAACAGCCAAGCCTACCGCAGCCCAGCTAAAATTGCCGGGAAGGAAAGCAAACACGGCTACGATGTGAATCGCAACCATAAATAAAATCACAGGCCAATCGAGGCGAAGTTTGGTTGAGGTGGCAAGCGTCATGCAGTAACCTTGATACGAATTGTGCAGCCCAATCTGCGTGACCCAAAAATCCGCATAGCTATTTCGGACTTGTGGGGCGGCAATATTTTCATGCCGCCCCACGAGCCAACTATATCGTGAAAGAGGAATTGATGAACAGCTCTAAACAGCTGCTGGAAGCAGAACAGGCACTATTTCCGATTTTTTCTGGTATTGACACTCAGGTCAAGCAAAATCTCAAAAGGGTTCTGGAAGCCTTTCGCCGTCATCGAGTGGGAGCCCATCATTTTGCCGGAGTTTCCGGGTACGGTCACGACGACTTGGGGCGTCAGACAATGGATTTGGTATTTGCTGACGTGATGGGTGCTTCATCGGCGGCAGTACGGGTGCAGTTTGTTTCTGGCACTCATGCGATCGCTTGCGCCTTGTTTGGCGTCCTGCGTCCCGGAGATGAAATGCTGGCTGTCGTCGGTTCCCCCTACGATACCCTGGAAGAAGTAATTGGCTTGCGGGGTCATGGGCAGGGTTCATTAATTGACTTTGGCATTAAATACCGAGAATTGCCTCTTACTAAGGCAGGAACTGTCGATTACGATGCCCTTTCGCAAGCAGTAGGGAATAGTACTCGCTTAGTATTCATCCAGCGCTCCTGCGGTTATTCGTGGCGTTCCAGCCTTTCCATTGCCGATATCGAGAAAATTATCTACATCGTCAAGCAGCAAAATCCTCACACAGTTTGTTTTGTGGATAACTGCTACGGCGAATTTATCGAAGAAAAGGAACCCACCCACGTCGGTGCTGACCTCATTGCCGGGTCTTTGATTAAAAATCCCGGCGGTACGGTGGTGAGTGCTGGTGGGTACGTTTCCGGCAGAGAAGATTTAGTGGAAGCAGCCGCCTGTCGCCTCACAGCACCCGGAATTGGCAGTGCTGGCGGTGCTACTTTCGATCAAAATCGCCTGCTGTTTCAAGGGTTGTTTTTGGCCCCGCAGATAGTAGGGGAGGCCATGAAGGGGAATCACCTGACTGCGTATGTGTTTGACAAGTTAGGTTATCCGGTGAATCCTTTGCCGATGAGTCCCCGGCGAGATGTGATTCAAGCAATTAAGCTGGGTACGCCTGAAAAGCTGATCGCTTTTTGTCGAGTTGTTCAGCAGCATTCACCGATCGATTCCTATGTCGAACCGGTGCCTTGGGAAATGCCGGGATATGAAAGTAAAGTGGTGATGGCTGGCGGTACGTTTATCGAGGGCAGCACTTTGGAGTTTTCCGCCGATGGGCCGTTGCGGGAACCGTACATCGTCTATTCTCAGGGGGGAACGCATCGGGCTCATATTGCGATCGCACTGGAAGCTTTGATCGATGCGATCGGCCCTGCTTAAGCTATTGACATTTTCAGCAAATCATGTATATGGCTGGAACCGGGTTTCTGGCTAGCGTGGGATCGCAACACTTTCTAGCTAATTAGTTGCGATCGCAATCAGTTTTAGGCCAATGTTATACTTGCGATCGATCGGAAAAAATATCTGTTGATATCCATCCAGTATTATGGGCGATAAGCATTCTACTGGATGGAGCTATCGTGTACTGATTAACAACCAAAAAATATAAGGTGGGCAATGCCCACCCCACTTTATTTAAAAAGGAATGTCATCGACATCAGGCTGATTTCCAGCTATTGATTGACTTTGGTATGACTGTTTTTTAGCCGTCGGTATTGGTTCATCTTCATCATCATCTACTGAGGAAATATTAGCCATATTGACAGTACGGGTAGAAACAGGAGGAACTGTTGCTGTTGCAGCGGTTGAACTATAAGATTCAGAACCGACATAATTTGTGGTGTTTCTAGAAGTTGTAGATGCCGTAGAGATAGGCGTCCCGCTAGTTGTTGCAGTTGGAAAAGCGTCGTTGCTACCCAGATAGTGAATTTTTTGTGCTGTCAATTCAGCACGTTTTTCCTTGAAATTTTCCTGTCTTCGCTCGAAAGTTACGATGCTAAGACGACCTTCAATGATGATGCGATCGCCTCGGTGACAGCGTTGGTGAACTTCTTGTGCAAGATTTCCCCGCCCTACCACTTTTATGGTGTAGGGCGGGTCTTCTTCCCGTTGGCTGGGAAATTGCACAAACATCTCAGCAACAGCGACTTGGGAGTCGCCCGGTGTATAGCGAAGTTGAGGTTCTTCAACGACCTCTGCCATCAAAATGCAGCTATTCATAATCAAATTGTCCTTTTTCAGTTACTAATCGGTCATCAGTCATCGTTCGTCGGTCATCGCGCATTGGCAATTGTTATTGCTATTATTCATTATCGCTTATTTGTTAACTAATGAGTTGTGAAACTCGTAAATTACTAATTGCTAATGATGCAATTATATATCTACAACAGCTTCCAATCCCTGCTGATCGTCAACAAAGTTTTGAACGCGGGCGCGGTATTCCCTCAAAGTTTCATCCACCCATTCGCGCTCGTTACTGTTGGCGAAAATATGCACCATAGGCTCCCCGGCATCTGGTAAAATTAACACCCAACTATCATTAAATCGATGGCAAATCTTGACGCCATCGACTAACTCTAAGCTGTCAGTTGAATGGGTTTCCACCAAATGACGCATCAGGGCTCCTTTGACCGTCCAAGGACAACGAACGGAGGTAGTTTTGTGTGCAACGCGGGGCATAGATTCGCGAATGGAGCCGAGACTTCGCTCCTGAATCGTGAGCATCTCGATCAGTTTGGCAATGCAGAACATGGCATCAAAACCGGGATGCAGTTGGGGGAAAATAAATCCCATTTCTCCCGAACCGCCCAAGACCACATTAGAATGATTTTGAGACGCTTCCATTAAAGCACTGGGATTAGCTTTGGTGCGAACAACTCTGCCATCGTGACGACGCGCAATTTGTTCTACAGCACTGGAAGCATGAACCGGCACCACTACCGTACTTCTGGGATTGGCAGTAAGCATCATATCCACCATTAAAGCGGTTAACATCTCACCGCGAATTGGCATCCCAGATTCATCGACCAAAATCATCTGTTCCCCATTTGCAGATACCTGAACGCCAAAAGTAGCCTTGAGTGCTTCCACAACATGACCGAGTTGATGCAGTAAAGCTTCTCGTTCTGCTATGGATACGGCAGTTTGATTGAGACTGGCATTCAGGACTACAGCATCGCAGCCAAACTTTGCCAAAAGTTGCGGTAGCACAGCGCCAGAAACGGCATAAACATAATCAATTACGACTTTGGAATTGCTACAGCGAATGGCTTCTACATTAAGATGCTTCTCAAAGCTGGTACTGTAAATATCCATCACCTGGCTGGGATAAGCCATGTTACCGATTTCGTGAATTTGGGCTCGCCGCAAATCTTCTTTGAAATATGCCCCTTCTATTTTTTTCTCCTGAGCTTTGGAGATGTTGATGCCTTTGCCATCTAAAAATTCAATCAAAATATGATCGGCTCGGTCTGGGTGTATGCGTATATGAATACCACCGGCAACCGAGAGGGTAGGAATCAACGTGCGAGCGATCGGAATCGATGTTGCTTCTAAGTTCTGAATGTTGACTCCCACGGACATCATACCGGCAATCATAGAACGGGAGACCATGCGGGAAATACTGCGTTGATCGCGGGAAACAGCAACTTGAGAACCGGGTTTTAAAGTGGAGCCGTAAGCTGCTCCCAGTTTGACGGCAAATTCTGGGGTGATATCGATGTTAGCTAATCCAGAGACACCCCGTTGCCCGAATAAATTGCGGTGTGCTGTTTGACCCCAAATTAAATTGATGTTGAGGGTAGCGCCAGATTCAATTTGTTTGCTGGGCCAAACACGGACGCCGGGGCTGATCAGGCTTTCTTCTCCTACAGTGGAAAGGGAACCGACTACGGCTGCTTCCAGGACGTGGGCGCGGCGGTCTACTCTGGTACCTCTGGCGATTACGCAGGCGCTGAGATGGGCTTCTTCGCCTATGATGGCTCCATTCCATATGATTGGGCGTTTGAGACTGGCGTCAGCACCGATCGTCACATTGTCCCCTATGATGGTTCCAGCTTCAATTTGCACTCGCGGGCCAATCCGGCAGTTGTTACCGATCAGCACGGGGGCTTCTATTTCGGCGGAGGGGTCTATGTAGGTATTCTGACCTACCCAAATTCGATTTCCTCTGGCTTTGGCAGATCTTTCTTCGTAGGCAAAGTCGAGTTTGACTTTGGAGTAAAGCCCATCGTATTGAGCTTCCCGATAGGCGTCGAGATGACCGACATCGCACCAATAGCCTTCGGCAATGTAGCCGTACATGGGGATGCCTTTGTTCAGGAGAAGGGGGAATAAATCTTTGGAAAAGTCGCTTTCTTGGCCGGCTGGTAGATAGTCTAGGACTTCTGGTTCTAGGATGTAGGTGCCGGTGTTGACGGTATCGGAGAAGATTTCGCTTGTGGATGGTTTTTCTAAAAAACGGTTGATACGGTCTTCTTCGTCGGTGATGACAACACCAAATTCGATCGGATTGGGAACGCGGGTCAAAATTATCGTGGCTTTTGAGTGACGGCGTTTGTGAAAGTGAATGGCGGCGCTGAGGTCAAAGTCGGTGATGCTGTCGCCGCTGATCACTAAAAATGTTCTATCTAAAAGTTCGGCAATGTTTTTTACACAACCTGCTGTACCCAACGGCTGGTCTTCTTCCACAGCATAGGTCATCTGAACGCCAAAGTCGCTGCCATCGTGGAAGTAGTCGCGGATAACGTCGGGTAAGTAGTGCAGGGTGGCAATCACTTCGGTGATGTGATGCCTTTTGAGTAAATTTATGATATGTTCTGCGATGGGTCGATTGAGGATCGGCACCATCGGTTTTGGCAGATCGCAAGTTAGCGGTCTCAGCCTAGTTCCAGATCCGCCAGCCATTAGCACTGCCCGCATATTTCCTCCTGTTTCCACTCTTGTCTTGTCGTCTCGAATTCTTGGCGATCGGCTTGTCTACAGATCCCAGCCTGGGCTTTGCACTCCAGCTCCGGCGTCGTCAAAGGATGTCGCCCCTTTTTAAATTAACAAAAGTGGAGAAAGTGGAGCAAGAATTCCCCCACCATCTTACATGGTGGGGAATAAATTGCTACCAACCAACCGTCATCGTAGCCACAATAAAAATCTTGGGCTATACTCTTATCAGGGTTGCTTAGCATCAATAATGTATCAAACCTGTAAGTTTCGTATCTATCCAACTCCTGAACAACAAGCGCATTTATCAAAAGCGTTTGGGTGCTGTCGTTGGTTTTGGAATTACAGCTTGAACCTGTGCCAAGAAACTTACAAGACTACAGGTAAGAGTTTGTCTAGAGCTAGTATCCAAGGCTTATTACCAGAACTAAAAAAAGAGTATACTTGGTTAAAAACGGATGTTTATTCCCAGTGTTTACAAGTGGTCGCTCTCAATCTTTATACTGCTTACAAAAACTTTTTTGAAAAACGAAGTGGTTTCCCTAGTTTAAAGTCAAAACATGGTAGACAATCAATCAGTTTCCCTCAAAATGTCAAGTTAGGTAAGAACTCAATTAAATTGCCTAAATTAGGGGAAATTTATTGTCGTATTCATAGACCGATAGAAGGCACGATTAAAACCGTGACGATTTCCCAAAACCCCGATGGCAAATATTATGCTTCTATCTTGGTTGGTGACGGTAAGGAGCAACCGCTAATCAGTAGCGAAGGCAAGGCGATAGGAATTGATGTTGGCGTCACCCATTTTTGCATTACCAGCGATGGAAGCAAATATAGTAATCCTAAGCACTTTGCTAAACATCAACGCAACCTGAAGCGCAAACAGCAAAAATTAAGTCGTAAGAAAAAAGGTAGTAAAAGGCGTAATAAAGCTAGGATTACAGTTGCTCTTATTCACTCTAAAATAGCTAGATGTCGAGAAGATTTTCTACACAAGCTATCCCGCAAGATAGTCAACGAAAACCAAGTAATAGTGGGAGAAAATCTCAATATCAAAGGCATGGTACGCAATCACAATCTAGCGAAAGCTATTAGTGATTGTGGGTGGGGAATGTTTCAGACAATGCTCAAGTATAAAGCAGAAAGAGAAGGAAAAATTTATCTAAAGGTTGACATATTTTTTCCAAGCTCTAAAACTTGTAATCATTGTCTGCATAAAGTCGCTGATATGCCTTTAGATATTCGTGAATGGATTTGTCCTAAATGCGGTACATTGCATGACAGGGATGTGAATGCAGCAAAAAGCATCAGAGATGAGGGCTTGCGGATATTGTCGTTAGGAACTAGCGACACTGCCAACGGAGGGAATGTAAGTCGAACTGGTAAAACTTCTGTTTTGCTAGACGCAATTCCCTGTGAAGTTGGAAGCCCCGACTATGCTCCAACATAGTCGGGGTAGTTCACAGATTTGAATAGGCTAAGGTGATGGGGGAGTCAAAAGTCAAAAGTCAAAAGTCAAAATTTTTCCTCTTCCCTAACCCCTAGTCCCGACGCCCTAGTCCCGACGCCCTAACTGTTCTGACAATGACGGCCTGAGTACACATAATTGAAATAAAGAGGGTATCCGCTGCAAGGAGATTTTATGAATAGTTTAATTGTCATAGCATTGCTGG
The DNA here is from genome assembly GCF_041929145.1 of Aerosakkonema sp. BLCC-F183. Classification (NCBI taxonomy): domain Bacteria; kingdom Bacillati; phylum Cyanobacteriota; class Cyanophyceae; order Aerosakkonematales; family Aerosakkonemataceae; genus Aerosakkonema; species Aerosakkonema sp. BLCC-F183. Next base: position 17,314 of record NZ_JBHFNU010000096.1, on the reverse strand, counting down.
TAACTTACGTAGGCGGGGTCTGGAAGTTCTGGACTGGCTTTGAGAAGACTAACTTTAACCGCAATTTGACGACTCGGCTATCTATGTCGATGTTGTGGCCATTCTTACTGATTAACAAATCGTATCGTAAGAACTTTACCAAAGCTTTGAAGGGTTAATCGTTTTTTTGGCAGAGTGGGCTTTTGCAGTACCAAGTAGAATCAATTGGGCGACTGTGGCTGATCGGTGGAACTACTGAAAGTATCCAGCTGGCGGCGGCGATCGCACAAGGTCAGCTGCCTTGCACTATTTCGGTAACTACGGAAACTGCGCGATCTCTCTATCCCGATGTGCCGATTTTGCGTGTCTGGGTGGGGCGTCTTTCCCCTTCGGAGATCGGGCAATTTTTGCTCGCCCAAAATATTGTGGCGGTGCTGGATGCTTCTCATCCTTTTGCGCTGGAGATTTCTCAAAATGCGATCGCGGCTTGTTCGCAATTGCAAATTCCCTATCTGCGCTACGAACGCCCCCGTTTGCAGGGGGAGAATAATGCGATCGTCAATAGTAAACTGATTGAGTTAGATACTTTTGCTACGCTTGTTGCTGGGAATTATCTGGAAGGACAGCGAGTGCTGCTCGCTGTGGGGTATAAAGCTTTACCTCTGTTTCGTCCTTGGCAAGACCGATCGACTTTATTTGCTAGGGTTTTACCTTCCAGTACTTCTATTGAAGCAGCAATAGCTGCTGGGTTTACTCCAGACCGAATTTTTGCGATGCGACCGCCAATTTCTGCCGATTTGGAAAAAGCTTTATGGCGTCATTGGCAAATTTCAATGGTAGTCACAAAAGCTTCCGGTACTAGCGGCGGGGAAGATGTTAAGCGAAGCGTAGCAGATGAATTAGGAGTAACTTTGGTAGTTATCGATCCGCCTGCGATCGACTATCCGCAAGTTACTAGCGATTTGTCAGAGGCGATCGAGTTTTGTCAACTGAATTTATCGAAAATTTAACTTACTTTATTTTTAGTCAGGAGAGCATCGCCCACCAATATTTAGCGGGCAATGCCCACCCTATTGGGCTTTACCAATCATATTGAAGCTCTCCAGTCTCAATTTTGTCTAAAACCAGTTTTCTGTACAATTCAAGTTCAGTCACCGTAACTTTTTTATCGGCATAGGTTGCCGCTCTAATATCATCGAGTTCTTTGCGAGAAATCTTGCCATCGGCTACCGCATTATTAATCACGGTTTTTAGTCGTTCTAGGTGCTGCTTTTCTTCCGGTGTAGGTTGTGCCGCATTTGGGCGTTCAATTAACATGATGACCACCTCCTAAAGGTAGATTCTTATATGATGGATAATATTTGTCGAAAATTAAATAGTGAATTGATTTATTCAAGGGTAATTTTCATAACAAATTATGTAGTTTATGACATAAAATAAATATTTCTAAAGTTTTTTGTAGGTAAATTTAACATTTATAAAAAAATAGATATTTATCTTTGCGTTACTTTACTTGCAGATTTAGGGAAAACACACTCGTCCATAATTGTGTGAATTGTAAGCATTCGTATTTGGCAAGTAAAGTGCTTCTAATTTACTTCGCATCTTGAGTCATCACCCACTGCAACAAACCGGGAAATAAACGGTATGCTTCTGTAGCAAGGAATGTAGGGCCAACAACTACTTCAGATCGTTTATTTTTAACAGCATCCCAAATCGCATTGGCAATATCTTCCGGTTTGCTTACCCACGATGATTCAAGTACCTTCTTCATCTGCTGACGGCGCGATTCTATTTCGGATTCATCTTTACCTCGAAACATAGCGCGTTCCATAAAATCACTGTTAATAACTCCAGGATGTACACCGCACACTTGGATACCTTTAACTGCGAGTTCCAAGCGAAGGGTTTCTGTTAACCCCGTGATTGCGTACTTGCTGGCACAATAGGCGGTCATTTGTGGCAGAGGCATTTTGCCGCCGAAAGAACCCACGTTGACAATAGTGCCTGTGTTCCGCTCTAGGAAATGAGGCAAAATAGCATTAATTGTATAAACGTAACCCCAAAAATTGGTGTCCATAATCTGCTGCCAATCACGCAGAGAAGTTCTTTCCATTGGCGCAGTGAGACAGATGCCTGCGTTGTTAATCAAAACATCGATATTTCCGAAATTTTCTATCGCTTTATTGACCAGCGTTTGTACTTGTTCAACATTGCCGACATCGGTAGAAACAGCTAAAGCAGAACGACCGAGGTTATGGATTTCTTGCGCTACAGCTTCTAATCTGTCTGCTTGACGTGCTGCTAGGACAACATCGTAACCTTTGCGAGCAAATAAAAGTGCAGTTGCTTTGCCACTGCCTTGAGAAGCGCCTGTAATGAGAAGAGTTGGAGCCATATGGTTTTTTGATATGTTTTTAGTAGGCTAATGCTATGCCATCGGCGCGGGGTTCGGAAGCGGCAATCAAAACTTTGTTTTGCCGCCAGATAATCTGACCTTTACCAAACAGTGCGACATCTTCGGTAATTTGAACTTCGTGACCTTTTTCGGATAATGCCTGTGCTATTTCTTGAGATACTGCTGGCTCTAAAAGTACTCTTTTTCCCGATACGAAATGCCACCTGGGAGCATCTAAAGCTGCTTGCGGATTCATCCCATAATCGGCGAGATTTACTACTACTTGAAGATGTCCTTGGGGTTGCATTGGCCCTCCCATGACACCAAATGGCCCTAAAGGTTGATTGTTTTGGGTGAGAAATGCGGGAATAATTGTATGAAAGGGACGTTTTGCTGGTGCAATTTGGTTGGGATGTCCTTCTTCTAAGGTAAAAGCGATTCCCCGGTTGTGCAATGCTACGCCAGTACCGGGAACGAGTATGCCGCTGCCAAATCCCTCGAAATTTGATTGGATGAAAGAAACCATTAATTCTGCATCACTTGCTGCTAAATAAACGGTTCCACCTTTAGGAAGTCCGGATTCGGCGATAGGAATAGCTCGATCGTTAATTAAGTTTCTCCGTTCGCCTGCATAAGTTTTATCTAACAGATGTTCTGCGGCAACTGTCATAAACCGAATGTCGGCAATATGACGGTGAACGTCGGCAAATGCCAACTTCATTGCTTCGATTTGGAGATGATAGCTTTCGACTGATTCGCGGGGATATTTGGCAATATCGAAACCTTCTAAAATGTTTAAAGCTATTAAGGCAGCTATGCCTTGTCCGTTGGGTGGGATTTCCCAAACAGTTAAATCGCGATAATTTGTGCAAATTGGCTCTACCCAATCTGCTTGATGTTTGGTAAAATCGTCTCTTGTTAAAAACCCACCTGTATCGGCTGCAAAATTTGCTATTTGCTGTGCTATTTCGCCTCTATAAAAACTTTCGCCGCCAGAAGATGCGATCGCTCTCAGGGTCTTGGCGTGCCACTCACTTGCCCAAATTTCCCCCGCTGCTGGTGCGCGGTTACCAGGGAAAAACACTTCTTTAAAATGTTGAAATTCCGGACGAGTCAAGGATAGAAAGATATTTTGCGATCGCTGCCAAGCTTGTGCCGTTACTGGCGATACGGGAAACCCTTCTTCTGCATAGCGAATTGCTGGCGCAAATAACTGCTCGAACGGCAATTTTCCCCAGCGTTCCCACAACTTTCTCCAAGCGGAAACCGCACCGGGAACTGTGACAGGTAACCATCCGGTAGATGGTACTTTATCCATGCCGATAAATGCTTCTTGAGAGAGAGATTGGGCGCTTTTTCCAGAAGCATTTAAACCGTGCAATTTACCATCCCAAACTAGGGCGAAAGCGTCTCCACCGATGCCGTTGGAGGTGGGTTCGACGACAGTAAGTGCGATCGCCATCGCCAATGCCGCATCTACTGCATTTCCTCCAGACATCAGCATTTCCATGCCTGCTAAAGCAGCTAGGGGTTGACTTGTCGCCACTGCACCCCGCCGCCCCATCATCACCCTTCGCCCAGAGGCATAGGGATAGTCTGTCAAGTTTCCTATTTGCATAATCAAGGCAAAAGGCAAAAGGTAAAATGCCAAATAAATAATTACTAACTAAAGATTGGGAGATAGGGAAATAAGTAGAAATATTTTCATAATAAATTGAATATTTACTTTGACTTACTAGCCCCTACGCCCTTATCCCTAGACCCGACGCCCTTATTTCTTATTTCCCGCCATAGTAGAAGGCAATTTCTTTCTCTTTGAGGGGTGCAAAGTCGGCGTCTATTAACATTTGGTTGAGTTCTGCTTGGGAAATGTGTTTAGCGCCGATGCGAACAATGCGCGATCGCATGGTATTCGATACACCGCTTCTTTGCCGTCCTGCTTCCAACCCCATCACCTGGCGATAGAGTTCCAGTTTGGCAAGCGGAATGGGGCTACCGTCAAAGTCTATTCCTTGGGCGATCGCTTCATCAACAGCATCTGCACCTGTGGTTGATTGGGAAGTTGATGTTTTTTCGGACGACATAACAACCTGCAAAAGTAAGAACAAGATTATTTTACCAGGATGGGCAAATATGTAATTAGGCTGATGTCCGATATCCATTGAGAAATAAAACTTAATATTTAGAGGTTGAATAAAGTCTGTAGGGTGCGTCAGGCGTAACGCACGCAATTACTGAAAGTATGGAAAAGGAGGCAAAGGCTTGACTGACGAACTGAAAAAAGGCGATCGCGTGGAGTGGAAAACCTCTCAAGGTACTACCACTGGCGAGGTGAAGGAAAAACTGACTTCTCCGACGGATATCAAAGGACACCACGTTGCTGCGTCGGAAGATAACCCGGAATATCTGGTAGAAAGCGATAAATCTGGAAAAGAGGCGGCTCACAAACCAGAATCTTTGCAAAAAATCAAGGGTAGAGAAAAGTCAAAAGTTAAAAGTCAAAAGTCAAAACCTACTTAGTTTAAAGAAGGTGTCAGCTATCGGCGATCGCAAGCAATCTATTTAGCGCATAAGAGCCGATTTTTCAAGAGGATTACTCATCCGGAAAACCGCTCAAGGATTCGGCTGCAACCGTGGTAAAAATAAATAAACAAACAGGTAAAGTGCTTCGTACCGATATCTCTGGGCAACGTTTTTACCCCAAGCCGCAGAAAAATGAATTCAACAAATAATATAGTGCCACAATTAGGTTTAGTCTGCATTACTGCGTCTGACAAAGTGCGGTATCGTGCTTTGACGCGCAAACGGCTGTTGCAATTAGCACCAGAAGAACAGGTGCGGGTCTTGCGGGAGTTGTATACTGACAATTCGATTCGGCTGAATGCGGCGATCGCATTTTGCAATTTCCATAACATTCGCTTGTATCGCGTTACCTCTGCGCTATTTCCATTTGCTGACGAACCTGTAGGCGAAGCAGTGTTAAGTGAATTTACGGATAAATTGCAAAAAACGGGAGCGACTGCTACCGAACTTGGGATCAGAATAGTGATTCACCCAGACCAATTTGTCGTGCTAAGTTCGGATAAACCGGAAGTAATCGAAAATAGCATTAAGATTCTCAGCACTCACGCCCGGATTTTGGATATGCTGGGGTTGGCGCGATCGCCTTGGACGGTTATGGAAATACACGGAGGAAAGAGCGATCGAGCGGAACGTCTGATTAATGTTATCCGCAATTTACCGGAGGGTATTCGCTCCAGATTAGGATTAGAAAACGACGAATACGCCTACAGCGCCTCCGAAATCCTGGAAATTTGTCGCGCCACAGGCGTCCCGATGGTATTTGACGCTCACCATCACGTTATTCACGAAAAGCTGGATAGTTACGATCATCCCAGCGTTGCTGAAATGTTAGCAGCAGCGCGGACAACTTGGCCTTTTCCTGAATGGCAACTCGTACATATTTCTAATGGATGCGAATCTTTCAACGACCCGCACCACAGCGATTTGATTGCTGTAATGCCAAGTTCCTATTACAACGCGCCTTGGATAGAAGTTGAGGCTAAACTGAAAGAGCAAGCTATTGAGAAACTGCGTGCAGAATGGTTATCAGAGAAACAACTGAGCAAAGCATAGATGCGATCGGGTCTTTCGGGTTGATGGTGGAAAATGTTTGTATATGTTACAGATAGCTGGTATGGTGGGTTACGGCACGGGAACTTAATTATCGATCGAAGGTGCTGAAATTATCGCCCGTGCCTAACCCACCCTACGATGAAATAAGTTTTGACGATCGCCGCAACAACAGAAGATCCGATGCGATCTTATATTAACAAACTATTTCTCATTCCCCCTCCCTGTTGCGGGGAGGGGGTTCCCTTGTTCTTTTTCAAGAAATAAGTGTATTCAAATTGCTTGAATCCACTCGCGCACTTCGTATTCAGTCCAAATCCCGTTTTGCCAATAGGGATCGGCTTCAATTAATTGACGTACAGTAGCTTCATCTGGTGCTTCGTAGATACCGAAAACTTTGGTCAAATCTTTGGTAGGGCCAATAGTAACCAAAACACCAGATTCTTTTTGGGCGGCGAGTCCATCTAAATGAGCTTGGCGATAAGGTGCCCGTTTTTCCAGAACATCTTCGCAATAACTTCCAAACAACACGTACTTTGGCATAGCTCGATTTTGGATTTTAGATTTTAGATTTTAGATTGTATACTCAATCCAAAATCTAAAATCTAAAATTAATTAACTTCTGAGAGTGACGTTGAACTTGTCGCGTAGGGCTTCGCGAACTTTTCCATGAACGGATTCGACATCTTCATCCGTGAGAGTGCGATCGCTCGCTCGATAAATTAAGCGAAATGCCAAACTGCGTTGTCCCGGCGGCACATTTTCACCCTTATATTCATCAAACAATTCCACCGACTCCAACAAATCCCCAGCAACTTTAGTCATTTCCCTTTCTATTTCGGCAACATACACTTGTGATGGTGCGAAGAAAGCGATATCGCGATCGGATGCAGGGAAAGAAGAATAAGGATGGAACGTGGGAATAAAGTTTTCATCCCGATCCAAATAATCCAACAACACATCCAAATCCAAATCAAAAACGTAGACGGCATCTGGCAAATCCCGTTCTTTCCGCAACTGGGGATGGAGTTGGCCAAAAGTGCCCAAACGATCGCCCTGCAACCACAAAGAAGCAGTGCGTCCCGGATGCAGACGCTCATCGCGTCGGTCTGGTTGATACTCTACCTTCAAACCCAATCGCTGAAACACATTGTCCAGCACACCTTTTGCCTCATACCAACTCATCGGTTCTTCGCGACCGGAACGAGTCCACTTACCGAGAGTGGGATCGCCGCCGATAATACCGGCTACGGAGTCTGCTTCCATCAATCCATCTTCTTCCTGCCAGAAGATGCGACCGATTTCAAACCCATTCAGGGGGCCATTTCTCTGTTCCAGATTGTATTGGAAGGCATCGATCAGTCCAGATATGAGATCTTTTCGCAAAGCCGAATATTCAGAGAACATGGGATTGCGAATGATAATTTTTGTATCTGCTTCCGGTTTGACCACAGAGTAATGCACTAATTCCGTCAATCCCGCTGCCCGCAAAGCTTCTCGCAGCTTCCGAGTTAGTTGCTGGTCAACGGAAATATATCCGGCTTCTGTCTCTGCGGGCAAATCATCGCAGAAGTTGTCGTAACCGTACAAACGGGCAATTTCTTCAATTAAATCGATTTCCCGTTCTAAATCACGATAGCGATACGGTGGGACAGTTACTGTCCAGACTTTCTCAGCAGCAGCGGGAGTGACTTGACAACCGAGTGCTGTCAGGATGCGTTCGATATCCTGCGCTTGCAGTTCTCCAACATCTTCTCCCAAATCGATCGGCCCTAAAATCTGGTTTACTCGTTCCAGACGCAGTTCGATCGATCGCGTCCAAGCAGACTGATTCGGTCTGGCGTCCGCTATTTCTCGAACTACAGGTACACCGCCTGCCAATTCTGCGATCATCCCGATAGCGCGACGACAGGCGATTTCTAATTCTGCCTGATTGACGCCCCTTTCGTAGCGGGCCGAAGCTTCAGTCCGCAAACCTTGACTGCGCCCAGAACGGCGAATTGCCATCATATCGAATATGGCAGCTTCCAGAAGTATATTTTGAGTGCCTTCGTGGACTTCAGTTTCTTCACCGCCCATCACCCCTGCGAGGGCGACTGGCTTATCGTTAGCTGTAATGAGGAGCGTTTGGGATTGTAGCGTGCGCGTCTGCCCATCCAAAGTTTTGAGGGATTCACCTTGTTGAGCGAAGCGGACGCCAATCGTGAGCGAATTTTTACCTGCAACAACTTGTAAACGATCGCGATCGAAAGCGTGCAGCGGTTGACCCCATTCTAATAGTATGTAGTTAGTTATATCGACTACATTGTTAATAGGTCTCACACCAGATAATTGCAAACGTCGTTGCAGCCATTCTGGAGAAGGGCCAATTTTAACTTGTTCGATTACTGTTCCTATGTAAGCAGGACAAGCTTGAGGCTCCTCAATTTTCAGCATCAGGCCAGTGCCTTTAGCTGCGATCGACACCTCTTGAGCTTCTGGTAATTTTAGAGTTGCCCCAGCGAGCGCCGCCACCTCCCGCGCTATGCCTACCATACTCAAAGCATCCGCTCTATTAGCAGTTGCTGTGATATCTAAGATTGCATCATCCAAACCCAGCAGAGGCCGGACGTCGCTCCCCAGTTCCAGGTTATCTTCATCGTCAAAACTATGAATGCCAGAAGATTCTTTTGCCAGACCGAGTTCAAAGAGCGAACAGATCATCCCCTCCGATCGAACACCCCGCAGTTTCGTAGGCCGAATTTTCAGGTCGATGTTGGGCAGATAAGTGCCCGGAGTAGCTACGGGCACATACAAAGAAGCGCGGACATTGGCAGCTCCGCAGACAATATTCAGAGGTGCAGCAGCGCCGATATCGACTTCGCAAACTCTGAGCTTATCGGCGTTAGGGTGGGGTTGACAGCTAAGCACTTTTCCGACAACCACCCCATCAGCCCAAGTGCGCCGATCTTCGATATCTTCTACTTCAAACCCAGCCATTGTCAGCGTATGGGCCAACTCTTCTGGGGTCATCGTGAAATCAACCAGTTCCCGCAGCCAGTTCAGAGAGATACGCATTTGCAAGAACGCCTTTACATATGTCAGACTGACTATTTTACCAGGGGTGTAGGGTATTGGGGCATAGGGGCCTGGGCTCCTGGCAAAGAGGAACTTCAAAGGAGAAACTAGAGACAAGATGTTAGAGCGTCGGGAAGAGGGCGTCGGGAAGAGGGCGTCGGGAAGAGGGGAAAAGGGAAAATATTAATTCTTCTACTCCCCCACTCCCCCACTCCCCCACTCCCCCTGTTCGCTTTCCCAGTTCGCTGGGGCACTCTAAATTATAGATGAGTTAAATTGTTAGGCAATTTTATGGTGGTAAATATTCGGGTATTCACGAACACTTTACATACTGCTAGTGTGTGTTTATCAACTCTTTAAAATATTTTTTGCACAAATACCACTGTATTTGTCCGTTTAAGCCCGGATAATGAAAGAAGGGCACCTCTAGACCGCTGATTAATCCTGAAGCGAGTGACGCTGAATGAGCTATTGCTTAAATCCAGCCTGTCCCAATCCAGAAAACCCCGACCTCGCAGACGTGTGTCAGGCGTGTGGAACCAATCTGCGACTGCGCGATCGCTACCGCGCAACAAAACCGTTGGGGCAAGGTGGCTTCGGGGCAACGTTTTTAGCCTTAGACGAAATGTTACCCGGTCAGCCCAGCTGCGTGATCAAGCAACTGCGGCCAACGGCCACCGCACCTCACGTTTTGCAGATGGCACGGGAGTTGTTTGAGCGCGAGGCCAAAACGCTCGGTAAAATTGGTAACCATCCCCAAGTACCGCGACTGCTCGATTACTTTGAAGACCAGCAACAATTTTATCTGGTTCAAGAGTATGTTTCCGGTGCAACCTTACAGCGGGAAGTAAAGCAGAACGGCCCATTTAGCGAGGAGGGAGTCAAACAATTCTTGAGCGAACTTTTGCCGGTGTTGCAGTACATCCACAGCCACCAGGTAATTCACCGCGACATCAAACCTGCCAACTTGATTCGTCGCCAACAAGACAAAAAACTGGTACTGATCGATTTTGGAGCAGTGAAGAACCAGGTAAACCAAGCCGCTTCGAGCGCTTCAGAGCAAACAGCCCTAACAGCTTATGCGATCGGTACTCCCGGTTTTGCCCCGCCGGAGCAGATGGCCATGCGCCCGGTTTATGCCAGCGACATCTACGCTCTGGGAGTCACCTGCATTTATCTGCTGACTGCCAAATCTCCCAAAGACTTAGATTACAATCCATCCACCGGTGAGATGTTGTGGGAAAAACACATCCGGGTCAGCCCCCACTTTGTCGAAGTTCTCAAAAAAATGCTGGAGGTATCGGTTCGACACCGCTATCAGTCAGCGAATGAAGTCCTCCGAGCCCTAGAGCTGGAACCGTATATGGATAGCTTAGCTCAGGGTCTGATCGCACCCCCCTCTGCTGTCTCGCAACCGCCTCCTAGCAAGTTCGGGCCAATTTCCAGCGGTTCGGCGGGAGCGTCAGGTGGAGCGGCTGGGTCGGGGTCGGTTTCCCGTGCGGCAATGGCGATTCGCGCTAGGCGAACTAGGCTGGAGGGACCCGATATAAACTCAGGCATAGCTGGGAATCGGAGCGGTATGGGCAGAACCGGGGGAAATACAGTACAGAGTAGCGGTTCGGCTGGAAATAAAAGCAAAGTGCCCCGCAAGCTGGATGCCCAAGAAGTACAATCATCCTATAACAAGGGCAGACGCGATTTCGCACAGCAAAATCTCAGCTTGCTCAACCTGCAAAAAGCTAATTTGTCGGAAGCGATTTTCCATCAGGCAAGGTTGAACAAAACAAACCTCCAAGGAGCTAATTTGTTCCATGCCGATTTTGGTAGAGCGAGTTTAAATTACGCCATTTTGCGGGATGCAAATTTAGGTAGGGCTTATTTGAGCTATGCAGACTTAGAAGGTGCTGATTTGCGGGGAGCTGACCTAAGTTACGCCCATTTAAGCAATGCTAATCTCCGAGGCGCAAACCTCTGTGGAGCAAATCTTACAGGTGCCAGAATAACAGAAGAGCAGTTGGCTACGGCAAAGACAAACTGGATGACAGTGCGACCTAGCGGTAAAAGAGGCTTGTGGTAAGGTTTTCAGTTTTCAGTTGTCAGTTGTCAGTTTTGCGGATAACTAATGACCGGGACTAACGATCGATGACCAAGACAGCACTTATTACAGGAATTACAGGCCAAGATGGCTATTACCTCAGCCGATCGCTCTTGGAAAAAGGATATCGCGTCGTGGGTTTGTTGCCACCCCAACGCCAAACTAATCTAGCAAAACTCGGTTCTCTTAGCGATCGGGTAGAAATTTACGCTGTAGACCTAACAGATTGTGCTGCTCTTGAGGATGCGGTGGCACAATTGCAGCCCCAAGAAATTTATAATTTGGCGGCTCCCAGTTTCGTACCGGATTCGTGGAACGATCCGCTGGGAACGCTGGACTTGGTGACGGGAACGGCAACGCGACTGTTGGCAGCAGTACGCAAAGCCGGACTCGCCACTCGCTTTTATCAAGCTAGCAGTTCGGAGATGTTTGGCGATGTAGATCGATCGCCCCAAGACGAACAAACGCCCTTTCGTCCGATGAATCCCTACGCAGCCGCAAAATTACACGCTCATTGGACTATGGTGCATCACCGCCAGCACTACGGTTTGTTTGCTTGTAGCGGTATTTTATACAATCACGAGTCGCCCCGACGCCCGCCTCAGTTTGTCACTCGTAAGGTATGTTTGGCCGCAGCAGCAATAAAATTAGGGTTGAGCGACACAATTGAAATGGGCAATCTGGATGCAAAACGCGACTGGGGTTATGCTGGAGATTATGTAGAAGCAATGTGGCGGATGTTGCAAGTTGATGTACCGGAGGAATACGTAATTGGCAGCGGTGAGCTACATAGCGTTCGGGAACTGGTTGCTACCGCCTTTGGGTGCGTGGGGCTGGACTGGAATAGCTATGTGGTGGTAGAACCAAAGTTATTCCGACAGGACGAACATTTTCAATTAGTTGCCAACCCAGCCAAAGCCAAAAATAACTTGAAATGGGAGCCTCAAGTTAGCTTTGAAGCTCTTATAGAAAAAATGGTTTTGAAAGATTTGGAACGATTGCAAAATGGCAAAATATCGCCTGCTGCTTTCAGTAAATAGATATTAGCCAAATCGCTGAATCAGAATGGAAAATGGCAAAACAATTGTTCAGCACGAGTAATAATTATTCCCAGTCTTCAACCAAGATTCACGACTGAGACTCGAGACAAAAAGTTTTTTTAGGAATTTTTTACCGCAGATGAACGCAGATGAACGCAGATGTAAATTTATATGGGGAAAACAGGATTTTCAAGATAGGCTCTCAGCCTGATGCCAAAACCAGCTATGTGTTCGTTTTCTTGGAAATTTTTGCTGCTGAAGGTGGGATTCAATCTTATGTTAAAGATATTTGGCGAGCTTATCTGGCCATACCAGATCGAGAGCCAGCCGAAGTATTTTTATTGCGGGATGTAGCAGGAACGGATAATCCTTTCGAGGCCAAGAATTTTAAATTTCATTACTGCAAAACTTTCCACCCGATGCTGGGGCGAATCGGGCTGAGTGCTTCCTTACTTGCGTGTCTGTGGGGGCAGCGTCCCAGTCATGTTTTCTGCGGTCACATTAATCTAGCTCCTCTGGTACAAGCGCTATGCCAACCATTTGAGATTCCCTACACTATTTTGACTTACGGTAAAGAGGTGTGGGAGCCGCTACCGCTACAATATCAAAGGGCGCTCAAGCAAGCAGCTGGGATATGGACGATCAGCCGTTACAGTCGCGATCGCCTTTGCGCTTCCAATGCGATCGATCCCATACAAGTGCAAATTTTACCTTGTTGCGTTGATGGGGATGCTTTTACCCCTGGCCCCAAACCAAAGGCATTGGTGCAGCGGTACAATCTGGAAGGCGCTAAGGTGCTGATGACGGTGGCGCGATTGTGGTCTGGAGATATTTACAAGGGTGTGGACGTTACCATTCGATCGTTGCCTGCGATCTCCAAGATTGTTCCAAATGTGAAATATTTAGTCATCGGTCGCGGAGACGATCGACCCCGTTTGGCCCAACTAGCCCAAGATCTGGGTGTGGCCGATCGCGTTGTATTTGCTGGTTTTGTACCTACAGAAGATTTGGTAGAACACTATCGCGTTGCCGATGCTTATATTATGCCTTCTCAGGAAGGATTTGGTATTGTGTACCTAGAGGCGATGGCTTGCGGCATTCCCGTAGTATCCGGTGACGCAGATGGATCGGCTGACCCTTTGCAAGACGGAAGTTTGGGCTGGCGAGTCCCTCATCGCGATCCAGAGGCGGTGGCGGCAGCTTGCATTGAAATTCTCAAAGGTGACGATCGCCGCTGCGATGGCCAATGGTTGCGAGAGCAATCTCTGGCCTACTTCGGCAGGGATGCTTTGGCCCAGCGTTTAAAAGAACTGCTGGACAAACTAGGTAAGTCAAAAGTCAAAAGTCAAAAGTCAAAATTCTTTTGAGTGTCAGGCATTCAAGCATTTCAGATCTGGTGAGTTACTTCTGCCGTGCTGCACTAGGGCGTCGGGAGGAGTATCAGGAGGGACGAACGAAGAGAAGGAGAGAGAAGCATCAAGGGAATTGTCCTGTCCCTCTCTTTTAGTTCTTACTTTTGACTTTTGACTTTTGACTTTTCTAACCCCTATCCCCTTCTGAGAACTCGCTATGCTAGAGGCAGACCAAGATGAGATGCAAAAGATGGGCATCAGAACCTCTCAATTCAATCTTTCAGGCTTTGGCTGTGCGATCGCTCTGCTGGTAATGTTTTGGTTACTGGGTGCTGTTGGGCTGGGCTGGTTAGTAAAGTCTTTTGTGATTTTGGTAATCCTTATCCTCATGGCACCGGTAATAGCGTTGATGGCGTTCCTTGGGTTTCAGTGGTGGCTGCAACGCAACCTGGTAGAGGATAAATGTCCCGTGTGCGGCTATCAATTGACAGGCTTGAATCAAACTCAAATACAATGCCCCAGCTGTGGCGAACCTCTCCTCGTCGAGCAGGGCCATTTGACGCGGATCGCGCCTCCCGGCACCATTGATGTCCAAGCGGTTGAGATTTCAGCTAAACAAATTGAAGATTAAAAGCTTAGTGCGATCGGCTGGCTGCACCCCTATTGCGAACAGCGGTCAGATCGTCCAAGCTCAAACTTACGTGTTATAGCAAATCGCGTGATATCATACGCAATAAAATTCTTTGAGTAAACCTTGTCGCCAATTGTTGCGCTAGGTTATACCAAGTTTTTGCCTGACAAGCAGATTTCCTGTTGCTTTCTGTAGTAGGGTTAGCAAGTAAAACAAATATGTTTATTAAAATGAATTTCAAACCGAGCTATAAAAAATCAATTAATAATGGGATTTGATTTAGGCGAATAGCGAAAGCTCAACAAATATACACAGAGAATTTAAAGTTTTAAGCAATTATTTGATGGTTATCCCCATGTTGAACAAAGGCACCAATTCATCCGAGATGTCTTGGCAAAAAAGATTTCGTAAACTGCCACTCGGCGTTCGTCGCTGCGGTGCCTGGGTTGTAGAAGTTTCGTTGATTGTAGCTAGTGGGGCAGTTCCCTTCAGCATAGGATTATATGCAAAGGAACACCAAGCCCAGGAAGCAGTGCCGCTCAACCCGGTGCTGGTAAAAACTCACGAAACAATCGCGCAAACTCTTTCTTTACCGATTTATCAAAAGAATCCACAGGTCGCACCCTTGACTAACTTCTTTTGGACGGCGGCGCTGGTAACGCCGTTGCTCGTGACTGGCTGGCAACTTTACAAACTGGGAGTGAGGGGCCAAACTCTGCCCAAACAGTGGTTTGGTGTTCGGGTAGTGACGGGAGAAGACCATTCCCCAGGTGTGGGGCGAGTTATGTTGCGGGAAGGTGGTCGATGGGGTTTGTCGGCGGGAATTGCCTTTGCTATCTGGCGCTACATCGGTGCCTATCCAGATTTGGGGGTATTGACGGGGTTAATTGGCTTGGTTTTACTCGGCGATGGGCTGAGCGCAAAGATAGATCGCCGAGGCCGATCGCTGCATGACACAATAGCAGGAACCAGGGTTGTGGATGCAGGTGAAGACGATCGAACTCTACCCGGTTCTTTTCCGGCATCACCGCCACGGTGGTTGCTTCAGAGGCCGGGTAGAACTACAGCTACAACAGGAGAAGTAGGCGCAAGGCAAAACAAAAAAGCATTTCTTTTCTTCAATTGGGTGCGTCAGCACCCTCGTTTCACCGTGTTGATCCTGTTTCTATTCAGCATGGTAGTTATGGCAGGTCTTTTAGTGGGAGCCTATATTTATCTTCAAATTCGGGCTGAGCGCTCGATATCGGCACAGCAGAAAAATGACTTATTTATCGCTCTCAGCAAACAGATAAGTGCTAATTCCAATGGGACGCTGGCAGAGAAACAAACAGCTATCTCGGCTGCGGCAGCGCTCGAAGACGACCCACGAGTGGTAAGGTTATTAGTTGATTTGCTGGCGCAAGAAAAAGAGCCAAAAGTAATCGAAACAATTCAGCAAGTGTTAGTAAGAATTGGGCTGGATGCTTTGCCAGAATTGCAACGTTTGAATCAGACTTTAGCTAAAGAGTTGGATGCTCTACTGATTAGCGAAGCTCAAAAAGAAGAAACAGGAAAAGCAGCAGACTCATCCAAAAAATTAGTACCGCCGCTAAGAAAAAATGAGTTGACCGATGCGGAAATTTCAAACAATCCGTTAGCGTTAGTGCAGCTGCGCCTGCGGGCAACTCAGGAAGCGATCGTTAAAATTATTAGCATCAAAAATAATCCCGGTACGGTTAAAGATCTCAGTCGAACAGTACTGGGTCAAACATTAGGTGCCGCTCCTTTCGATCTGGTACTGGACAAAATCGACGTATCCGGAATTAATTTTCAAGGAGCAAGCTTAGCTGGCGGCAGTTTCCAAGGGACTCGCTTCAGCAGCGCCGGTAAAGACGATCGTTTGGGAACATTCGACGATTTAATTGCTGATTTAAGCAGTACAGATCTGAGGCAAGCTAACTTGACTGGTGCGGTTTTAAGCTACGTTTCATTAGAAAATGCCAATCTGATTCGCGCCACTCTAGATCGGGCAAATTTATTTGAGGCACGCTTAACAGGTGCTAACCTTGGCAGCGCCAAATTGATTGGTGCTTCTTTAGAGAAAGCAGTGTTAGAAAAGGCTAGTTTAACAGGTGCAGATCTGACGGAAGCCAATCTATCCCAAGCAAATCTGCATCGCGCTAGTTTGACTAGAGTAGGTGCAATGGGAACGCAATTGCAGTTGGCCAATTTGACTGAATCGGATTGGCGAGAAGCAGATCTTTCAGTTGCTAATTTCAATCGTGCCATACTCAAAAATGCCAACCTTGGCTCTACCCGA
Source organism: Aerosakkonema sp. BLCC-F183 (assembly GCF_041929145.1). Taxonomy (NCBI): domain Bacteria; kingdom Bacillati; phylum Cyanobacteriota; class Cyanophyceae; order Aerosakkonematales; family Aerosakkonemataceae; genus Aerosakkonema; species Aerosakkonema sp. BLCC-F183. The sequence goes on along the minus strand of NZ_JBHFNU010000096.1, from coordinate 830 downwards.
CTTAAGGGTACTAATTTTAATGGTACGCAACTACAAAATGCCAGCTTCCGCAATGCGGATTTGAGTATGGCGGATTTCCGAGGCGCGAATTTAGAGGGAGCGGATTTTCAGGGAGCGATTTTTCTAGCTCCCAAGCAACCTGTGGTAGGAGATCAATTCATTCAAACGCCAAATATTGCCACTGGCCCTCGGATTAAGGGTGTTGATTTCAGCAAGGTTAAAAATTTAGATTCTGAGCAAATCGGTTATATTTGCGAGAATGGTGGGCGTCATCCTCGCTGCCAATAATATACAGTTGGGGAGGTTCTCAAATTATGAGTTCTCATCTCGATCCACAAGTTCGGTACTGGGGGATGTGGTGTCATCTCTCCGGTCTTGTCTGTGAACTAAAGTAGTGGTGGCTTGGTCTGTAGGTACTAGCAAGATTTGGCTGATATTAACGTGAGATGGTCTAGTGGCGCAGAAAAATACGACATCAGCTACATCATCTGGAGTCAGAGGTGTTAGTCCCTGATAAACTTTTTTGGCTCGTTCCGTGTCGCCGTGAAATCTCACTTCACTGAATTCCGTTTCGACTAAACCGGGATCTACACAAGTAACTCGTACTGGCGTTCCCAAGAGGTCTTGTTTTAACCCTTCAGAAATTGCTCGCACTGCTGCTTTGGAACCGCAGTAAACATTGCCGCCAGGATACAGCGCTTTGCGCTGTTATGAGGTACAGTAACAACAACGAGCAAACCAATTTCTTAAATGTTGAGGATTGATTAAATGGAGAGCCACTGCAATGATTTTATCAATCATAGAAGTGGAAGTGGGAGCGAACTTCCGCA
>NZ_JBHFNU010000095.1:0-9723 GCF_041929145.1 Aerosakkonema sp. BLCC-F183 | reverse complement strand
ACCAGATGGCTGGTTAATTTCTCTATCCAATAAGCCTGCTATGTTTCCTCCATCGCCAGCACCAATTTTTTGGGATTGTAGTGCGATTCGTTATAGCCGCCTCAATCTTCCTCAAATTGGAAATTCTCTGGTAACTCCCTTATTCTGCATCAACCAATATCTAAGTCTCAAAGCTAAGCCTGGGGATTTTATAACTTGTCCCGACCACATCCTACTACCAAATAGCGATTTAGAGTTTCGCCGTCAATTTAACTTAAAATGTGCCAAGGAATTCATCGTTTTAGCCAAAACGCATTTACCATTCTGCCGACCTTTGGCAACAATTCATGGTGTAACTATTGAAGAGAAAATTAGGAATGCGGTTAGGCTGTATGAACTAGGATATCATGCGTTCGCCATTGGAGGTTTAGCTATTAATGCTAGCCAAAAACGTGGGAATATTACAATCATTCGAGCTATCCGAGAAGCTTTACCTTTGATTTTTCATATCCATGTGTTTGGTCTATGCTCCCCTGAGTACGTGCGAGCTTTCGCTCAAATAGGTATCAATTCTTTTGATGGAAGTTCTTGGCTACGGGAAAGTTTCTTAGGGTTCTTCTACGAAGCTAGAGAGAATAAGTTAATCAAGCATAGAGTTCCCCAAGTTCTCTCCGGTAATTTGGCAATCCCTTTATGTCATTGTCGCATCTGTGAAACCTTAAGGAATTCAGGGATAGAAACTAGAGCAATGGGAAGTCGAGCGGCTAATTTAGGGAGAGCGATTCATAATCTAGGGGAATTAATTAAAATCCATCAGCAAGTCATTTATAACCAAATGATTCATTAACTATCCTAGTTGTAACCATGCGAATCTTTAAACAAGTCAGCTACGTAGAAATACCACAGGGATGGCAAACCTATGTGTTTCCTGTTTACGGCGGTTTTAGGCGCTACAAACTGCTCAAAACTCTCACTGAACTTGAGCAAGCTAAAGAAAACTGTGTTCGACAAGGGTGGAAAATGACCAATGCGACTTCTTTGGTTAATAAAATGAACTGTTTTTCAATTCAAAATTCATAATCTCCAAATTCAAAAACCAACCTCATGGACTTACTTCTATTTAGGTTTGTGGGTTCGTGTAATTTTGAATGAAAGCATTTGGCTTTTGAATTGTTGAACGCGCTGACGCGCCATTCATGGCGACGTACTGCTATCAAAAGTTTATCATTATGGCACCAAAAAACTCAGCTTCTCTATCCACTAATACTCCCTTATTTTTGCCAAAAACGATAATCTCTACGCCGCACTCCAGCGAATGTGGTCACACATCAAACGCCGAAGAAGAAAGGGATGATAGAGAAAAAGAATGGTACGAACGGTGGGATTACTCTCATATCGGTGACACTGACATCGATTTGCATTATTGATTAATTATGATTCGCCAACAACTCATCTGTGATGTTTCTCCGAACAGCTTGGTAAATTCTTTTGATAATTCCGGTTTCAAAAGCTTGGTTATCTTTGATAATCAGGAATACCTGGAAATCAAATTTACCCAAAGCTGTCTGAAACAATTAACGGAGATTATCGCTCATCTCACTCGACTGCAACAGCTTCTTGTTGAGTCGAAAAAACAAGACATCATCACCCAGTTGAATTCCCTGAATTTACCTGTTGTCATTCCCAACGTCCCTGAGAAACATACATCAATTGTGGCTGGTGACTCAGACGAAGAGATTCCATTTTAGTAGCAGAGATTTTTCCTTGATTACTCATCAAATCAGGAAATTTCTTTGCTCATCATTAGTATCCAAGCGCTGACGCGCCACAGAAGGATTAACAATTTATCTCTAAATCAGTGAAAGACAAAGCATCTCAATCAAACCAGCCTGTCACTTCAGCAGATAGCGCTACTCCAACTGCACTGGAAACTCCAGAAATCGAAATCGAATTAGAACGGGATGAGTTTGCTGACCCCATCTATCTCGACCCTAATGCCAAATTACCGCGTATCCAGGCATTGCGGGGTAGCACTCCCAAATTGTGCGGCTACTTTGTTCCCGCCGACCAAATGGCGAAAGCTGGGTGGTTCAATTTTGATGAAAAGTTACTTACTACCTATACGTTCGAGATTACTGGGGTTGAGGAACAAGGGTTTCTCACACCTTCCCCTCGAATGCTGGTGTGTCCTAGAACTCCTACTTTAGCTTACGATCGCAAGGCTACCAAAGAATCGAAACAATTGGTAATCTTGGGGCGCTATTCACCAGAATACAAGGATGAGGAGAATATCGGCAATACTCAATATTTTGAGATTATCTTGCTTGATGAGAAGAATCAGCCTTTACACCAAGTTCCATTATCTTACCGGGCTAGTGGTGCTAACCAAGCTACCTTCGCTACCCACTGGCAAGCTTTCATCGATGAAATGACGGCTTGCCATGCTATCAGTAACCGCATCGCCGCCAGGGGTAAGAATAATCTTTTCAAGTGCTTGTGCGTATTCTGCTTTACCACGGTACGGGAATTAGCGGGGACAACGCAGAAAAGCCCTGCCTGTAAAGTAGCTAGCCACGAGGTTCCTAGTTTGGAAACTTGGAAGCAGTATTTTGTGGGATTCAATCAGGAGCGCAAACAGGAGGTTTGGGAAGCTCTGCAACCTGCTCAACCTCTGATGGTACCTGGTCTTGCGGGTAGCACTAGCTCAATGCCTCAACTGCCACCTGCTCAATCGCAAACTCAAGCAAGTCGATAGGTTGGTTGGTTCTTTACCGATTTTAGCATTCTGTACGATCGCTTCTAGCACTGCGCGAGAGCGCAATCGCAGCAGCGTACCGGAGACATATCGCTTAGATACGGTTTCTCATTTCCTTATCCACTCTAAGTTTTTGGAGTGGATAAAGGCTTTCATTATCTACACTAAATTCAACGAAATATAGCAACCGAATCGGCGGTTAGGACATTCTTAATTCCTGAAACCCTTGATTCGACGCCATTCTTCCCCTAGCCCCGACGCCATAGCCCCTAGTCCCTAGCTATACCATGAAATTCTCTTGTACTGCCAAGCAATTCGATGCAGCACTCGATACAGTTATGGGTGCAATACCGAGTAAACCAAATCATCCTATCCTTGCCAATGTTCTCCTCAAAGCATCTAACGAAAAATTAGAAGTTGGCGCTTTCGACCTCAGTTTGGGTATCACTGCACATTTGGAAGCATCTGTTGAGCAAGAAGGTGCTTTTACACTTCCAGCTAAACATTTATCAAACATTATTTCTACTTTGCCAAAAGAGGAAGAACTGTCATTTACTATTCTCCCAGATAAACAGGAAGCTACATTAACCTGTTCTGGCAAACGCTACAATTTTCGAGGTATGGCGGCATCTGAATTTCCTCAATTACCTACCATAGAGCCATCCACAGGTAATTCTGCTATATTGACTGCCAGTGTTCTAGCGCGTGGATTGAAAACTACTTTGTTTGCCACCGCATCGGATGAAACTCGGTTAGTTCTTACTGGTGTTAGGTTAACTTTGTCAGGGGAGAGTGTGGAATTCGCTGCCACTAATGGCAAATCTCTGGCTGTGGTTAAAGATTCTATCCATACCAATGGTGAGAAACAAGAGCCTCCGCCTGAAAAGAAAACCAAAGGCAAGAGGAAATCCCCAATTACTGAGTCAAGCAGTTTAGCTATTACTGTTCCTAAAAGTGCTTTGAAGGAGTTGCAGAAGCTTTTGGGTAATCCGACAGAAAGCAAGGATGATTTTCCAGTTGAACTGCACTTCAATGATAGCCAAATCATGTTTGCTGGGGCTAACTTTACTCTGGTTTGTCGCGCCTTGGCTGGAAGTTATCCTGATTATCGCCAATTGATACCATCCCAGTGGAGTCGAGAAGTTTCTGTTAGTTCTCAGCAAATATTGGCAGCGGTGACTCGTCTTGCTACTTTTGACAAGCACAAAATTATTCGCTTCGTTCTTAATTCAACTGAACAAGTGGTTTCTCTGTATGTGGAAGGGAAAGATATTGGTTCTGGTGCTGAATCTTTACCTGCTTTAATTAAAGGTGAGGATTTCCAGATTGGGTTTGATGCTGATGTCCTTATCCCTGCTATTAAAGCTATCCCTTCTTCTGAGTTGCGTTTTTCATTTAACGAACCCCATTATCCTGCTACTATCCATTTACCGGATAGTACTCTGTCTTCTGCTACAGTTTTAGTGATGCCTGTGGAACTTGGTGGTGAATCTTTAAAGCCTGAGCGTTCAGCACGACGGAAGTTGTCTTCTGAAACTCCAACAGCGGAAATTAAAGAATCTTCATTAGTTGAAGATGAACCATTGTCAGATGAGCCGTTGTCAGCGCCTGTTAGGGAAATAGAATCAACAACAGAAGCAGAAGAAGCTGAGTTAGAACTGGCTGCACTCCCAATGTGAAGCACAGGTTACTGCGAAGGTATGTTTTCAGTGCTTTTTAGGGTATGTTTTTCCAAAAATATACCCTAAAAAACTATGGCCGATGGGCTAGAACCATTTCTATATATAGTAGATAGAAGGCTTTCGCTGGCTACCAGGAGTTTTTAGGGTATAAAAACTGGATTTTATACCCTAAACGACTATACGCGATGAGCCATAACCATTGCTATATATAGTATATAGGAGGTTTTCCCTGGCGAGATGGAGTTTTTTAGGGTACAGAAATCGGTTTTTATACCCTAAAAAGCTATAGTCCATGAGCTAGAAGCATTCCTATATAAGGTATGCAGGAGGCTTTCGCTGGCTACCAGGAGTTTTTAGGGTATAAAAACTGGATTTTATACCCTAAACGACTATGCGCTATGAGCCAGAACCATTGCTATATATAGCATATAGGAGGCTTTACCTGGCGAGCGAGAGTTTTTAGGGTACAAAAACTGGATTTTATACCCTAAACGACTATGCGCTATGAGCCAGAACTATTGCTATATATGGTATATAGGAGGTTTTCCCTGGCGAGATGGAGTTTTTTAGGGTACAAAAATCGGTTTTTATACCCTAAATTTAGGGTATCTTTCAGCGGTAATATACCCTAAAAGGGCATGGGCCATGAGCCAGAACTATTGCTATATAAAGGGTATTAAGCGTTTTCGCTCCCGTTGGGCTGTTTTTAGGGTACATGAACCAGATTTTATACCCTAAATTTAGGGTACACTTCTGGCTGCAACATACCCTAAAAGGCTAAGCGCCTGAGCTAGGATTACTATTATATAAGGGGTATTAGCTGTTTTCGATCGCCTTGGGCTGTTTTTAGGGTACATCAACCGCATTCTATACCCTAAAAGACTAAGCAGGATAGCGAGAACCATTGCTTTATATGGTATATAGGAGTTTTCGCTGGCGACCAAGAGTTTTTAGGGTACAAAAATCGGTTTTTATACCCTAAACGACTATGCGCGATGAGCCAGAACCATTGCTATATATAGTATATAGAAGGCTTTCCCTGGCGACCAAGAGTTTTTAGGGTACAAAAACTCGATTTTATACCCTAAACGACTATGTGCGATGAGCCAGAACCATTGCTATATATAGTATATAGGAGGTTTTGGCTGGCTGGCTAGAGTTTTTTAGGGTACAAAAATCCGTTTTCATACCCTAAATTTAGGGTATGTTTCAGCGGTAATATACCCTAAAAGGGTATGGGCCATGAGCCAGAACCATTGCTATATAGTATATAGGACGCTTTCCCTGGCTACTAGGAGTTTTTTAGGGTACATAAACCGGATTCTATACCCTAAAAGACTAAGCAGGATGAGCTAGAGCCACTGCTATATAAGTATATAGGAGGCTTTTCCTGGCTACTGGGAGTTTTTAGGGTACAAAAACTCGATTTTATACCCTAAACGACTATGTGCAATGAGCCAGAACCATTGCTATATATACTATATAGGAGGTTTTGGCTGGCGGAGATGCAGTTTTTTAGGGTACAAAAATGGGTTTTTATACCCTAAATTTAGGGTATGTTTCGACGGCTTTTGTACCCTAAAAGGCTATGGACAGTGACTTAGAAACCCTGCTGAATGCGGCTTTGCAACTACCTCGCCCGGATTTGGAAAAGTTGCACGCCATTATTGGTGGATTGCTAGAAGCAACCGAACGGTCAAATCAGCCGATACCAGGGGAGAGACGGGGCACGATTGAGTGGAAGACGATACGCAACAAGAAGCAGGGTAAAGAATACGGCCCTTATCCTTATTTGCGTTATTGGCAAGACGGAAAGCTCAAATCGAAGTATCTGAAAGATTTACCCACTCATTTCAACGAACCTTAATTAGTCTCCCAAGTCTACCAACCATCTTCATTTTGAATTTTGAATTTTGAATTTTGAATTGTATATGTATCAACCATTTCACCAAAAGTACCGCCCGCAGATTTTAGCTGATTTAGTGGGTCAAAATGCGATCGCTACTGCCCTTACTAATGCTATCAACTCTGGGCGCATTGCCAGTGCCTATCTGTTTACTGGGCCAAGAGGGACTGGTAAGACCTCTTCTGCTCGCATTTTAGCTAAATCCCTCAACTGTTTGGAAGCGGATAGCCCCACAGCGTCTCCTTGTGGTCGCTGTTCCTCTTGTCGAGATATTGCCAATGGTGCTGCCATCGATGTGCTAGAACTCGATGCAGCCAGCAATAATGGGGTTGACCAGATTCGGGAAATCTGTACGGGGGCGCACTTGACTCCAGTACAAGGTCGCTATAAAGTATATGCGATCGACGAAGCTCATGGATTGAGTGGTGCAGCGACTCAGGCTCTTCTGAAAACCCTTGAGGAACCCCCGCCCAACGTGGTGTTCATCCTGTGTACTACGGAACCTCAAAAGTTACCAAATACTATCATTTCTCGCTGCCAACGCTACAATTTTCAACGGATTAGTTTGGATGCAATGGTGGAACATCTGAAAACCGTTGCTGAAGTTGAGGGTGTCGTAATTGATGAAGTTGCTATACACTTGGTGGCACAGTTAGCCACAGGCGGATTGCGGGATGCGCTTTCTTTGTTGGAGCAACTTAGTTTATTAGAACAGCCGATTGCAGCGCCAGAAGTGTGGGATTTGGTGGGGGCTGTACCAGAGCAAGAATTAGTGGAGTTAGTGAGTGCGATCGCATCTGATGAAGAATTGGATACTATTGATATAATTCGCACCATCCTCAATTCCGGGAAAGAGCCATTGGTGGTTCTTCAGAATTTAATTGAATTCTACACCAAAATGCTGATTGCTCTCAACAACGGGGATAATCAAATTGATTTGGAGTTAGCACAGGGAACAACAGAACAATGCAAACAACTGGCTATCTCGTTGGGTCGCCATACCATTTTAGCTTCTCAACAACATCTGAGAAATTGTGAAGCTCAAATCAAATTTTCTACCCAAGCTTGGTTGTGGTTAGAAGTTGCTATCCTGGGATTACTCCCCGGTGCTATACAGAGTGTCGGTAATTCCAATGCTAATAGCACATCTGGGATAAAATCTACACCGACTGTATCACCGATAGTTTCACCAACGTCTGCTGCTGTTCCTAATAGTAATATTTGGCAACCTGTGCTAGCCAAAGTTCCTCCGGCGCTTAAAGTGTTGCTTTCTCAACATGGTTCATTGGCTAGTTTCTCAGAGGACACGGCTACTGTATTTGTCAAAAGTGCTGCTTTGAAACCAAGGGTGGATAGCCAAATTGCTGCGTTGGAATCAGCATTTAGTTCTGTTACTTCTAGACCGATTAAAGTTTCTGTGTGTAGCTAAATAGTTTCTTGATTTTAGCTGGGGAAAATAATTATATTATGTCCCGTGACATTGGTTGTGTAATCTCATTTTATCTGTCACATAGATAAGGAGATAAATATCTGTGTCTCCTACACAAAGGTAAAAGCTTACATCTGCGTTTATCTGCGTTTATCTGTGTTTCATCTGCGGTAAAAATTTCCCCCTGGATTCCCGCCAAAAAAGCCTGATATTACTCTTACACTACCAATGCTAAGGACATAATATTACATTCTCCCCCACTAAATCAAGCATATTATAGTGGGGCGTATCTATGGCTCACTCTGCCATATTTTCTAGTTTTTATCTGGCTAAATTTTGCTAGTTATCATAAATACAAGACAGCATTAATTTTGCCAATATCTTTGTATCATACCAATCCCGGCGATTGATAAATTAGCTACTATAATAGTAGGGAATTGGTAGATTTATTGATAACGAATTTTAACTAGGTGTTTTCATGCCACAATATTTTCAATATAGTTTATTCCTGCAACAGGAAGAGGAACTTCAATCCAATATAGTTCTGCTCGACAATCCCCTATTTCCTCAACTTCTACAAGAATGGAAACAAGCTAATAGATTTGGCTTCGATTTAGAAACTTTTGGCAATTCAGGGGAACCTGACAGCGCTCTTGACCCCAATAGTGGAGAAATTCGCCTGATTTCTATAGCTATTACTATAGATAATGAAGTTTGGGTGTTATTAATTGATAATGGTTTCTATAATGAGCAAAGAGTGCCTATCGAACAACAGCTTCAGGCGTTGGGATTCTGGGAAACTTTGACAGAAAGATTAGCTAATCCAACTGTAGAAGTTGTGGGACATTCTTTGGATTTTGAGCAACAATGGATGTTGGCGAAGTATGGCTTTAAAATTCGCTGTATTCGCGATACTAAGTTGATGAGTCAGGTATATTGGGCTGGTTTAGACCCTTGGTTGGATAAAGTTAACAATAAGCCACATTCTTTGGCTTCTGTTTGTCTGCGTCTTGGCATTAATATAGATAAAACGGAACAGAAGTCTGAATGGGGTTGGGGAGATAAGGGGGGTGGGGAACTGAGTAATAACCAATTAAATTATGCAGGTTTAGATGCCTCTGTAGTTCTGCAAGTACATGACCGACTCGAACCTTTGTTGAAGGAAATTGGTGTGTGGAATTCCTATTTGGCTGAGTGTAGTGCTGCACCTGCTTTTGCACAGATGGCTTATTATGGGATGCCTGTGAATGAGGCGGTTTTGGATAGTGTTACCGTACAGTATGAAAAGGCTTATCAGGATTTGGTAAATAGGTTGGGTTCTACTTTTCCTGAAGCGGTTCCTTATCTCTATTCAACTAAGGAGTTACCGAAGTTGATTAATGGCAAATTCAAGCTGAAATTAAGTCAGGTGAATGCTGATTCTTTGAGTAAGTATTGGGATATTCCTGAACTTAGGTTGATTTCGGTGATTAAGACTACTAAGACTTATCTGGATTATCTGAGTAATCTGAAGGAATCGTTGCGGGATGGATATGTGCGTTCTCGTTATACGCAAATTAATCGGGCGGCTTTTGGTCGCAGTAGTAGCCAACATCCTAATTTGCAAAATCCTCCGAATCCGAGTAATTTTCCTGGGGAGTTACAAGCTTATAATTTGCCTGGGATTAGAACGGTTTTTGTGGCGCATCCGAGTACTAGCTTGATTGTTTCTGACCTCTCGAAAGCACATACTCGGATTGCTTGTGAGGCTTCTGGGGATAGTGAGTTAACTAAGCGGTTGAATTCGGATACTCAAGAAATCTTTTGTTCGATTGCTTCGGCGATCGCATTTATTCAAGGTCTGGGTTATGATTGGACTGAGGATAATATTCGTCTGTGGGTTAAGGATAAATCTCATGCTAATCATCAGATGGCGGCGATGTTGCGGGCTGTTAGTAAGAACGTGCATTATGGGTCGATGAATTTGCAGGGT
>NZ_JBHFNU010000094.1:0-11420 GCF_041929145.1 Aerosakkonema sp. BLCC-F183 | reverse complement strand
AGATGGAAAATATATCGTCTCCGGTAGTGCGGACAAGACAGTGCGATTGTGGGATAGCAAAGGCAATCCCATCGGTCAACCTTTGGTCGGACATCAGGAATCTGTCACCTCAGTCACTGTGACGCCGGATGGAAAATATATCGTCTCCGGTAGTGCTGACAAGACAGTGCGATTGTGGGATATCAAAGGCAATCCCATCGGTGAACCTTTGGTCGGACATGAGTCTGCTGTCACCTCAGTCGCCGTGACGCCGGATGGAAAATATATCGTCTCTGGTAGTTATGACAAGACAGTGCGATTGTGGCAAGGTGGCGATTGGCAAACTTGGCTGTCTGTGGGGTGCAACAGGTTGCGCGAACATCCGGTACTTGTCCATCCTGAAACTGAGGAAGCGAAATCTGCCGCACAAACTTGTCGGAAGTATGTTTGGAAAGACGCGGATGTGGGGATGGAATAGGAGTTGATTATAGCTAGAGCGCCAGTCCAGTAAACGAGGTTGACAAAAGCAATATAATGTGGGTTTGGCTTTAGACCCCGGCAGGGCGAAGCATTCGGACATAAAATTTTGGGTGTTGTGTCATAAATTGTCGCCCGAATGCTTCGCCCCTACATAATACATATTTTGTTGTTTTTGTCAATTTATTCTACTGGACTGGCGCTCTAGTGATATGCGATCGAGCTACTTTTCTCTGGAAATATCCCCGATTTTTTGGATAAGTCGGGGATGTTTGAAAAAGGCTGTATGGGTGCGATCGCGCTAAAGAGATTAGAATCGATCTACAAGAGAAACCTGTCACCAGAAAAAGTTTACTTCTTAATAGAGACGCTATCTAATGCAAATCTCACTTTTGTTGCTGCCTGTTAATGTTACAGTTGAGTGGGATGGTGGGTTACGGCACGGGCATTAAATTATGGGCTGAAAGTGTTGAATTATCGCCCGTGCCTAACCCACCCTACGATTAGATACTGCCACGCAAATCTGTTTATGGAAGACACGATATCATTCCCAAATTAAGTTTAGCTGTTCTTGCGCTTTTTGTAAAGCTTTTTCTGGAGATTCGCCTAGCATAGTTGATTCGATCGCGCTCCCCAAACTTTGAGATAGGCGGCTATAACCGGGAATAATCGGTCGAGAACCTGCGGCATTCATTTGTTGAAGAAAAACTTTCAGAACAGGTTTTTGCTGAAGCAATTTCTGATAAGCGGGACTGGCGGCGGCGTTAATATTTATGGGCAAAAATCCAGTGGCAATACTCCATTCTGTTTGGAATTCGTCACTTAAAAGATATTCTAAAAATTTAATAGAAGCTCGTTCCCTCTCTGGTGTGGTTTTCATCACAAACATATTGTTACTACCAAACACAGTTGCTTGTTTGCGATTCGCGGGAACGGGAAAGACATCAAAATCAACTTTACTTTTCATTATCAATGTCCAAGGCCCAGTTAACTGCATGGCAACGCGACCGGCAATAAAATCATCTTCTTCATATCCCCGTTCTGGTGCAGAGAATTTTGTCGAGCCATCTTTTATCAAATTTTGCCAAAATTGTAAAGCTGCGATCGCACCTGGATTAACCAAATTAGGGCGGTTATCTTTGACTAAGTTTCCATCAGCACCCAACAAGAAAGGAAACCAAGTAAAAACCGTCCATTCTCCTTTACCCAAAGGCATTAACATCCCGTACTGTTCCGGATAACCATCGCCATTGCGGTCTAGGGTCAGTTTTTTCGCCACTTGACGAAGTTCTGTCCAAGTTTTTGGCAATTCGGTAATCCCCGCCGCTTTAAAAAGTGTGGGTCTGTAAAAAAGGCCGATATTTCCCGCAAACATGGGAACTGACCAAACGCGATCGTATAACTCCATTTCTCCCCATAATTTGGGCATTATTTTTGATTTTAGCGGCGATTTGTTCAGCCAATCATCTAAAGGTCGAATCGCGCCAAGTTCAACTAGCTGGCCTGTAATTTGGGTGTTGAATGATAAAATATCTGGGGGAGAATTACCGACGATCGCCGTGAGAATTTTGGGTAACTGTTGGTCTAATTGTCCGGCGTAGATAGATTCTACTTCAATATCGGGATGATTTTGATTAAATCGATCTACGAGTTTTTGAAAGACATCCCGATTGGGAGGGGGATTAATTCCGTGCCATAGGGTGATATGGGTAACGCTTTTATCTTTTTGGGTGGTAGTTTGACAACCTGTTAATATCAGTAAAGATAAGGTGACTAAAATAATGGTTAGGTAACGCGAACAAATATTTAAAATTTTCATGAGTTTATTGTTAGGTTATAATTTGGGGATGGTGGGTTACGGCACGGGAATTGAATTATTGGTTTTGATTGAGAAGTTATTGCCCGTGCCTAACCCACCCTACGTTTAGATAATGTTTTATGGATTTGATGAGAGAATCTATTTGTTGACAAAATCCTTGGTTATACTGGTTTCGGCTCTGGTATAAATATAAGTTTTTGGTTCGGTCAATTTTTGAGTTTTAAACTTTCTTTCCGCTCTATACCAAAAGTCTGTATCTTCACCAAAATCAAGGTTATTAAAACCATTTAAATCAAAGAAAACGTGCCTTTTCCCAAAAAAGGTTGCGCCGAATACACAATAGCGAATGCTAATCAGTTGATCTCTTTGAAAGTAATCGGGGACGAAAAGTTCTTCGTCACTGTACAATCCACCTTCAATTAAGTCAATTTCGGGATGAGCTTTCATATATTCTAAGCGTGACTGTAAATGCTCTGGTTTGTATCGATCGTCGCTGTCTAAAAAGGTGATGTAATTACCAAATGATGCTTGTATACCAGCATTTCTAGAGTAACCGGGCTTCCTATTTTTGTGTTTGAGATAGCGAATGTTATCAAATTTTTGGACAAAAGGCTCGACAATTTCAAAGGTATTGTCATTACTGCCATCATCGACTATAATCAGTTCCCAATCGCGAAAAGTTTGTGCGAGCGCACTATTAATACAGTCACTTAAATAGTTAGCTCGATTGTAGGTAGGAAGGATAATGGAGATTTCGGGAATTACGATAAAATTCAAACTGCTCATTTCATCTGTCCTTTAGTTGTACTTGAATATTTGGGATTAGCATCTGACGGATAGACAAATCAATTTTCCGGTGGATTCTTAGAGTTGGGGCGATTGGAGAAATTATCTACACCCGATAATCCCCGAATGCGACTTAATTGAGTCAAAGCCCAGCGTGCAGTTTGTTGCACTTCCTCATCGGGATCGTCAACTGCGTGGCGCAAAAGTTGACTGACTTGAGCCATCATATCAAAAATGCGCGTCACATCTCGAATCGCGTTTTTCCGCACCTCTGGATTGTCATCTTGCAGGGACATAGCTAAAGCGCGATTCATCGGCTTGAGCGTGCGGGTGCCGATTTGGGATAGTGCTTCTAAAATTAAGCTGCGCTGCATAGAATCTGCATCCATCATCAGTTCCAATAGAGGCTGTACTGCTCTAGAATCGCCTCTTTGCGCTAATTCCCAAATTGCCTTGCGCCGTTTGGTCGGATCGGGATTTTGCAGATCTTTGATTAATTCATCAATTATATTAATTTTAGGTAAGCGAGTCGGTTCTCTAATTTCTAAAGCTTCTGTTTGGGGCGATCCTGTTGATTGTTCGGGGGGTTTATTTTCACCTACCGGGGAAATGGAACTGCTGTAGATATTTGTTTCTAGTTGGGACTGTGCAGTTAATTCTTCGGCAGGTTTGTTTTCTAATACCGATGAAGTATCGCGGATGTAGCTGTTTGTTTCGGTCTGGGAATGTGACGTTAATTCTGGCGCTGGTTTATTTTCCCAAACGGATGAAACGTCATCCTTGTAAACATTTATCTCTGCCTGCAAATGTGAGGCTGATTCTTCGGAATATCTATCTTCAGAGATAGTTGAAAAGCCATTGCTTTGGGCGTTTTTATCGATTTGTGAGTGAAATGGGTTAGCCTTGATATCTGGGGTATCAGTGCGATCGGACTCTGGATCTGGAGGCAGCTCTTCAGCTACACTTGCGGTGCGATCGTTTGGGTGTCTCACCACGTAAAACAGTCCCACTCCACCGATAATAAAAAGCACTGCCCCTGTACCTATCCACAACAATGGCCAGTTCAGCTTAGAACTTTTAGCTTTAGCCACTGGAGTAGGCTTGGGAGTCGATTTTTCTTTGCTGAAGTTAAGGTCGCTAAAATCTGGAACTGTTTTTGTTGGGGAGGGTTTTGCCGTTGGGCTGGGCGAGTTGCGCTGTGCAAACAGAGTTGTTCCAGGTGTAGTGGCAAACAACTTGCCGATTCCTGTCTCTGAGACTAGCGCATCGGGCTGAGGCGGGGGGTAGCCATAAATTGGCGCTCCCACTGCACTGGGGCTAAAGCCCAGGCAAGTCATACAAGAAAGCAGAAATAAAGCGGAGCGTGAGGGCGACATAAACTAACTCAGGGGTAGAAGGGGCTGCCAGTATAACCCACTGGGTAGATGACTTTGAGCTAGTTTAATCCTAAACTGGCATTTGCCAAGAAACTCAGCCCTGATGCGTTAGCGATCGCAAAGTCTTCACAAACACAGTAGAAATTGGCAACTCCCTGCCGCTAATTTAGCGCCAAATTTCCGATTCGGATTCGGCAATTTTGACGGTAACCTTTGCCAATTCTAATTCCGAAGGTGCTAATAAAGGTTGGTTTTCGCTTGGCGATTTTTCAGTGGTGGGGTTAGCTACTGATTTATTGAACTGAAGCCATTTTGCCAGAATATCCCGTTGATTGACTAGGTAGATGCTGACCAGAGTGAGGCAGACACCCATCCATTGATAGGGTGCGAGCGTTTCAGATAGGAAGATGTTGCCAAATAGGAGGGCGAAGACGGGAGTTAGGAAAGTAAGGGAACTGAGACTGGTCAAGCTGCCTGTTTTGGCAAAATAAAAGAACAGACCGTAGGCTAAAGCACTGCCAAAAACGGTTGAGTAGCTCAAGGCCATCCAACTGGATAAATCCAATTGCTGCCACTGCTCGGATTCTACCGCTGCTGAGAGACCAAATAAAGGCAAACCTCCCAAAATCATGTGCCAACCTGTAGCTACCACCGGGTCGGCATAGCGACATACGATCCGAATAGTCACCGTTCCCACTGCCATCGAAAGAGCCGCCAGCAGCATCAGCCACTCACCATTCTGAAACAATTGTTGGATATTTACCGATGTGGCGATCGAACCGCCATGCAGCAAGTTTGTTATCCACTCTTGGGGTAAGCCGATGAAACTAATACCCAGGACGCCTATACCAAGTCCCAGCCATCCCCACAATCCGATGCGT
The DNA here is from genome assembly GCF_041929145.1 of Aerosakkonema sp. BLCC-F183. NCBI lineage: Bacteria > Bacillati > Cyanobacteriota > Cyanophyceae > Aerosakkonematales > Aerosakkonemataceae > Aerosakkonema > Aerosakkonema sp. BLCC-F183. The sequence goes on along the minus strand of NZ_JBHFNU010000094.1, from coordinate 6,102 downwards.
TCTTGAAACAGCCACAGCGACAGCACAGCCACCGCCAGAGGTTGCGAGTCGATCATTACCGACCCCAAACCGGCACTGGTGCGAACTAATCCCTCTGCCAAAAATCCTTGAAACAGCGCCCCATCTACAAGGGCAAACAAGCCGATCCACAGCCAAGCTGACCAGGTGCGAGGTTGGGGTCTTCCAGTTAGCATTGCAAACAGCAACACCAAAACTCCCGCAGGCACCAAGCGCACCCCAGCCATGAATAGGGGTGTGGTTTGGGGCATGACTCCTTTCATTGCTACCATTGCCGTACCCCACAGGAAAAAGGGGGCGATCAGAAGTAAAGAAGCAAAAGGAAGTCTGGATTCAGCGAGCTTCGTTTCAATCCCTGTCAGAGATTCAAGGTTTGTCTCCGTTCCCCAGGTGAATGGTAATTTAAAATTTTTTGTCATGTCGAATCGAGTTGGTATTAACTGCATTTATTCGTTCAGTGGTTTTTTGGGCTGTTAGGCAGGAAAGATGCCTTACCCGCTAAGCGTTTCGCCCAATCAATAATTTTTAGTTATTGTACGGGAGAGCTATTTTTACTTAGTTATTCTAATTGTATTGAATTATGTATTTCTGTTAAGTAGCTCACACAGGTCGAAATATCTCCCAAAGAAACTAGAGCTTGTCCCCCACAAGTTACGTCAGCCAGTTAACCCAGCCAGGAATGAGGCAAACTAGGGAATAGGGCGTCGGGAAGAGGGAGAGGAAAAAGGGAAAAGGAGAACTTTTGACTTTTGACTTTTGACTTTTGACTTCCCCACTCCCTCCCGCACTCGATCGCAAATTCCTTGACGACTATGATTTGGCCTTTTAAGCCTAAGTTTCGCAAACAAATAGCCCGCATTGAAATTACCGGCGCGATCGCCGGCCCGACCCGCAAATGGGTTCTCGAAGCCCTCAAAACCGTCGAGGAAAAACGATTTCCCGCCTTACTGCTGCGAATTGATAGTCCTGGCGGCACGGTGGGCGATTCCCAAGAAATATATACCGCTCTAAAGCGTCTGCAAGAGAAAGTCAAAATTGTGGCCAGTTTTGGTAATATTTCCGCCTCCGGGGGCGTATACATCGGTATGGGAGCCCAGCACATCATAGCCAACCCAGGCACGGTGACGGGCAGCATTGGAGTGATCCTGCGCGGCAACAATCTGGAACGCCTGCTCGAAAAAGTCGGCGTTTCTTTCAAAACGATCAAATCCGGCCCCTACAAAGATATTTTGGCCTTTGACCGAGAACTGACGGAACCGGAAAAAAATATACTCCAAGAGCTGATCGACACCAGTTACCTACAGTTCGTCCAAACTGTTGCCGAGGCACGGAAGCTCACAGTAGAAACTGTTCGGAGTTTCGCAGACGGACGCATTTTTACAGGAGAACAAGCGTTACAATTGGGTGTAGTCGATCGCTTGGGTACTGAGGAAGATGCCCGCCGCTGGGCAGCAGAATTGGCGGGACTCGACCCCGAAAAAACCCGTTGCTACAACTTTGAAGAACGCAAACCCGTCTTGAGTCGCCTGCTGTCGGGAAACAACCAGAAGGTATCTGGACTATCATCTGGTATGGAGTGGTTAGAGTTTGAAATGTCTACCAACGGTCTGCCGCTGTGGATCTATAGACCTTAAAGTTGAGACAAAAAGTGGTTTGTAGTTTAAATAGCAGGTTTTGTTAACATCGCACAGGGCACTGCTGACTTTTCAGCAGTGCTTCAGCCATAATGACAACGGCTTTTGAGTTTATCTATCCATCGATCGTATTTATATTCGCGTTGATAATAAGGAGGATTTTTGCGTGGAGTGGCGAGTTAAAGCAATTCGTGGGGCAACCACTGCCTCGGAAAATTCGGTTGAGGCAATTAGAGAAGCAGTCACAGAACTGCTAGACGAACTGGAAAAGCACAATCATTTAGACCCCAACGATATCATAAGTGCGATTTTCTCTGCCACCCGCGATTTGGATGCGATTTTCCCGGCGGCGATCGCTCGTCGCCGTCCCGGTTGGGAAAACGTCCCTCTGTTAGATGTCCAACAGATGCACGTTCCGGGAGACTTAGACCGCTGCATTCGCTTCCTCATTCACGTTAATCTTCCATATCCTCACGTCAAGATTTACCATCCCTATTTGCGTAAAGCTCAAAACCTCAGACCTGATTGGAGTTTACCCGCAAGTACGCTATCGCTCTAGGGGTTAGGGGTTAGGGGTTAGCGGTTAGGGTTAGGGGTTAGGGGTTAGGGGTTAGGGGTTAGGGGAAGAGAGAAGAGGGAAGAGGGAAAATATTAATTCTTCTGCTCCCCTGCCCCCCTGCCCCCCTGCCCCCCCACTCCCCCACTCCCTTTTCCCTAACCCCTAATCCCGACGCCCTAGCCCCTTTCTCCCAGGCTTGCTCTATTGATGAGAATTAGGTTAAATTTAATTAAGATTTGTTTGCCGTTATCATTTTTGTGTTTTACAAATCGCCCCAATAGCGATCGATGTGAGACATCGGCTGAAAAATCAAGCAATTATCTGACTCGGTTAAAAATCGCAATTGGTGTAGATCGGTAACCAGTTAGTCGTACTCGCAATTAGAGGCCACCCATCTATGAAATTTTCTTGGAGAGTCGTATTACTGTGGACGTTGCCTGCCTTAGTCATTGGTTTTTTCCTGTGGCAAGGAGCATTTGCAACATCTACCATCGACGCCAGCAGGAACACCGCCAGTACCCGCATGACCTACGGTCGCTTTCTGGAATACCTGGATAGCGGTCGAGTTACCAGTGTCGATCTATACGAAGGTGGCAGAACCGCAATTGTCGAAGGTATAGATCCGCAACCGGAACTGAGCAATCAACTGCAACGGTGGCGAGTCGATTTACCTGCAAGCGCCCCGGAACTGATTTCCAAGTTTAAAGAAGAAAAAGTTAGCTTTGCCATCCATCCGATTCGCAACGATGGCGCAATTTGGGGATTATTAGGTAATCTCGTTTTTCCAATACTTTTAATAGCAGGATTGTTTTTCCTCTTCCGTCGCTCTAGCAACATTCCCGGTGGCCCCGGACAAGCGATGAGTTTTGGCAAATCCCGCGCTCGCTTCATGATGGAAGCCAAAACTGGTGTCAAATTTGACGATGTGGCCGGGATCGAAGAAGCTAAAGAAGAATTGCAAGAAATCGTCACTTTCTTGAAACAACCGGAACGCTTCAGCGCTGTAGGAGCTCGCATCCCCAAAGGTGTGTTGCTGGTTGGCCCTCCCGGAACTGGTAAAACTTTGCTGGCCAAAGCAATTGCCGGTGAAGCTGGCGTTCCTTTCTTCAGTATCTCCGGTTCGGAATTCGTCGAGATGTTCGTCGGTGTGGGTGCTTCCCGCGTGCGCGACTTGTTCAAAAAAGCAAAGGAAAATGCTCCTTGTCTGATCTTCATCGATGAAATTGATGCGGTCGGACGGATGCGCGGTACAGGGATCGGCGGCGGTAACGACGAACGGGAACAAACTCTCAACCAGCTGCTGACGGAAATGGATGGTTTTGAAGGTAACAGCGGTATCATTATTATCGCTGCTACTAACCGTCCTGATGTTCTCGACGCGGCTTTGTTGCGTCCGGGACGCTTTGACAGGCAGGTGACAGTCGATACACCGGATATTAATGGTCGGTTGGAAATTCTCAAAGTCCACGCCCGTAATAAGAAATTAGCAGAAGAAATTTCTTTGGATGCGATCGCTCGTCGCACTCCCGGATTTAGCGGTGCGGATTTGGCGAATTTACTCAACGAAGCGGCAATTCTGACTGCACGTCGCCGCAAAGAAGCAATTACTATGCTGGAAATCAACGATGCGGTCGATCGGGTTGTGGCCGGTATGGAAGGTACGCCTTTGGTGGATAGCAAGACGAAGCGTTTGATTGCTTATCACGAAATCGGTCACGCGATCGTCGGTACGCTGCTCAAAGACCACGACCCGGTACAAAAAGTTACCTTGATTCCTCGCGGTCAAGCTCGCGGTTTGACTTGGTTTGCTCCTAATGAAGAGCAAGGTTTGGTTTCTAGAGGCCAACTGAAAGCACGCATTACTGCTGCTTTGGGCGGTCGTGCGGCAGAAGATGTGATCTTCGGCGATGCTGAGGTGACTACTGGTGCCGGTGGCGACTTGCAACAAGTGGCGGGGATGGCGCGGCAAATGGTGACGCGCTTCGGGATGTCGGATTTAGGCCCGCTGTCGCTGGAAAGTCAAAGTAGCGAAGTGTTTCTGGGTCGCGACTTGATGACGAGATCGGAGTATTCTGAAGAAATCTCGGCTCGTGTTGATACTCAGGTACGCAAGATTGTGGAGCATTGTTACGAGGATGCGAAGCGAATGATTCGCGAGAATCGTACCCTGATCGATCGGGTGGTGGATCTTTTGGTGGAAAAAGAAACGATCGAGGGCGAAGAGTTTCGGCAGATCGTTGCTGAGTACACTGTTCTACCGGAGAAGGAACAGTACGTAGCTCAATTTTAATCTCAACACTCTAGGTGAATGGTTTGAAGGGGATGGTGTAAATCATCCCCTTTTTTTGTTTAATAGCAACGCACAGAAACTCCTATCGCGGTTGATAGTGGTGACAATCTTGACATGGCCCTAACGGATTGACTGTACAACGCAGGTAGGGGGAACGAGCATTAAATTTACAGCTGGTGTCGCCGATGTATTCCAGATCGATCTGTGGCGGCGGCATAACTAGGGGTGCAAGAGAAGCTCTATCCATCGCAATTCTCAGCCTTTCTCGCGCTCGCGCCTCTGCTTTACGCATCACCCATACAGAAATTAGCGGCGGTATTAAAGCAACCAAAAAAATTAACAATGTCTTCAGCACACTCGTCTGTACCTGTCTTCGTTCAAATTTCCTGACTTTAGGATATTCGGTCAGAAACGATATTGTCTGGATTAAGCAGCTTTTGGCTGGCTTGTTTCGATTTTGTGCTAACCTCTTTTTAGGGGAGTTAATTCGGTGGTAGAGTTTGTTGTTAGTACACTTACAAGCGCCTCTCCGGATCTAAATCTCTACTTCATCTGATTCTGGAGAGACTTTATGTCAATCTACGTTGGCAATTTATCCTACGAAGTTACACAAGAAGACATCAGCGAAGTTTTCGCTGAATATGGTACTGTGAAGCGCGTTCAGCTTCCTACTGACCGCGAAACGGGTCGCGTGCGCGGCTTCGCTTTTGTGGAAATGGAAGCAGAATCTCAAGAAGCTGCTGCCATCGATGCCCTTGACGGTGCTGAGTGGATGGGTCGCAACCTGAAGGTTAATAAGGCCAAACCCCGTGAAGATAGGGGGGGCGGCGGTCGCGGTGGAGATCGCCGAGGCGGTAATGGTGGTGGGAAATTCTCTTCTCGCCGCTATTAAGCTTTGCAGCTAAGGGATTGCGTAGCAGTTAATTCGGTAAACTCCTGTTCGAGGGTATTCAATACACTGAATTACCCTTATTTATGGCTCTACCCGATGTAAGCTGTTTGATTCTCTTAGGCGATGGCTTGCAAGAGCGCACACTCAGCAAAGGTTTGCTAAAGCGCTTAATCTAGCGATCGCAACAATCCAGCTACTAGCCCATGCTTAGGAGTAGACACGATGACCCAAGTGATTGTAGGGGAAAATGAAGGGCTTGAATCAGCTTTACGTCGATTTAAGCGTCAGGTCTCCAAAGCGGGGATTTTTTCAGATATAAAGCGTCTGCGGCACTTCGAGACACCTCCGGAAAAACGCAAGCGCAAAGCTATTGCAAGAAGGCGCAAGAGGAGATTTAACAAATCTCGGTAAATCTTTTCTTCAACTGCAACTTGTTTAATTAGTTTTGATTAACCCCAGGCGGCGCATTGTCATGAGGCAATGCGCTTGCTGTGTTTTTTAGGGGCTAGGGGTTAGGGGTTAGGGGTTAGGGGTTAGGGATTAGGGGTTAGGGATTAGGGGTTAGGGGCTAGAGCGCCAGTCCAGTAAAAGAGGTTGACAAAACATTATAGGTATGTATGCCGATAGAGACCTTGGCAGGGCGAAGCATTTGGACAGAAAGATCTTGAATTTGAGTTATGAATTGTCGCCCAAATGCTTCGCCCCTACA
>NZ_JBHFNU010000093.1:0-7377 GCF_041929145.1 Aerosakkonema sp. BLCC-F183 | reverse complement strand
GAATTCTTTTTGACCAATAATTACAGATTATCGAAGGGAACTTTGTTAGCTAAAGCAGCAGCTAATTCGTGATGTTCTAACTTAGTTCGACCTTCAATCCCATATTTGTTGGCTAACTTCTTGAGCTTGGTTTTACTCAGTTCCAAAAGTTGTTCTTTTGTAGCTAGAGTTGTTGATTCCACCAACTCTACTGCGTTTTCTACAGACTCAACAAATTCTGGAGCATCTTCCACAGATTCAACGATTTCTGGCGCAGTAGTCTCTATTAAGTTATCCATTGAATGTTGTTCAGTTGATTCCACAATCTCAACAGATTCTCTTGGAGTAATTTCCACTAACTCATCCATCAAGATTTTTCCAGTTACCTCCACAGACTCAGTGGTATTATCCACCTCTGTTAGTTGAGTTTCTGCAAGCACTTGCTCTGCTTTATAATGGCTCACTTCCTGACGTTCTATCAATTCTCTATTTGAAGCAAACTCAGAAGTTTCCTGTGCAATGTTGCTGATCTGTGTTAGTGTAAAACTACTTAAATCAGTCTCACAAGTCTCCTGAAAATTAGCACCAGATTCTAGGATAGATAAAGCCTTGTCAGGCAATTGAGAGAAAACGATCGTAGCGTCTTGTTTGTGAATAGAAGAACGAAACTTAGCACCAGCTTGTCTTAGTTGAGAAGCCAATGTATTAAAATTGTCGATCGGAACTTTGTGAGTAGGTAAAAGAGTTGAATGACCCATAGATATCCTTTCTTTCTTGTTCTTCGCTATTTGGAGGCGCGTCAGCGATTACTTGATGTTCAAAAACCAACTATCAATCAGTCCTAAGTTCTGCTAATTTCAACAAACACACCTCAAAAACCAATTGAGATTGTGCAAGACGGAGTGACTTTTTAGCATTCTCCAAAACCTCTATAATTCTCCTATCTCTTTTGGTTTTCCAAAGTTGAAATTGCCAATAATCTAACAACCATAACTGAGTCAAAATGTCAAGCTTTTGGCTAATAGTTTTGGCAACTTGGAGAAGTTGGGAAGTAGCTCGATGTAAAGAAAGATCTGATAGCACTCCAGGGACAATTTGTTCAATGCACTTTAAATGATTCCAAGCTGCGATCGCACTCCCTGGACACCCCTGCGCCATCTCAATAATCTCAGGATGTGCTAAAATCTGAGAATACCCCGTCCTCTCCAATACCTGACACATTTCTTGTTGACCCAAATTTCTAAAAGGAATCACACAACAACGGGAACGGATCGTAGGTAAAATAGACTCAGAATTAGGAGCAATTAAAATCAGAGTAGCATTTCCCGGTTCCTCTAGAGTCTTCAACAGAGCATGAGCAGCTGTGGATGCGATCGAATTTACTCCCTCTATCACCACAACTTGTCGGGATGCTGATAGAGGAGGATAAGCCAAGAAATTAGCAATCTCTCTAACTTGCTCAATGCGAACAACTGGCGGCTGTTTGAACGTAAGTTCAAGGGAAGCAGCAGTAGAAACATCGATTAATTCCCCAGAATGCAAAAATGTCGGTTGTATCCATAGAACATCCAGGTGATTATATTGTTGAATCTGTTCCGTACAACCGCACACTTTTGATACCGGAAGCGCTTGACAAAACAGCGCTTTTATGAAACACTTAGCAGTAAGGCGTTTACCCACACCATCAGGGCCAACAAAGAGAAAAGCATTGGGTACTCTGTGAGTAGCGATTGTCTTTTCCAGCAGCTTAATCGCTGTTGATTGACCAACAATCTCATCAAAGAATGGTTCAAAAGTAGCTTTTTCTGCAATCCCAGTAGTATCAGTAGGGTCGCCAGGGTCACTCGATTTTGGATTTTGGATTTTGGATTTTGGATTGGCTCCGCAATGATCGGACGGAAGCTCAAAAAAGGAAGAGTTTTTTGATGATTCCCCTTGAAAGGGGAGGCTTGAAACCCTTTTTTTTCGGTCAGGAAAGAATTGTAAAATGCTCATAGAGTGCAAAGAGAAATGATTTGGCTAGTGAAGAGTGACTCAGTACCACCAAGTTTTGCTAGGATTTCCAACTCTAACAATTGGTACAGAACTTGCTTTAATCTGCATAGAGAAATTGAGCTAACTTCTTGTTTCAAGTAGTAGACGCGGTTGGGGTTTCCTACTCCTGCTGCTGTGGCGATCGTATAATTATCTGAGACACCCTCAGCTACCATAGCCTTCACAATTAACCAAGTACGAAATGAGGTAGTGAGAGTAGCAACAATCTTGACAATTGGTTCATTTTGTGATAAGAGCGTGCTAAACACTTGAGTAGCTGTAGAGACATCTTTCACACAAATAGCTTTGGCGAGTTGGAGAGTATTAGTGGTAGTAATATTAACCAAGCTTTTCATAAGGTAAACCTCAATCTCAGAGCTTACCGCCACCAAGCTAAGTTTCTCCAGCTCATTAAACAAGAGCCTAGTATTATTACCCACTGAAACTGCTAAGAGATTAGCTGCTTCATCGGATATTGAAATAGACAACTCCCTAGCAGCTTCTTTAACTCTGTTCGTTAGCTTTTGGGTATCCCAAGCTGGAATGAGGGAAAACTCTTTGACTTGAGCATACTGGGAAAGTAGCTTAGTAAACTTGAGGCGGTTGTCTAATTTCGATTGACTGGTTAGCAATAGATGATTACTTTCTGGTATACTTAGCAGAGTACGTGACAGTTGTTCGATTTCGGTTTCATCAATTGCTTTCAATTCTCCCAAATTGGATAGAATCACTAAGCGTCCACCTTCGCAAATTGGTGGAGTTAAAATGTCATTAAGAGCGGCTTTAAAGTTGTCTTCGCCAAACTGATAACGGGAAAAATTGAATATTTGCCAGTCTGGATGAACGACTGTATCGCGTAATAAGGTAACATTACGTTCGATGAGATAGTCATCATCACCCCAATAAATGTAAATAGGCATGGTAATTCTCAGTTAAATGGTGAAAAATTAAACAATTCAAAATTCTAGCTAACCAATTAAATTTACTTTTTGAATTTTGAATTTTGAATTTTGAATTGTTGAGGTTGCGGTTCTACAGGACGAATTAAAAAACCAGGTTCTTTGGCTAATTTATCAACTTCCCAATTAGCCAGATGTAGACTTGAATTATTGTTCATTCTAATTCAAAAAAGCGTATATTGTAGGGGTCGATTTTCTGCGTCAGGCGGTGATTTTTGAGAGGCGGTGGCTGAGGGAAGAGGTTTCCTACCCCATCCTCGTTGTTTACCACCTTCTACAACCTTTCTGCGGATATCTCTTGCTAACTGCTCAAAATCGGACTTAATCGACTCAAATTTAACGGGTGTATCCTCGCCAAGCAGTTGCCATAAAGAAGTTTCTTGAAGCCGTTGATGTTTGGAGAAAACTTCATTACCGACCCACAAATAAACATTGACCCAATCAGAATGTAAAGGTGCTTCCATCGTGGCTGGATACATACAAGCGAGGACTTCTACTGGTGTTGCTAGCACACCAACTTCACCTGTTTCATGTTCTTGGAAAATTTGCTCCAATCTGTCTAGATAAATGGCTTCTATCAGCCATTTGGGTAACGTTTCCATCCAAAGGGATTGATGCACAATTACTGGCCCAGCTAACCAACGAACGTGATGGATAGAAAATTGAGCTATTTCTAACATGGTAGCAATCACTTCTTTGTTAGCTCCATTTTCCAGCAGCAGATTCGTCATCTTTTTAAAAGAATCTGGAATTCGTTGGGTTTGGGGAGATAATTCAAATAGGGAAGGATGTGAATTTGACATTATTTATGCCTAATGTTGCTAATATTTGGCGCGTCAGCGCTGACATAAATAAACCAAAAATGCCAAATAAAGAGTTAACGATTTTCTATTATCTTGACATGATTGAAAAAAAGACCCGGAATAACCGGGTCTAAGATTGACAATTAAGCAACTAACCGAATTTGTCGAAGTAGTGAGGAACTTGGACTATTTTTACTAGGCGTAGTTAGTCCATGCTTAATTAACAAATTGTGGTGAATCTGCAAGAGCCATTGAGTTTTTGGTAGGGCAGTTCCTGTGCCAACAAAACCTTTGAAACAGATGAAATCTCCGCTTCTACCAGGTTTAGGCGCGATGCGTGCTGACCAAAGGTTTCTCGATATGCAAAGTTCCACATAGCGAATGTCTGCATCCAGCTTATAAGCTAAGGCAATACTATGGGCAGAAGTGGGTAGTTCGGTACAATTCAATCGGAAAGCATGAACGCCACCAAATGTATCGTAGATAGCCCAAAGTTCTGCCGGATTTTCGTGGCAAAGTTGTTTAAGATTTTGGTAAACTTCGCCTCGATGTGGCGTATCCCAATCAAGCATGATAAAATTATTGAACCTGATGGATTTAATGCCAGCTATAGTAGCAACGCAAAATCCATATTTCTTCAAAGAGTCGGTCTGCTTTTGGTCAAGAGACAATCTTTTAGAATACATTAGCAACCAGGGAATTCATCAATCCCAATGGCAGCGTCAGCGCATTTTTATTGTTTTTGTGATGGAGAGTGTATGAAACCAGAAGTTATAGATGTCACAGGCTTAAATGCACAGCAAATTACTATAGTACAAGAAATTGTAGGAGCATTTCGGGCAGTTTCTCGACAACAAGTTGTTAATCAAACAGTTATTAATTCTGGTCAAGAAGAAGACCAATTAAAGCAACTGCATAGAGAATTTGATTGGTGGGTAGCAGATGTAGGAGTAAAAGAAACCTTAAATCAGAATATCTATTGCAGTCAAGTATGATAAAATTATTAAGTCTGTGGATTTAATGCTTGCTACCTCCGTGATGCAAAATCCATATCTTTCAAAGAATTAGTCTGCCTTTGATGTAGACAAAATCTTTTGGGATACATTAATAACCAGGGAATTTATCAATTCCAATGGCGGCGTTACCGCCCCTTTATGTATGGCTTAAGATACTTTGCTACTCACTACTTCCACTATTTCATCCATCACTTACTGCGCTACTTATTGCACAGCTTTAAACTATGGTACTGATTATCCGCGACCCTGCTACCCCAGAACAAATCAATCAGATGGCAGAGACTTATTTTGGACTGAGGGTTAAACTAGCAGTAGATGTAGTACGAGAGATTATTGCTGGCGGAGGGGAACTTCATGCAGACTGCGAACAAGCTTTATTAGAAGATGGCAGCCAACAGGTGAATATTTGGGGCGCTGACTGGTATCCAGAAACTAAAGAGGTTGGATTTGAATCCTTAATTAATATCCGTCCTCGGCAACAAAATCGGTCAATGGAAATTCAAAATGCCGATTTGAGACAGAGAATAGAAAAAATTGTGCGTCGTTTATTGGAGGTCAGTTAATGGAACGCCAAAAATTATACGAAAGATTCATAAACTTAGACTGGCAACAACAATTAGGCAACTTAGCCTCAACCCTTGCTACAATATCCAGCCAAGCAATCGTTGAGAAACATGATTTATTAACCAATCATCTTTTGCGGGAAGCGGCTTTAATGATTGAGTGGTGTGCTACCAATGTTCCCAAAGAGTTTTTATTAGAATTAGCGGGAATCCAAAGAGAGTTGTTGGCTTGGCAGAAAGCCTTTCCGGTTGAACAAGCAAGAAATATTTTATCATTGTACGCCCGTAATCAATCAGATCGTTTATTACAAATGGCAGGATTAATCGAGCCAATAGAGTCGATAGATTCTCATGAAAAATTAGCAAATATAGCAATTATTTAACAAAGGGATCGGAATAAAGGCTCTAACCTCTTACTAAACTCACTACTTGAATTAGCCTAAGTAGCGAAAATTAGGGTTTTTTGTTCTTTTTATGGGAAGATTTTCACACATAGTAACCAACCAAATACACCAGAGTTTCAAGTTGGCATAATGTCATCAAGTTGTAATTGTAAATTGGGGAATAGGTAATAAGAAATAGGATCTCCCAAGCGATATTGTTGCTGTTGGTACACACCATTAACTAACTGGCAAACGGTGAAAGTAGGTTGCTTAGGATTGCCGATAAATTGTAAACCACCCAAACCTCGAAAGTCTACAATCCAATATTCTGGGATATTCAAAAAAGCGTATTCTTCCACTTTCCTGGCATAATCATCTTGCCAATTAGTGCTGACCACTTCAGCAACAAGCTTAATGGTACTTCCGTTACAAATAATAGGTTCTTTTTGCCACAGGGGTTCACTACTTAGTTCTGCTTTATCTAAAACAACTACGTCAGGACGAAGCACTGTAGCTTCAGCATATAGTGGTTTGACCAGACAAGTTTTTGGCACCAACCAGTTTAAATTAGCACGAAAAATTTCGACATAGATTCTACCCGCAATACTGCCAGCAACAGCTTCATGAGGGCCAGTGGGTGACCTGTCTCTAAGTTCTCCATCAATTAGTTCATAACGTGTATTATCCCCGTATTGGGCGATAAATTCCTCGAAGCTAAGTAGTTTGGCTGGGGTGTAGGTCATTTGTCATGTTTTCAGGGGACGTAACTTAATTGTAAGGTTTTAAGCAACACCATAGTTCGTGTAAGGACGCTTGTAGGGAGGATGTAACCCCAAAACAATATCTTCTTTGGGAATACCCATAGACAATAGTTCTTCACCAACATCGATATCAGTGGTATTTTGCTGAAGCCAAATTTTGCCGTCTTTGATATCGAAGTGTAAGACAGTGTAATAGATTCGCTTTAAGCCTTTCCAGCCGACACGCATGAGTTGGTAGCGATCCCGCACTGGGTCAAAAATTAGTTCGCTTTCTATATCTTCGTCACGGGATTTATATTGGCTATGCTTTGACAGGAGAGTTTGGATGCAGGAACGATAAAGCTCTAGTTTATTCATTGCACAATCTCCTCATTTATTGGTTCTTGACACTCCCCCGGCTGAAGCACGGGGGATTCTTGGCTCTATGACGATCGGGTTCTTTTACTTCCAGCATAATACGGTAGTTAAGAAATTGCCCATTAGCTGTATGAAAATCGCTAATTGCCGAGATCAAATATTTTGGCTTCGTCGCAATTACTTAAAAAAATCTAACCAGGTGCATCAGTTTCAGTCTCCCCATTATTAAAGTCTCGTGTCCGGATCTTAATTAATTCTTCTTCATCAAAATCCAATGCTTCTGCTATACGCAACAGATCCGCTAAGGATGGCTTTTCACCTCTTGCTATTGCTTCGAGGTTTTTAACTTTGCCTTCTAGCTGTTTGTAATTATTCCTCGCTAGCTCAGCAATTGGCGCGATTTTAGTTGCTGGCATTTCTAAGTTTCTAACTTCGCCAGTAAGTCTAAAGTAAACTACATCTTCTTCAATTAGCTTGAGCGCTCTGGCTTTCATATTGGTTCCAGCCTCCACGCACAGCATC
>NZ_JBHFNU010000092.1:0-10497 GCF_041929145.1 Aerosakkonema sp. BLCC-F183 | reverse complement strand
GAATTCTTTTTGACCAATAATTACAGATTATCGAAGGGAACTTTGTTAGCTAAAGCAGCAGCTAATTCGTGATGTTCTAACTTAGTTCGACCTTCAATCCCATATTTGTTGGCTAACTTCTTGAGCTTGGTTTTACTCAGTGACAAAAGTTGTTCTTCTGTAGCTAGAGTTGTTGATTCCACCAACTCTACTGCGTTTTCTACAGACTCAACAAATTCGGGAGCATCTTCCACAGATTCAACGATTTCTGGCGCAGTAGCCTCTATTAAGTTATCCCTTGAATGTTGTTCACTTGGCTCCGCAATCTCAACAGATTCTCTTGGAGTAATTTCCACTAACTCATCCATCAATATTTCTCCACTTATCTCCACAGACTCAGTGGTATTATCCACCTCTGTTAGTTGAGTTTTTGCAAGCACTTGCTCTGCTTTATAATGGCTCACTTCCTGACGTTCTGCCAATTCCATATTTGAAGCAAACTCAGAAGTTTCCTGTGTAATACTGCTTACTTGTGTTAGTGTAGAACCACTTAAATCAGTAGGCGGTTCTAAATTTAAATCAGCCTCACAAGTGTCCTGAAAATTAGCACCAGATTCTAGGATGGATAAAGCCTTGTCAGGTAATTGAGAGAAAACGATCGTAGCGTCTTGTTTGCGAACAGAAGAACGAAACTTAGCACCAGCTTGTCTTAGTTGAGAAGCCAAGGTATTAAAATTGTCGATCGGAACTTTATGAGTAGGTAAAAGAGTTGGATGACCCATAGATATCCTTTTTTTCTTGTTTTTCGCTATTTTGAGGCGCGTCAGCGAACACTGCTATTTCAAAGATAAGCTCTCAACTAGCTCCATTTTCTCCTAATTTCAACAGACACACTTCAAAAACCAATTGAGATTGTGCAAGACGGAGTGATTTTTTAGCACTCTCCAAAACCTCTATAATTCTCCTATCTCTTTTCGTTTTCCAAAATAGAAATTGCCAATAATCCAATAACCATAACTGAGTAGAAATGTCAAGCTTTTGGCTAATAGTTTTGGCAACTTCAAGAAGCGCAGAAAGCGATCGGGAAGCGTTGGGAACTGATAGCACTCCAGGGACAATGTGTTCAATGCGCGTTAAATGATTCCAAGCCGCGATCGCATTCCCCGGACACCCCTGTGCCATCTCAATAATCTCAGGATGTGCTAGAATCTGAAAATGCCCCGTCTTCTCCAATACCTGACACATTTCCTGTTGGCCCAAATTTCTAAAAGGAATCACACAACAACGGGAACGGATGGTAGGTAAAATAGACTCCCAATTGTCACCAATCAAAATCACTGTAGCAGTTCCCGGTTCTTCCAGAGTCTTCAACAGAGCATTCGCAGCCGCCGATGCGATCGAACTTACCCCCTCTATCACCACAACTTGTCGGGATGCTGATATAGGAGGATAAGCCAAGAAATTAGCAATCTCTCTAACTTGCTCAATGCGAACAACTGGCGGCTGTTTGAACGCGAGTTCAAGGGAAGCAGCAGTAGAAACATCGATTAATTCCCCAGAATGCAAAAATGTCGGTTGTATCCATAGAACATCCGGGTGATTATATTGTTGAATCTGTTCCGTACAACCGCACACTTTTGATACCGGAAGCGCTTGACAAAACAGCGCTTTTATGAAACACTTAGCAGTAAGGCGTTTACCCACACCATCAGAACCGACAAAGAGAAAAGCATTGGGTACTCTGTGAGTAGCGATCGCCTTTTGCAGCAGCTTAATAGCCGTTGATTGACCAATAATCTCATCAAAGAATGGTTCAAAAGTAGCTGACTCTGCAATCCCAGTAGTATCTGTAGGGTCGCCAGGGTCGGGGAAAAATTGTAAAATGCTCATACAGTGCAAAGAGAAATGATTTGGCTAGTGAAGAGTGACTCAGTACCACCAAGTTTAGCTAGGATTTCCAACTCTAACAATTGGTACAGAACTTGCTTTAATCTGCATAGAGAAATTGAGCTAACTTCTTGTTTGAGATAGTAGACGCGGTTGGGGTTTCCTACTCCTGCTGCTGTGGCGATCGTATAATTATCCAAGACCCCCTCAGCTACCATAGCCTTCACAATTAACCAAGTACGAAATGAGGTAGTGAGAGTAGCAACAATCTTGACAATTGGCTCATTTTGTGATAAGAGTGTGCTAAACACTTGAGTAGCTGTAGAGACATCTTTCACACAAATAGCTTTAGCAAGTTGGAGAGTATTAGTGGTAGTAATACTAACCAAGCTTTTGACATGGTAAACCTCAATCTCAGAGCCTACCGCCACCAAGCTAAGTTTCTCCAACTCATTAAACAAGAGCCTAGTATTATTACCCACTGAAACTGCTAAGAGATTAGCTGCTTCATCGGATATCCACATAGACAACTCCCTAGCAGCTTCTTTAACTCTGTTCGTTAGCTTTTGGGTATCCCAAGCTGGGATAAGGGAAAACTCTTTGACTTGAGCATACTGAGAAAGTAGCTTAGTAAACTTGAGGCGGTTGTCTAATTTCGATTGACTGGTTAGCAATAGATGATTAGTATCTGGTATATTTACCAGATACCGTGACAGTTCCTCGATTTTAGTTTCATCACTTGTTTTCAACTCTCCCAAATTGGATACAAGTACTAAGCGTCCACCTTTGCAAATTGGTGGAGTTAAAATCTCATTAAGAGCGGCTCTAAAATTGTCTTCTCCAAACTGATAACGGGAGAAATTGAATATTTGCCAGTCTGGATGAACAAGGGTGTCACGTAATAAGTTAACATTACGTTCGATGAGATAATCATCATCACCCCAATAAATGGAAATAGGCATGGAAATTTTCAGTTAAATGGTGAAATCGGTACAGTTTTGATAACCCAAACCCAAGAATCTGGTTTGATTTCTGGATAAGTTTTTTGGATTTCAATGTGAAGCATAGACCAATATGGAATTGTACTATTTTGGAAGTCAATACCAGTCATTTGAACAACTTCTGGCGAGATTTGATTGAGCTTTTCCACATCTATGCTGGCAATAACTAGCTGTAGTGAGTTGTCAGAAATTGGTAGTATTTCTCCCACTCTTCCCCAAGGAAATTCCATTGGGAGGTCGCCAATAGTTGGTAGGAGTAATGGAACCTCATTAACCTTAAACTTTTTGGCTAACCACTTTCCATCCAAAGGAGAATCTTTTGATATTCCCAGAGGCTGTGGTTCGACAGGACGAATTAAGAAACCAGGTTCTTTGACTAAATTATCAACTTCCCAATTAGCCAGATGTAGAATTGAATTATTGTTCATTCTAATTCAAAAAAGCGTATATTGTAGTGGTCGATTTTCTGTGTCAGGCGGTGATTTTTGAGAGGCGGTGACTGAGGGAAGAGGTTTCTTACCCCATCCTCGTTGTTTAGCAGCTTCTACAACCTTTCTTCGGATATCTCTTGCTAACTGCTCAAAATCCGATTTAATCGACTCAAATTTAATCGGTCTATCTTCGCCAAGCAGTTGCCATAAAGAAGTTTCTTCAAGTCGCCGATGTTTGGAAAAAACTTCATTACCGACCCACAAATAAACCTTCACCCAATCAGAATGTAAAGGTGCTTCCATCGTGGCTGAATACATACAAGCTAGGACTTCTGCTGGCGTTGCAAGTACACCAATTTCGTCTGTTTCATGTTCTTGGAAAATTCGCTCCAATCTATCTAAATAAATGGCTTCTATCAGCCATTTGGGTAACGTTTCCATCCAAAGAGATTGATGCACAATTACTGGCCCAGCTAACCACCGAACGTGATGGATAGAAAATTGAGCTATTTCTAACATGGTAGCAATCAGTTCTTTCTTAGCTCCATTTTCCAGCAGCAGATTCGTCATCTTTTTAAAAGAATTTGGAATTCGTTGGGTTTGGGGAGACAATTCAAATAGTGAGGGGTGTGGATTTGACATTATTTATGCCTGATGTTGCTAATATTTGGCGCGTCAGCGCTAAGCCAATAAAAATTAGAAAAAGCCCATAGTTCTTTAACTTCAAATCTGACAAGAATTTAATAAAAAAAGACCCGGAATAACCGGGTCTTTGCTTGACAGTTAAGCCACTAACCGAATTTGTCGAATTAGTGAGGAACTCGGACTCTTTTTATTGGGCGTAGTTAGCCCATGCTTGATTAGTAAATTGTGGTGAATTTGCAAGAGCCATTGAGTTTTTGGTAGGGCAGTTCCTGTGCCAACAAAACCTTTGAAACAGATGAAATCTCCGCTTCTACTAGGTTTAGGGGCGATGCGGGCTGACCAAAGGTTTCTCGATATGCAAAGTTCCACATAGCGAATGTCTGCATTCAGCTTATAAGCTAAGGCAATGCTATGGGCAGAAGTTGGTAGTTCGGTACAATTCAATCGGAAAGCATGAACGCCGCCAAATGTATCGTAGATAGCCCAAAGTTCTTCAGGATTTTCGTGGCAAAGTTGTTTGAGATTTTGGTAAACTTCGCCTCGATGTGGCGTATCCCAATCGAGCATGATAAAATTATTAAATCTCATGGATTTAATGCCAGCTACAGTAGCCACGCAAAATCCATATTTCTTCAAAGAGTCGGTCTGCCTCTGGTCAAGAGGCAATCTTTTAGAGTACATTAGCAACCAGGGAATTCATCATTCCCAATAGCAGCGTCAGCGCACTTTTATCTTTTTTGAATGGAGAGCGTATGAAACGAGAAGTTATAGATGTTACACAATTAACAGAGCTTAATCCTCAATTTCTATATTGACAGACAACCTGTTCAAAGTATCAACCAAATTCTCGTAACCTCTAAGTATTTCTTCGGCATTATGAATAACAGTTTTTCCTTTTGCTACTAATGAAGCTGTCACCAAAGCTACACCTCCTCTTAAATCTCTAGCATATACCTCAGCACCAGAAAGATTGCTTTTTCTATTGATGCGAACAGCGTGAGGGTTATTGTCCTTGAATCGAGTTTCAATCCCATAATCAAATTCAAACTTAGCCCCCATCTTTTCAAGCTCTAGCCAATATCGTAGACGGTCAGAAAATAATTTCTCTTCCAAATAGCTTTTTCCTTCTATCTGTGTTAAAAGAGGAGCAACTAGAGGTTGCCAGTCACTATGGAACTCAGGATACAAAAAAGCGTTTATTGCGATAGGTTTTAAAGGATGACTTAATTTCCCTATTACAAATAACTCTCGATTTTGTAATTCGTATTTTGCACCAATTTCATCTAGAAATTTATAGAAAGCTTCCATCTTTACATCATCATAATTCTCAATTTTTAAATTGCTGCGGGTAATTAAGGCCATTACTGTATAAGTAACCGCAGCATTTCTGTCTGACATATTTCTGAATCTACAAGCTTTTAACTCTTTGCCATTGAGTTAATAAAGGCAGGCATAGATTATGCAACATGGAATTTTTTGAACCTTGTAACCAGATATTATTGCTAATATCGAAATAGCCTAATTGATTATTAATTACAAACTTCATGGCAGTTTTATACTCAACGATTTATTTTTTAATAGATTATATCACTACTGCCTACTGGTAGTCCGCAAGCTAGGCTAAAAGTTAAGGGACAAGCGCACCCGCTCGTAATGAAGTTAAATCCATCGCTATTGAACTATCTCCGTTAGCAAGAAGATTTTGTTCGATTGAATTTAACTCTTTTGGCTGCTGAACAGCGCTTTTGTGCGGGAAGCCATTCTTCCTAATGCAGAAATTATTATTTGCCAGCTTTGTTTACCAGGCTCAAAACCTGTCGCGTTTCTTAGTCGTAATGGTACGATAGAATGAAAGCTTCAACGGTTAAAAATGGCAAGACAACGAATAACCATATCGCTAGATGAAGATTTACTCGAACGAATTAAACTGGCTGCTCAAAAGAACGATCGCAAAATTAGCAACGAAATAGAGAGAGTACTTAAAAAGTACTATCTTCCCTCGCAATAAGCTTATTTAACGGCTATCTATGTATGCCGCCACACTTTAACTTGAGTATCGTGGAAGAAAGGAGATGCGGCAATGACATCAAACCTGTTCAACGAATTTATCGATGCAGGCCCAGAAGCCAAACTAGAATCGATCGAATCCAAGCTAATCGTCGGTAATACTCTAGTTGGTAGCCGCCTACTACTCAGACAAATTCTCACCGGATGGGGAGCCCGTGCCGCCATCGCGCTAGCCCCCATACAACAATGGCTAGAAGCTCTCCGTCTCACCTACAATGCGCCAATTCCTCCCGGATTAGACAGTATAGAAACCTTTGCTACCACCTTACAAACCTGGGCAGCCAGTTTCCACTACCAACCAGAAGACCTGCTACCCGGTTCTAGAGGAGAAGAAAACCACCACAATCCCATTCTCCGTTATATCAGCCACTCCTTCTGGGAAATCGCAGAAACACTAGGGGGACAATCTTTCAGTCGAGATTTTGTTATGCGCCTGGGCAACAATGGCTTCACCCCAGACATACTATTATTTTTAGGGCCACCGCGCAACACACTCAGAGAATACTACCTCGAAGGGCCAGCCGAAATTGCGATCGAAATACTGCGACCCGGACATGAATACGCAGACCGCATCATCAAACGAGACTATTACGCCGCAGGTGGAGTGCCAGAGTACGTCATTCTCAATCCAGCCCGAAAAGAAATCGAATTTTGGCACTTAATCAACGGAAAATACGAGCGAATGCTTCCTGACGCATCAGGATGCTACCGACCGCAGAGCGTACCTGGGTTAGTTTTTGTCCCCAATAATCTGTGGAGAGAAGATCAAGACTGGTATAGCTGGCCCCACGACCCCCCAATTGTTTATATTGAAGGCACACAGCCAGAAGGTCGAAGACTGCGAGCGGTAGAGAATGGTTTAGGTTGGGGATGTTTGCCATTTAATCCCCAATTGCAGTTAGAGCCAGTACCGATTTCCTTCGAGCAGTACATTGCTTGGTGTCCGGAAGCCAAGTTTGAGTTCTGGGATGGGAAACCCCAAATTGGCAGTAAAGAAGGCATACGCAACTTGATTGGGATGTTACTGATGACCTTTGGTTTAGCAGATGCTTTAAAGGTCTTGCCACCAGTCGAGTGGGTAACAGCGTTATTAGAAACAGAAACTCTGAGCCTGCAAGATGCCCAAAGGAAAGCAGCTTGGTGGGATTTGGCTCGTCAAGCTGCTGCCTTATTGCGCTCCAAATATGGCGTAACTCGCTTGGGAGTAATTGGAGATTTGGTAAAACCTGAGCCATTAAATTTTTGGTCAGAAATTACGTTGGCTGTTTGGGATTTACCTGATAGGAAAGATTACGAGATTTATCAGGATTTGTCTAATTTGAGCAAGGAACCTGACATTAACTTAATTGAGGCAGATAGCAAGTATGCTACGGTAGCTCAACAGCAGGCAATTGCTCAATCCCTGATTGAGATTTAGTTGCATCCGCCAAACTTTTCACCGACAAGGTTTTTAGCCGCTTGATTGCAACGAGTTAGTGAGCGATCGCTACCTTCAAGCTTAGATACGTTGGCTCAAATCCCTATTCTGTCGTAAGTTTTCCGTCTACTGGCAATCCTTACTACTCCTCTTGGGGTGGTGCGCCGCAGGCTTACCCCCTGAACGGTTACAAAAAATCTAACCAGGTGCATGAGTTTGGGTCTCCCCATTACTAAAGTCTCGTGTCCGGATCTTACAGCGCTTTGCGCTGTAGTGAGGTACACTAAATATTCTGGTGCGATTCGTTAACCCCAGAACTGGGTAAAACATACCCAGGTGGGGGTTGCAAGATAAGGATACTGTACAATCCAGTACAAAAAACCGAACCTTGACAACTTGATGTCCATGAAGGTGCAAGCCCTTCTCTCCTGAGATGTGGAGTAAAAGCATCACCCTTACCCTCAGTCAGAGGCGACCTAAGCTTGGGTGAAAAGGCAGACTACTGAGAGCCTAAGTCGGTAACTGTTGAGCAAGCTGTCATGGGTACGAGAGAAAGTCACGTCCGAATCACCGTGATTAGTAATGGGTAAATAAGGCTGAAAACCCAAGCCAAAAGGCAAGGATAAGGAATCGGCTAGTCAGATATAGACCGATTACATCTCCAAAACAAACCCGGTGAAAAGTGACACCCTAAAACAGTGATTATGGACATCAGGAACGAAGTAAAACGTTAGATGGCTCCTAGAAGGTCGATTTCTAGGTAGGACACCTTGACAAAGTATCCAATGCCCCTAGCGTGAGAGATTGTTCAAGAAGCAAAAGCCTAGCTGTAATGGCTATGGATACGCTGACGTGAACACTGAGTATGGGAGTGTATAGGAGTTTTAAATGTCAAAGGTTAAAACTATAGACACGATGGAAAGGGGCTTCCAACCCAAACCTATCAACGTGGCTAAGGTAGCCTGGAAATCGCTTAACTGGAAGAAAATTGAAAAAGCGGTTTTCAAACTGCAAAAACACATATACAGAGCCAGCCTGAGTGGGAATGTCGTGCTAGTAAGACGGCTGCAAAAGCTGTTGAGCAAGTCATATTATGCCAAGTGTCTAGCAGTCAGAAGAGTCACCCAAGATAACGCAGGTCGAAAAACCGCTGGGGTAGATGGGATGAAATCCCTAAACTACAGCCAACGGATAAAACTAATTCACACTCTGAATTTTAGTTCAAAAGTCTCCCCGCTGCGTAGAGTCTGGATACCCAAACCGGGAACAGATGAGAAAAGAGGGTTGGGAATACCGACAATTTGTGACCGAGCAACACAGATGCTAGCCTTGCTTATCCTAGAACCAGAATGGGAAGCTCTTTTTGAACCCAATTCTTATGGGTTCAGACCAGGCAGAAGTTGTCACGACGCCATTGATGCAATATTTAAGCAAATCAGTTGCTCCGCACAGAAGTGGGTGCTAGATGCCGATTTTGCCAAATGTTTTGACAACATTAACCATGACAAACTGCTTAAAAAGTGTAGACAATTCCCTCAACTTCAGAGACAGATTAAGGCATGGTTAAAAGCAGGTGTACTGGATAGGGAAACCTTCTCGGAAACTAAGACAGGAACTCCACAGGGAGGGGTTATCAGTCCCCTTCTAGCCAACATTGCCTTACACGGCATGGAAGAGTATGTGGAAGAATACTGGAAAAAGAATCTAAGAGGAAAACCTAAATCCAAACACTACCAAACCCACCCCAAACTGGTAAGATACGCTGATGACTTTGCCATCCTACATCCTCAGAAAGAAGTAATTGAGGCACTTAAAACAGCTATAGAAATATGGGCTGAAAATGAAGTCGGACTACAATTGAAAGAATCAAAAACCAGAATTATAACCACCTCAGAGGGGTTCGACTTCTTAGGCAATAACTTTCGCCAATATAAAGTAGGAAAATATAGAGCGGTATGCAACAGGGGTACTAACTTTGGACATAGCCCCATCATCAAACCTCAGAAACAAAAGGTGATAAAACACCTAGAAAAGATTGGGAAAGTAATTAAGAAACATCAGAACAGCCCACAAGTTGCCTTGATTAAGGAATTAAATCCAATTATCAGAGGCTGGTGTAACTATTACTCTCCAGTTAGCTCTAAGGAAACCTTTTCAAACTGTGATTATGAGGTATGGAACAAGTTAAGTAGCTGGGCAAGGAAAAGAGGCAAAGGTAGCATCAACAAAGAGAAGTACTGGCGGAACGGATGGAGCTTTGAGACTGAGGACGGTTTCAAACTGGCCAAACACTCAGACACTCCAATAGTTAGACATATCAAAGTACAAGACACACGATCTCCTTACGATAGTGACTGGTCTTACTGGGGACAAAGACTCAGTGAGTACGGCGATTTAAATGCCAGGAAACAAAAGCTACTCAAGAGGCAAAAAGGTAAATGTGTCTACTGCGGATTACACTTCCATCCAGAAGATATAACCGAAGTAGACCACAGAGTTCCCAAAGCCAAAGGTGGCAAGGATACATACGATAACCTCGACTTACTACATAAACATTGCCACGATGAAAAAACTGCTGTAGATATCAAAACGTCAGACAATGACTAAAAGAAACGAAGCAGGTCTGGTATCGATGACAAACGACCAATACTCAGAGGAGCCGAGTGATGGGAAACTATCACGCTCGGTTCTGAATGAGAGGTAGGGGTAGCAATGCTCCTATCGACTCTCTTTAGCGGTTTGTAATAAATTGGTTTACTAATTACTACTGTACCTCATAACAGCGCAAAGCGCTGTAATTAATTCTTCTTCATCAAAATTTAATGCTTCTGCTATACACAACAGATCGGTTAAAGATGGCTTTTCACCTCTTGCTATTGCTTCGAGGTTTTTAACTTTGCCTTCTAGCTGTTTGTAATTATTCCTCGCAAGCTCAGCAATTGGCGCGATTTTAGTTGCTGGCATTTCTAAGTTTCTAACTTCGCCAGTAAGTCTAAAGTAAACTACATCTTCTTCAATTAGCTTGAGCGCTCTGGCTTTCATATTGGTTCCAGCCTCCACGCACAGCATC
>NZ_JBHFNU010000091.1:0-21439 GCF_041929145.1 Aerosakkonema sp. BLCC-F183 | reverse complement strand
AGATTCTAACGTATTTGTTATATTTGTCCAGCCAATTTTTACAAGATAATCTAACAACTGTTGGGAGGAAATTCCCTTAACAACTACCCTTACTTCCTTGGCTGTGCGAGATAACATCGCACCGAGATGTGCGATTTTGCCACCATCAGGTACGGAATTAGCACAAAGCCGAAGATTCGACTCAAGCAGTGAGTTAGTCGGATAGTTAAGTAAACTGAGAACTGTTTCGGTTAAATCTTGAAACTCACCGATATTATTTTCCTGATTCAGCACTAAGAAAAAACAGGGAATTGGCACCTGTGAGGATTGCTCTGGCAAATCGAATTCTAGCCAGAGACTTTCAACACTTCGGTGTAGGATAGATTTCGGATCGATGCACTGCTGGCAAAAATCCTGAAAGGTTTGCCAAACGGAATGAGTTAGAAAGCTCTCTGGCAGATTCAGATTTAGAGGAGGGAAATTGACTTGAAAGTCTACTCTCGATTGTTCACTACCTAAACGACATTCAAATCCAGCAATAGAGAAGGGTGGCAAGATTTGGGCTAATGCCTGGATGCGGGCTAAGGCTTCGGAAGATACTAACTCAGGGTCAAGATGGGGAATAACTACTCTTAGGTAATCTTCCATTGAAGTATTGATATATGGCATTTTGAAATTTTAACCCACGCTTTAATACTATACAGAATAGGGAGAATTTTGAATTGCCAATATTATAAGTGCATTCAAAATTCTCCCATATGTTGAATTATTTCCCAGCGCAAATATGTCTCTCGATCTGGGAAAAGAATTGCATTAAAAAGTGAAAAAATGGAACATACAAGTAGCTGTAGATGGCGTTTGATATTTGTGGCCGTCCAGCTTTCATTCAATGCTTTGAGGCCGCTCCGGATCGGGATTTAAGTAAAGTAGAGATTTAGCCGTTCATCCCAGGTTTGTGTAACGCCCTTTAGATACATACAATTAATACATTCCTACTGTTTCTCTATCTTCCTTAAATCGAGCGACAATATCTTCTATTGTTGGCGGCTTGGTCAGACGCTCGCTTTCTTCTTGGAGCGCCTCGAATACCTCATCAGGACTAAAATCATAACCACTTTCTTGACCCATTTGTACCGCCAGCGCGATAAAACTATCGAAATTTGCCGTTGCTTTCAGCCGCTCTTGCAGTGTCCTGTATTTCAGGACGACTTCTTTAAACTGTTCCAAGCTCTCTCTGGACATATATTTCCTCACTACAGCAATCAAACAACAGCAGTAGATAGTCACTTGAGTTGGCTATCTACTGAATTGTCAAGCTTTATACAAAAACTTGACACAGCATTTTACTGCTCAAGCTTTGAGTATACACTGAATATTGAGCTAAATTGCATAAGTGCTGATTGTAACATTTAGCAACATCCAGGATTTAGACCCGTACTAGCTTAGAAAGTAGAGCAGTCCAATGAGAGAACTTTACGACCAAGACCTTCAAGACATCGTTAATGGAGCCGCTTTTTTGGGAAGCGGCGGCGGCGGTTCCCTGGCAATGGGTAATCAGGCAGTCAGCTTAATTACTTGTCCTGTCCTACTGAAAGATGTTGAAGAATTGGATGGCCAAGAATGGGGCGCAGTTATCTTAGGCTTAAGCCCAGCAGATGCCTCTTTGCCAGATAACCTACGTTCTTCAAGCGCTTCCCCCAAAGTCTTGCTGAATAAAGAAATTTTCCGTAACCTCAAGGCGACTCAGCAAAATCCAATTGAAACTTTGTTTGCCACCTTTGCAGATTTAGAAAAAGCCTTGCAAATGAAGAATATTTTAGATCGGAATTTTTCCTACAGCCTTACTGTAGAAATCGGTACAGCAAATCTTCTCGCGGCTATGCTAACAGCAAATGTTCGTAAGATTCCCATAATTGACGCTGATGGTGCAGGAAGGGCAGTACCGGAACTAAGTCTGTCTACTTACTGCTGGTCTGATATTGATATTTACCCTTCTACTCTAGCCAATATTAAGTCTGAAGAGGAAGAAATTAAAGCGCTGATTTATGCAAAAACTTACTTAATTATGGCTCGGTTAACAGAAAGAATCATAGCTACGGAAGAATTTGGCTCTCAAGGTTTCATGGCAACTTATGCGATGCACGGTCAAACGATACGCGATGGCAAACCCGTCATTACAGGTACAATTACCAAAGCACTGCAAATAGGGTCGATTCTGCGTCAAGCCAAGCAACAGCAACAAGACCCCATTCAAGCATTGCTACACTTTTTAAACAACGGTTGCTCTGGTAATGACCAAAATGCTTTCCTACTTTTCCAAGGGGAAATATTTGCAGTCGAAGAGGAAAATAACGATCGTTTTCAATCAGGAACTTTAACGCTTAAAAATGGTCATCAACAGGTTCGTGTAAGTTATTTGAATGAAAACTTGATTGCTTGGCGAAATGGCAAACCCATTGCGATGGGGCCCGATCTGATTTGCTATCTAACCCCAGATGGTATACCTCTTACCAATGCTGATAACTTAAAAGACAAAAAAGGACATGAATTAGCTCTCATCGGCTTAAAAGCGCCACAAGAATTACGCCAAGATTCAATTGTTAATGGCTTTATGGATTTAGTTGCTTTTTTAGGATATAAAGGTAAGTATATCCCCATCGAGCAATTACAAAAATAACCAGCCATAGCGCCAGTCCAGTCACCCGATTTTGGATTGGCTCCGCAATCATCGGGCAAAGCTTGAAATTCGTCCATATTTTTTGATGATTCCCATTGAAATGGGAGGCTTGAAACTTTGAATTTTGTGCGATAAATTCTCGCCCTAGCCAGCTAAGATGGCTGTGTTTTTGCAGAAAAATAAAGAGAAGATTGATATAGAACTTGTTCTTGATGCGTCAGCAAAGTACAATCCGACAAAGGGTATGCCACACAAGTAACAGTGTAGCCAGCCGCTACTTCTTGCGGACGCAGAAACTTTTGTTCGCTTTGGTCTACTTCACCCTCAATCAGTTTAGCAATACAAGCAGAACAATCTCCTTGCTTGCAGCCAGATGGTAACCGGATGCCAGCTTGTTCGGCAATATCTACAATATACTCGGTATCGGGAACTGCGATCGTCCGATCGAGTGCGATCGCCTCATTTAACAGCCGGACTTGATAAACTGCCATATCATTATCGAGATCTGCTGAAATTTGGATAAACTCTTATTTTACCTCTAGTCCTTCCATCCCTTACTCCGTAGCCCTTTTCCCTCCATCCTCTTCCCCAGTCCCTCATCCCTAGTCCCTCATCCCCAGTCCCTACCTATCGCATCATGACACAGAGAAACTTTCCAGATACAGAATTAATGCCCCCACCGATCAAAGGGTCGGACGAAGGATCTTTCGCTCACTCCTCAGTTGCAGTGCGCTTAGGAGTCATTGCCAAACGAGTTATCGCCGAAAATAATTATCCACCAGAAATTGTCGAAAACCTGGAAAAACTAATTCAAGAAATACCCTACGGACTGGTGCGACCTATCCAAGACACCCACAGCCCCGATTTGGCAGAGTGGACATCTTATCTAACACCCTTCCTAAATTACAACTGGCTGGAAATTCCCTGGTATTTTGCCGAAGCCTACTTTTATCGGCGCATTTTGGAAGCGACCCATTATTTTCAACCCGGAAGATGGCAAGCAGTCGATCCATTTCTATATCAAAAACATTTGGGTTTGTCAACAGCAATAGATGCGATCGCAGCCATAAGTAACTTTGTTAATAACGCCATTCAGGATATCCACCCCAACAAAACATATTTGAGAGAATTAATCTATTTCGATTTGTGGGGCAATCGCGCCGATATGAGTTTGTGGCCTGCTGGCGAAGCCGACCAAAACCGCGTCGAGTCGGAGCGCGAACAATCTTATATCTTAGCAGACGATACATCAAAAGTTGTCGATCGCATTGCCAGCTTCAGCAGCACGCGCATCGACTTCATCATCGATAATGCAGGTTTTGAACTGATCGGGGATTTGTGCATCGCCGATTTCCTGCTGGCAACTAATGCAGCGGCAACAGTTTACTTTCATCTCAAAGCTCATCCTACATTTGTTTCCGATGCGACCATAAAAGATGTCAACCATACCACAGAATTTCTGGCTAAATCCAGCGATCGCGATGTCAAAACGTTTGCTTTACGGTTAAAAAACTATATTGCTAACCATCGTTTAAAGCTGTGCGAACATCTGTTTTGGACATCGCCCCTACCCTTATGGGAAATGCCAGATTCAGTTGTTAACGATTTAGCTCGATCGCATTTAATCTTCCTTAAGGGAGATGCGAATTACCGCCGCAGTATAGACGATCGCCACTGGCCGTTTACCACTCCCTACCAAGATATTGTCTCCTACTTTCCCGCACCGCTTGTTGCTTTACGCACTCTTAAATCCGAACTAGCAGCCGGACTGCAAACAGCGCAAATAGAGATACTCAATCATCAAGACCCTGACTGGTTAACGAATGGGCAGTGGGGAGTAATTCAGTTTGTCGATCGCAGCTAATTGCCGAAATCATTCTCATATTAGGTTACTGGTAATCGTTTAAACACATATCCCACGGTTCCCCGCAGCTAAAATATCCAAATTATATGCGCCTGGATTACTTCTTCCGGCAGAGCGTAGACAATAGTTGCTATTTTTAAGGCGATCGAGATCGCTAACTACCATTGAGATAAATCGTCTGTTTAAAAATGTAGTAGGCTTACAGTGAAATTACTGGTGTAGTTTTCGTAAACAGATTGCCCAAGACTGTATAGATACGTAGCGGACACTTTAGAGCCATGCAGTCCCTGGCAAAACTTAGCGATCTCAGGATAACAGCATCTTTTCGGAGGTTCCTTAAATGCAAGATAAACTTCCCATTGGCAGCAACATTTTAGCAGCGATCGTCTTTGGAACCCTAGCCATGATGATTCCCGGCCATGTCAACATGGAAAAAGAAGTCAACGCCCCTCAAGCTAATGCACCATCTGCCGTTGCTACCAAAACCCCGACAACAGCGACTCGATAAAGCAAAATCAATTGTCCCCAACAGAATTCAACAGAATCAGGTCGATTCTCCTACGGAGACGCTACGCGAAGATTATCATGGTAAATATTCGATGAAAAAGAACTGAAACGAACAACCAACTGCCGATTGCGGACTGATGAATCGTATATTTACACCTTTCCAACAATTTCTCATCACTTGGCTGCTAATTCTAGCCACAGGTTGGGCTACTTGGTGTGCGATCGCCTACGTAGGAGAAACACTCAGCATATTGCTAACAGCGGGATTGATTGCATTTTTACTCAACTATCCCGTCAAAATGCTGCAACGTTTTTTACCTCGGACAGTAGCCGCAGGATTAGTATATTTACTGGCAGGCATAGCGGTAGTGCTAATTGCCCTCACCCTAGTCCCACCCGTATTTAACCAAGGGCGGCAATTGGTAACGAACTTACCATCTCTGGTGACATCTGCCCAACAGCAATTAGACAATTTTCAAACTTGGAGCTTGGAGCATAATTTACCCTTTGACGTCAAAACTTTAGCTTCTCAGCAATTGCGACGAGTGCAAACGCAAGCAGAGACGATCGCCGGCAAAGGCTTTGGTTTAGTACTCGGCACCTTTAACTGGTTTTTAGACTTAATTTTAATTCTGGTAATTTCATTTTATATGCTCATCGACGGCGAAAGAGTGTGGCGCACCCTCACCAGTATTTTTTCGCCTCTCATTCGAGACTCTTTAACAGAATCCCTGCAACGAAACCTGCAAAGATTTATCACAGGTCAGCTATTGTTGGGATTATTTATGGCAACAACTCTGAGTCTGACATTTTGGGTGCTGCGAGTACCATTTTTCCTGCTATTTGCCGTCTTCATCGGGTTTATGGAGGTGATTCCTTTTGTGGGAGCAACTTTAGGAATTGGCACAGTAGTAATTGTGGTAGCCTTCATTAATTGGTGGTTGGCGCTGCAAGTATTGGCGGTAGCGATCGCCGTTCAGCAAGTTAAAGATAATTTGCTCGCACCCCGGATTATGGGGAATCTTACCGGTTTATCGCCTGTGATTATTTTCGTTTCTTTGTTATTAGGAGCGAAGTTGGGTGGATTGTTAGGAGTAATTCTGGCAATTCCGTTTACGGGTGTGTTTAAAAGTATTGCCGAAATCGTATTTGAGCCAACTTTACCACCGCAAACAGGCTCGTTTTTCCACAATCCATTCGCTGACGAAGAACCCAGACAAATTGTTCCTGCTAGCGATGATTTATCTGAAGGCGATCGAGCTTCTGCACAAGATCGGTCAATTACTCGACCTTAACCCGAACGGCTGCGTCGTTATATTAGACATCTCCAAAAATTCTTGTGGGGTAGGCATCCTGCCTGCCAAGATTCTTTTGGAGGAGATGTCTAATGATGTCCTGTAGCTATTGTAGGGGTAATTCATGAATTACCCCTACCAAAATAGGCCAAGCAGTTTCAGCATCAACCCTAAATTAATAATTTTTTTTAAGAATCTCACTAATTCTTGATGCTTAGAAACGGAGATACTATGTTAGAACAATCACTTCTAAGTATTTAGCTGCCAATATGGAAAGCCTTAACCGTGTTTCCCCAAGCAGTAACAAGCGTCAATTAAAAAGTCAATATACCAAAGGGAATAATTACTCGGTTTCTACCGTTTTGTGTTGGCTTTTTCCAGCCTTGGTGGGGAGTGTTGGCTTACAGACGGCACCTGTTCTGGCACAGTCGATCGTTCCCGCGCCAGACGGTACTGGAACGGCGGTCACCCCTAATGGGAACGGCTTCGATATTACGGGTGGGCAAACATCTGGAGATGGGGCAAACTTATTTCACAGTTTTACGGAATTTGGTCTGGATAAGGGGCAAATTGCCAACTTTTTATCAAGACCGGATATCCTCAATATTTTAGCCAGAGTTAGCGGCGGCAATGTTTCTTATATTAACGGTTTAATTCAAGTTACGGGTGGCAATTCCAATTTATTTTTAATGAATCCATCTGGCATTGTCTTTGGTGCAAATGCCAGTTTAAATGTGCCTGCTGCTTTTACCGCAACAACGGCGAATGGGATTGGCTTTGGCAACAATTGGTTTAATGCAATTGGAAGTAATAATTATGCTTCTCTGGTAGGAACGCCCAATAGTTTTGCCTTCACTATGAATCAACCGGGAAGTATAGTTAATTCCGGGAATTTAACGGTGGGAGTGGGGCAAGATTTAACGTTATTGGGTGGGACAGTTATCAACACCGGACAACTTGCTGCACCTGGGGGAAACATCACCGTTACGGCAGTTCCGGGTTCTAGTTTGGTGAGACTTTCTCAAACTGGGTTTGTGCTTGGTTTGGAAATTCAGCCGCTGGGGGGTAATGCTGGGCCGAATAATTGGACAAGTGCGATCGCATCTTTACCGCAAATGTTAACTGGGGGGAATGGCGGTCATGCAACTAATATCGCAGTTAATCAAGATGGGAGCATCCAGCTAACAGGTTCTGGGATTCAGATTCCCACAGAAGGTAATGCGGCTATTGCCTCTGGCGTTATTAACGTTTCCGGACAAACTGGCGGTAATGTTAATATTTTTGGTAACAAAGTTGGTGTAATCAGCGGCAATATTAATGCTGATGGGATGAACGGCGGCGGTAATGTGCGAATTGGTGGAGATTATCAAGGTAAAGGCACAGTTCCGAATGCCTCGCGTACATTTGTGAGTAAAGATTCTGTTATTTCTGCTGATGGTTTAACTGCGGGGAATGGCGGACGTGTAATTGTTTGGGCGGATGAAGCGACCCGCTTCTACGGTACGATTGGGGCGCGGGGAGGTGGTGTTGGTGGTAAGGGTGGCTTTGCGGAGGTATCGGGTAAGGAGTTCCTTGATTTTGCAGGGAAAGTAGATCTGTCTGGGACTGATGGTTCTTTTGGCAGTTTGCTTTTAGATCCGGCCAATATCACCATCGCGGTTGGCGCAAACAATCCTGCTGAATTAGCAGCAAATGACCAATTTGGGGATAATCCGGGTGGAAATAATACTATCAACAATGGTACGATCGACAATGCAACTGCGAATGTAATTTTGCAAGCTACTAATAATATTGATTTTAATGCAGATATTAATATTGTTACACCCGGAGTGGGAATTACAGCCGAAGCTAATAACAGCATTTCTGTAGCTAATGCCAGTATCACTACTAACGGTGGTGCAGTAACGCTCAACGCAGATGCGGATAATATTAATGGCGGCGCTCTGAGCCTCAACAATGCCACAATCAATACAAACGGAGCTAATTTTATCGGTATTGGTAGAGGAGATAGCATCTCTAATATCGGCATCTCTCTCATCTTCAGCGCAGTTAACGCTCAAGGCGGCAATATTCAACTCACGGGTGTTGGTGGTGCTACTAGCGGTAATAACGAAGGCATTACTTTATTCGACAGCAATCTGCAAACTAACGGAAGTGGGACTATTACCCTCAGCGGTACTGGTGGTGTCGGGATAGATCAAAATTTCGGCATTCGGATGCTCAATGCAGGCTCGCTGGTGAGTGCAGAAAATGGAGAAATCCGGCTGACTGGTGTGGGTACTGGCATCGGAACTGATAATAACGGTATTTTAATCGGTAACGGTGCGGCGGTGGAATCAACGGGTACGGGGGCTGTTATCCTTGATGGTACTGGGAGTGCTGGGACGGATGCCAATCAAGGCATTGCGATCGTTACCGCAGATTCTAGAGTCAGTTCTATAGATGGAAATATCACTCTGACTGGGAGAAGTTTGGGGACGACGAGTGGCAATCACGGGATTGCAATTGATGATGATGGTGTGGTGGAATCGAAGGGGACGGGAAATATTACCCTGATCGGTATTGGCAGCACTAACGCGACTGGGACAAAGAATACGGGAATTTTTATTGGCAACAGTAGCGGAGCGGGTGTCGGCAGTGAGGTACGATCGATCGGAACGGGAAATGTTACCCTCGACGGCAGTGGCGGTAATGGAACTGATACCAATCCGGGGATACTGATCGATGGCATTTCCGGAGGCAAGGTTACTTCGATCGATGGAAATATCAACTTCACAGGAAAAGGCGGCACTAAAGGAACTCAAGTTGATAGCGCTATTGTCCTGCAAAATAACGGTTTAGTTCAAATTACCGGTATCGGCTCTATTACTCTCAACAGCACTGTTGGCTCTCTAGAGACTGGCGGCGGTGTTTTAGATACCAGTTCCGAAGCTGACAATAGGGGAGCGATCGTCCTTACTAGCCCCAATGATATCATCACGGGCAATATCAATTCCAGCAACATTGGCACGGGTAATGGTGGAGAAATTCGCATTACCAGCACTGGCGGCAATATCGATACATCTGCTGGCACTCTTAACTCCGGTGCTACTGTTGGTAATGGGGGTGCGATCGTCCTCAATGCAGCAGGCAATATTCAATATGGCAGTGTATCATCTGGTGTCAGCAATGGCGGCGATGGTGGTAATGTTTCGATCGATTCTGGCGGTAATATTACTGCCAATGGCTCTACACCTAATATTAATGCGATCGCTATCAAAGGTAATGGCGGCAACATCGCTTTCAATGCTGTTGGCGATATCGAAACAGTCGATCTAAATTCCTACGGGGAATTTCGCGGCGGCAATATTTCCCTCAAGGCGGGTGGCAAGATTGATACGACGACAGTTAATCCCAGCATTCCCGGCGCTCTAAATTCTTGTTCGGCGACAGCAATACCCTGTCGCGGTGGCAACGGTGTGGGTGGAAATGTCAGTCTCACCGCAGTCAACGATATTGTTGTAGGTGGCATCAATTCTAGTGGCTTTTCTGGTGGCGGTGCGATCGATGTTACCAGCAGCAGCGGTGCTGTTAGTAGCTCGATGATATCGACTTCTACTAATGGCAGTGGCGGCAATATTACTGTCAATGCGGTCGGCGATATCAAATCTTTTGGCTCAACTGCTATAAGTGCGACCAAAGATATCAATTCCAGTTCTTCTGGTGGTGGAGATGGCGGCAAGATTGTGCTTAACAGCACGGGTGGGAAGATTGACACCAGTTTCGGTACGCTTGTTTCTGCCTCCAGTAGTGGTAATGCTGGAGATATTCAATTAACTTCCCCCAACGGAGTTACGGCAGGTATTATTGATGCTCTAGGCTTATCCGGTACAGGCAATATCAGTATTACTAGCGATTCGATCGACTTGAACAACACTATCTCCGGCAAGGGTGATATTTTGCTGGAGCCTTTTACGGCGAGTCACAATATTGTGATAGTTGGCGGCACTGCGGCAGAAGATTTGGAGTTGTCAGCGTCTATATTCAATAACTTGCAAGATGGCTTCAGTTCAATTACGATCGGACGTTCTGATGGCGGTGGCACTATTTCAGTTAAGGGTGCTGTTACTTTTAAAGACCCGGTGACGCTGCAATCGCCAACGGGTGTGATTTCTGCGATCGCGCCTATTACGGGTGTTGATAACGCTTCGATAACTCTAACCGCTCCGACTATTAATTTAGCGGCAGATATCAAGACAGCCGAGCAAAATATCATCCTCAACGGTAACACTGTTTTGAGTGGTAATCCGATCCTGGGTACTGGCGCATTAGGTGGAGGCGATATTTCTTTCTCCGGTACAGTTGATGGCGCAAGTATTCTCACTGTTGATGCCGGTGCGGGTAATATTCAATTTAATAATGCTATTGGCGGCGGCACTCCACTCACCGGTTTAAATATTAACGGTCAAAATGTGGATATCAAATCCACTATGAAGGTGGCGGGTAACATCGATATTAATTCCAGCGGTATCCTCAATTTCAATAACAGCGTTACTACGACCAATAACGGCAGCGTTACCATCACGAATGCGAGCAATTTAAATCTGAAGGCAGATAACTTCAATCTGGATGGTGCTTTCACTCAAGATGGTATTGGTGCGGTTACTATTGCCGGTAATTTAATCACTACGAACGACAATATCTCGTTTGCATCGCCACTAACTCTCACGGGAAATACGACGTTTAATGCCGGTACTGCCACGATAACTTTTAATTCCAGTTTGGCAGCGGATATCTACAATCTGACTTTGATTGCGGACGAAATGTCCTTTTTTGCTGCGCCTGTGTCTGCAAATGGTGGCGCTTTGGCGATTCAACCTTCTACTCCCAGTTTAAATATTAAATTGGGTGTGGGGGAACCTTTACCCGATTCACCTGCTTTAGATTTAGGGCCATCTTTAGATCGAATTCAAGATGGTTTCAGTTCAATTACGATCGGAAGAGTGGATGGCAGCGGTACAATTTCAGTTGAAGGTGCTGTGACTTTCCAAGATCCGGTCACCATTCAATCTCCTGTGGGTGCGGGTGCGATCGCTTTTACTCCTGGCGGGTCTATTAGAGGTACCAGCGACGCTGCGATTACTCTGATTGCCAATCAAAATATCACCGCAGGTAATATTACCGCACCAGCCGGAATTACTATTACCAGTAACAGCGGCAATATCGATACGAGTCTCGGTAAACTCGATTCTGCTTCTGCGAGTAGAAATGCGGGAGCGATCGCACTGAAGGCTAAGGGCAATATTACCACAGGCAATTTATCTTCCCTCGCCGCCAGTTCTGGCAATGGCGGTAACATTACCTTTAATAGTACATCGGGTGCAGTTGACACTCGCGCCGGTACGATAGAAAGCCGCACGCAAAATAATACCATCGGTAATGGCGGGTCAGTTACCATCAACGCAGCAGGCGATATCAAAACTGGCAACATTATCAGTTTAGTAGGAGAAGGGAGTACGGGCAATGCGGGGAATATTTCCCTGATCAGCACATCTGGTGCGATCGATACTAGCATCGGCAAACTAGAGGCGGGAACTACTTTCGGTAAGGGTGGGGAAATTACCCTGAAAGCGCAAGGCAATATTACTGCGGGACAGCTACTTTCCTATGTAGTAAACGGGGGTACTGGCAATGGGGGTAATATTTCGCTAGAGAGTACATCGGGTGCGATCGATACAAGTTTCAATGTTGTATCTTCCTATTCTGAAAACGGTAATGGCGGTGCAATTACTTTCCAAGCTGCTAATAATATCAGTACAGGAAATATCAATTCTTCTTCCAGCAAGAACGGAGATGCGGGAGCGATTAAGCTCACCAGTACCGCTGGCACAATTAATACCGGTGCAGGTACGCTGAATGCTTCTGCGGTTAATGGAAATGGCGGTGCGATCGCACTTGCTGCGGCGCAAAACATCACCACAAGTGCGATCGTTTTAGGTTCTTTGGGTAGCGGGACAGACAATCCTTTAAATATCAACACTCCTGGAATTGTTAACCTCAACGGCAACATTACTACAAATGGAGCGGCTGTTTTTATCGGTAACGCCACCACTCCCAGTCAAATTAATTTGAATTTCCCGATCGGCAATTTGTCTACCGACGGCGGACAAATTTCCATGACCAGTTCGGGAGCGTTAATGATTGCCAAAGATTTAGTTTCGTCGGGAGGCGCGATTACCCTGACGGGAGCAACAATTGATACCACCACCGCCACGCTTAACTCATCTTCCACTGGCAATGGTGGCACAATTGCACTGAATTCCACTGGAAATATCACTGCAAGCAATATCAATTCGCGATCGCAATCGTCAGGTACTGGTGGAACGATCGCACTCACTAGCACCGCAGGCACAATTAATACCAGTGCAGGTACGCTCGATTCCAGTGCAGTGACTGGAAACGGCGGTGCGATCGACATAGAAGCTAACGGCAACATCACCACTGCTGGCATAAATTCTTACTCCAGTAGTGTTGGCAATGGCGGTGATATGACGATCGTGAGCAAACAAGGTGCGATCGAAACTGCCAGAGCTATTTTAAACGCCGATTCCAATAACAGCGATGGCGGTAATATCATCCTCAATGCCAATGGCAATATCACCGCAGGCGCGATTCATTCCATTACCAAAAACGGCAATAGCGGTATTATTACTATTGCCAGTACAAGCGGAGCGATTAATACTAGCACAGGTAATCTGGAAACAAATTCTGTGCAGGGAAGTGGCGGACAAATTGTGCTAGAATCTCCCCTCAGCATTACCGTTTCCGGCATCAATTCAACAGGCTTATCGGGGACTGGGAATATCAGTTTAACCAGCAATCAAATTAATTTCAACGGTGCAGCTAATTCGGTACAAGGTAAAGGCAATATTTTACTTCAGCCATTCACAGCCAGCCAAAACTTAGACATTGCAGCCGCCAATTTTACCGCACTAGCTGATGGTTTTAATGCGATTACGATCGGACGCAGTAATGGCAGCGGTGTGATATCATTAAATAATGCGATCGCATTCAGCGATCCAGTCATTATTCAGTCTCCATCAGGTTCAATTCTAGTCAACGGTGCAATTACAGGAACTGACAACTCCTCTATTACCCTCAGCGGCACAACTAAACTCAACGCCAATATCACTACAGCCGATCGAGATATTACCATCAACGGCAATACCCAAATTGGCAACAACATTATCCTCAGCACCGGTGCAATTGGCGGCGGTAATTTAAATTTAAACGGTACAATTAATGGCGTTACCAATCTCACTCTGGAAACAGGTACGGGAAATATTATCGTTGGCGATATCGGCAACATTACTCGACTCGCTAATTTTACAATTAACAATGCCAATAACGTCACCGCACAAGCGATAACTGCCGCCAGTATCACTCAGAAATCGGGTAACGGTACGACAAATCTCGGAAATTTAGATACCAACACTCCCACTGGCATCAACTTAACAGGTAACAGCTTCAATCTCAACGGTAATGTCACCACTACAAATGGTGGCAGTTTCACAATTAATAACAGCAGTCCGTTAGCACTGGCGGCGACTACTAAATTTAATTTAGATGGCGCGTTTAATCAAATCGGTGCTGGCGCAGTTACGATTGCTGTCGATATCGCAACTACCGATGATAATATTACTTTTAGCAGTCCCGTTACTCTCACAGGTAATGTTGCTCTCAATACTGGTAAAAATGGTGGCGATATCAATTTTAATAATATTGTTGATGGCAATTTCGATTTGAGTTTAACTGCGGGAGGGAATATCGCCTTTGCGAACGCGGTGGGAAATCAAACTAGAATCGGAAATTTAGTTATCGAAAATAGCAACAATGTGAAAGCAGGTGCGATAACTGCTGCCAGTATCACTCAGACCAGAAACCCGGTTTCTCCAAGAAACCGGGTTTCTGAGGGTACAACAAATCTCGGAAATTTGGATACCAACACTCCCACTGGCATCAACTTAACAGGTAACAATTTTAACTTGAGTGGTGCGATCGCCACTAGCAATAACGGCGGTGTCACCATCAACAACAGCGAATTGGTAACAATTGCCGATGCTGCCGATATGAAGTTAGATGCCGCCTTCAATCAGATCGGCCAAGGTGCGATCTTCACCGCCGGCGATATCATCACCAATAATAAAGATATCCGCTTCACCGGCGCAGTAACACTGACTGGCAATGTCACATTTAATCCCGGTACAGGTGCGATCGCTTTCAATTCCAGCTTAACCGCAGGCAACAATCCCCTCACCCTGACAGCTGGTGAAATCGACTTTGGCGGATTGGTGAGCGGTAGCAACACACTTGTGCTTCAGCCTGCAACTAAAGAGAGTAATGTAGCAATTAATACAGCTATACCCGGTGCTTTCACGCTCACAGATGCCGAAATCGCCTTATTACAAAATGGTTTCAGTTCCATCACCATCGGACGCACCGATAGTATCGGCACAACAATAGTAAATAAAGTCACATTCTCAGACCCAGTAACAATTCGTGCGGGAGCAGGTGCAATCCAAGTCAACGGCTTAATCACCGGCATCGATGACGCTTCCATCACCCTCGATAGCGCGGTAACTACCCTCAACGCCAACATCACCACCGCAAATCGAAATATCACCGTCGGACGCAATGTCATCTTGGGAAATGATGTCACCCTTAATGCGGGTACTGGTGATATCACCTTCACCGACACAGTTAATGGCGATCGACAATTAACCCTTTCTAACACAGGCAACGTCACATTTAACGGTGCTGTTGGTACGGGAGGACCGCTTGCCAACATCGATATCCTCAACGCACAGAGAGTTTTTGTCGCCGGAGGTATTGTCACCGCCAAAGCGCTCTCATTTAATATGCCGGTAACTCTGATCGATGATGCTTACTTCAGTAGCGGTGGCGGTCAAGACATCACCTTCAATGTTCTGGATAGCGAAGTGGGTAAAGCCAACAACTTAACATTGAATGCCGGCACGGGTAACATTACCTTCAAGGGTGCGGTCAGCGGAATTGGTAACATTGCGATCGCCAATGCCAACAACTTTACAGCTGCTGGAACGATCGCAGCCAGTAGCTTACAGCACGCTGCTGGAACTGGCGACATTAATATAAAAGGAAATATCAATACCACCAACACCGTAGATCTCAGAACCAACGGCAGTATCAACACTGGCAATATCACCACCACTGGTAGCAATATTACCATCGTCAGCAACAACAGCACGATCCAAACCGGCAACCTAGATGCTTCATCTGGTACTAAAACAGGCGGATCGATCGGACTTTACAGCGAAAAAGCAGCCGTGACAGCAGGTGACTTGAGATCCACAGGCGTAGAAGCAGGCGGTGCTGTTACCGTTGTGTCAGGCGATCGCATCAACACCGGCAATATAGATGTTAGCGCTACAGTCGGTAAAGGCGGTTCCGTCTTCCTCGACCCTCCCAACGATATTCAAGTTGGCAGCATCAACGCACAGGGAGGAACGAACGGCACCGGCGGCAGCGTAGATATTACCACAGCGCGTTTCTTCCGTGCGATCGGCACATTACCTGACGGCAGCAGTATTTCCACTGCTGGCGGTACAGGCAAGGGTTCAATTATTATCCGTCATGCCGGAGGAGATTTGGGTGTGCCGTTTATTGTAGGTGATGCCACGACAAACGGATCTGCTGGTGCGATAACAACTGGGTCTGATACTATTGCGCCTACCCAATCTTTCCCAGGCCCCTTCACTTTGGGTAATATTCAACTGATTACCTCAGACCAACCACCACCCGCACCGGAACCACCACCCGCACCGGAACCGCCACCAGTACCGGAACCACCACCAGTACCGGAACCGCCACCCGCACCGGAACCACCACCAGTACCGGAACCGCCACCCGCACCGGAACCGCCACCCGCACCGGAACCACCACCCGCACCGGAACCACCACCCGCACCGGAACCACCACCCGCACCGGAACCACCACCCGCACCGGAACCACCACCAGTACCGGAACCACCACCCGCACCGGAACCGCCACCCGCACCGGAACCGCCACCCGCACCGGAACCCCCACCAGTACCGACTGAGATTTCTGAGTCGGTAACCGAGCGGGCAAATTCCGCACCGCGACCGACAATAGTTGAAGGTATTCCTAAAGCACCCATCGACTTCGTGCAGGGAGTATTCGAGGAAGTCTTCACACAAGACTACGAATCTTATATAGGGTTAAATACGCCGACGCGAATCAAAAGCTTGGCAGAAATCCAAAATACTCTGAAGGAAACGGAAGAACAAACCAATGTCAAACCAGCACTTATCTATATAGTATTCAGTCGCGG
Source organism: Aerosakkonema sp. BLCC-F183 (assembly GCF_041929145.1). Taxonomy (NCBI): domain Bacteria; kingdom Bacillati; phylum Cyanobacteriota; class Cyanophyceae; order Aerosakkonematales; family Aerosakkonemataceae; genus Aerosakkonema; species Aerosakkonema sp. BLCC-F183. The sequence continues at coordinate 4,748 of NZ_JBHFNU010000091.1, read as the reverse complement.
AAAGGGAACAGTAGATGAACTGGTAACTTGTCCCAAACAACCGTTGCTAAATGTTGAGCAAAAACCAAACAGTCAAAATTCAACTGCTAACGCTCAACCAGCACGAGAAAATTGCCAAATCCACGATAATGACGCAGTAGAAATGGTGCTAATTACAGCAACAGGGGAACCAATTCGTCAGCGCATCCCTAACGTGACGCGATCGCAAATTGTCGCCCAAGCTAGAGAACTTCAGAGCGAAGTGACCGATACAACCAAACTCGGTACAACCAGCTATTTAAAATCCGCTCAACAACTTTACCAATGGATAATCAAACCGCTGCAACCGGAATTAGAAAAACGAGGTATTCAGAACCTGATCTTTATTCCGGATGCTGGTTTGAGATCCTTGCCCATAGCAGCTCTCCATGATGGCAAGCAATTTCTAGTCCAGAAATACAGCGTTTCCGTAATGCCCAGTTTCAGCTTGACCAATCCGCATTACTTCAATCTCAAAAACGCATCGGTTTTAGCAATGGGCGCGTCTAAGTTTACAGACCAAAATCCTTTACCGGCAGTACCGGTGGAGTTAACTACTATTGCTACCCAGTTGTGGTCTGGAAATATCGCTATCAACGAAGCCTTTACTGTCAATAATCTCAAATCCCAACGGGAAGAGAAAGCTTTTGCGATCGTACACTTGGCTACCCATGCCCAATTCCGCCCTGGCCCAGTAAGTAACTCCTATATCCAGTTTTGGGATACCAAAATGGGAATAGACCAAATGCGAAGCTTTGACTGGAATAACCCTCCCGTACACCTGCTGGTGTTGAGCGCTTGTCGCACGGCGATCGGCAATAAAGATGTAGAATTGGGATTTGCTGGATTGGCTGTGCAGGCGGGAGTGCAGTCAGCACTGGCAAGTTTGTGGTACGTCAGCGATGAAGGCACTTTGGGACTGATGACGGAGTTCTACGAACGTTTAAAAACAGCTCCTATTCGTGCAGAAGCACTCAGACAGGCACAAGTCGCTCTCATCACAGGACAAGTGCGCGTCGAGGAGGGTCAGTTACGCGGTATCGGAAATAAAGGCGGTATTCCCTTGCCGTCAGAACTATCCAGAAGCACTAATCGTAATTTCTCCCATCCTTATTATTGGGCTGCTTTCACGATGATCGGTAACCCTTGGTAAGTCAAAAGTCAAAAGTCAAAAGTCAAAAGTCAAAAGTTAAAAGTCAAAAGTCAAAAGTCAAAAGTCAAAAGTCAAAAGTCAAAAGTCAAAAGTCAAAAGCTAAAAGTCAAAAGTCAAAAGCTAAAAGTCAAAAGTCAAAAGTCAAAAGTTAAAAGTTAAAAGTCAAAAGTTAAAAGTCAAAAATCCTGTAGGGCTCTTACCCAGTAGCCAGTCCTAATGGTAAGATGGTAAATCCTTGCTACTTGAGCTTGAGCGCATCGCAGTCGATCGCACTTGATAGGGTGGGGCGGGTGTGTTCGGTCATACCAGCCTTTCTCGAAGGACGATCGCAACTGGATGGTTTGCGTACTGGTAGAGAGTAGCCTTAATTGTCCACAAGGAGAAAATGGCCATGAACGTTTACGAAACAATGTATATTTTGCGTCCGGATTTGACCGACGAACAGGTGAATCAGGCGATCGAAAAATATCAGACTCTGCTGCGCGACAACGGAGCCCAAGATATCGAAATCCAAAATCGCGGCAAGCACCGGATGGCTTACGAAATTAAAAGACAACGCGATGGTATCTACGTCCAGATGAACTACAAAGGCAACGGTGCTTTTGTGGCTCCGATGGAACGCGCTATGCGTTTGAGCGATGAGGTAATTCGCTATTTAACTTTGAAGCAAGAAGAAGCTGCCGCCAAATCTGAAGCAGTTGCCGCAGAAGCATAAGAAGAGGGAAAAGTCAAAAGTTAAAAGTCAAAAGTCAAAAGGAATGAGGGAAAGGGAAAAGGAGAGAGGCAAGAGGAAGAGGGAGAGGGAGAGGGAGGAATTTTGAATGATTGACTTTTGACTTTTGACTTCCCCCACTCTATAAGCTCCCTTTCCCCGCCAAGCATGATAGAATGGGCGTTAATTTGGCAACACAATCGGCGCGTGTTGCCGCCAGGACTGGCAAGATCGTTGCAGAGGAGTTGTGAGCCCTTGTGAGCCAAACTGAAATCCAAACCCAACAAACGCTTAAATCAGAAGTATTTCACCTGCGGGAAGAGTTGCAGTTGCGAGACCAACTGGTACAACAGCTGTCTCAGGAACTGTTCCGCTTAGTCAAAGGCAATACGACTTTTCTTCCCGCTCCGGAGCTATCTGAGCGCAATCAATCTCAAATGCTGGCTCTGCGAGAACAACTGCAAGGAGTCGAGCAGCAAGTTGCGTTTTATCAACAGCAGATTGCCGATCGCGATGCGGAAATATATCATCTGCGTCAGACTGTGCAAGAACTGACAGACCGGAGTCGGATGTTAGAACAAGTGGTGCAAGAATTACCGCAAATCTATCGCCAGAAGTTTGCCGAACGTTTAGGGCCGGTAAAAGAGAAACTGGCTCAGCTACAACGGGAAAACCGACAGCTGCACGCAGAATTGCAAAGTGTGAGCTATCGTCTGGCGGCGAAAAGCCGCAGTGCTAGCGGGAGGCTCGATCTACCTAGTTTCCAACGGCTGGGTGCAGGTCGCCCCAGTTTGCCTAGCTTCGGTAATGCTTGAAGTTTGGCTGATAGTTGAGGCGGAGGTGGATGCAACTGGTGAGGTGGTTGCTTCATCTCCAACTACTTGTGCAATGGTGGCGGCTCTCCAGAAAGCAGTAGCAAGCTATCCGGTGGGAAATGCGGTGACGCGATCGATTAAAGCTGATGAATTAGATATTCTGTATTCAAAATATCTCGATAATATTAGTTTGGTGGAAAGTGGCGATGCAAGGGAAATTCTGTTATGTCCTTTGACGCTGAATCTACCAAAGGATATTTCATTTACTCATGAAAAAATATATCAAGCTTGTGGGGATGTAGAAGGTTTGCAAGGTCTGGTCGATCGAGAGTTGGGATATGCGATCGGAGAGGGTAAGTTTTGGCTACCAGTGGTGTTGACGGGGAAAGGGCCGCTTTATGGGGAGGCGATCGGTCTTGTGGACGGGCTGACCGAGAGCTACAATCAACCAATACATTTATCGGACGCTAAACGTCAAGGGCTCTACAAACTGGGATACGGATTATTGCAATTACTTTCAGCACCGCCTGCAACGTACTTACTGCAATTTGATTTGCAGGAAGATGATATTTATTTTGACAGACTTTGGCCGTTTCCGGCTGCGCCTGCGATCGCCAGTATCGGCATTCAATCACCCGATTTATTCGCTTGCCACTGGCAATGCTTGACAAATTTACCTATTTTTGATATAAGCATTCTACCTTAAAAATGGCGTCGGGATGACTTTTAGCTCCCCTGCCCCCTAGACCTTAAACTTAATTGACACTTTTAGCAGAACTACGCGAAGATTAGAGGAAGTATTAAACTTTGTAAAGGCTGGGTTAATCAACAGAGAGCCTTTTTCTAACAATCGCTAACAAATGTTCATCTTTGAGCATCTGGACAGCATTCTAACCGTTCCCGTTTTTGTAGCTCCGGTTGCCTTGCAGTATGCCTCAAGTAGCGCAATATCTTCCTCTGGCAGTCTTAAATCTAGTCGCTTTGACATATTTTTGTCCGGCTTATGCTGTACAATATTGAGATGCTACTAGGTTTTAAGACAGAACTCAAACTTAACAATACCCAGCGTACAATGTTGTCCAAACACGCAGGGACAGCAAGACACGCTTGGAATTGGGGATTGGGGTTGACCAAGCAAATTTTGGACAACAACAAAGCTAATCCCAACGACAAAATTAAGTTCCCTACCGCCATTGACCTACATAAGTGGCTAGTTGCGTTGGTCAAACCGAGCAATCCTTGGTATTACGAGGTATCAAAATGCGCTCCTCAGTATGCCTTGAGGCAACTGAGTGTTGCGTGGGATAGGTGCAGAAAGAAAGTATCAGGGGTGCCAAGGTTTAAGAAAAAAGGCAGGAAAGATAGTTTTACTCTTGATGGCTCCATCAAGATAGAACACTTCAAGGTTAAGCTACCTGTGATTGGTTGGCTCAAGACTTATGAGCGACTTCCTCAAGGTGTTATGCCTAAGTCGGTGACAATTTCCCGTCACGCTGAGCGATGGTTTATTTCCTTCCTGATGGAAGTAGAACCAACTATTACCACTAAGTCTGTTGATTGCGTTGGTGTAGATTTGGGTATCAATTCCCTTGCCACACTTTCCACAGGTAAGAAATTTAAGGGTGCTAAAAGTTACAAGAAGTATGAGAAAAAACTCGTGCGTCTTCAGTACTTACTGCGTCACAAAGTTGTCGGTTCCTCTAACTACAAAAAAGCTCAACTCAAGATAGCACGGCTGCACCGAAAAGTCGCCAACATCCGTAAAGACACGTTGCACAAACTGACGACCTATATCAGCAAGAACCACGCTGTTATTGGTTTGGAAGACCTCAACGTATCCGGCATGATGGCCAATCGGAAGCTAGCTAAAGCTATTGGAGACATGGGCTTTTACGAGTTTCGTCGTCAGTTGGAGTACAAATGCCAGCTTTACGGAAGTCGGTTGGTGTTTGTGGACAGGTTCTACCCTAGCAGTAAAACTTGCTCCAACTGCGGTCAGGTTAAAAATTCGCTCTCACTCAAAGAACGGATATTCAGGTGTCCTGAATGT